>CAZBCQ010000471.1:0-1505 GCA_964490255.1 uncultured Terriglobales bacterium | reverse complement strand
CGGATTCGGGGGATAAAATCCCAGAATGTGCGGCAGATATAGACTCTCGCGGCGAAAACAGGCGATCGAAGACTACTTCGCCGTGGAACCAAGCGATCTAGCGTGGGAACCCCGCTACAATATCGCGCCCACCCAATCAGTTCTAACCATTCGGCATCAACCAGGGGGTGCGACGCGCAGAATGTCACTTGCCCAATGGGGGCTGATCCCGTCCTGGTCGAAGCACGCATCGGTGGCAACGGGAATGATCAACGCGCGCTCCGAAAGCGCCGGAAGCAAACCAGCCTTCAGAGAAGCTCTCAGCACTCGGCGTTGCCTGATGCCCGCCGATGGTTTCTATGAGTGGCAGAAACTGCCAAGAGCGAAGCAGCCGTTTTGCTTTGAAGTAGGGCCTGGAGAGATCTTTGCGTTTGCTGGACTGTGGGATCAGTGGAAGAGTGCAACTGGTGGAATAACCGAAAGCTGCTCAATTCTGACAACCACTCCGAACTCGGTAACAGCCGACATTCACAATCGCATGCCGGTCATCGTTCCTGCGGACGACTACGATTCGTGGTTAGATCCGAACATAACAAGCGTTGCGATTATCAGCCAACTGCTGAGGCCGTTTGATGCTTCTCGAATGACCCGATATCCGGTTAGTGCTCGCATCAATACGGTCCAGAACGATGACGAAGCCTGTTCGACGCCAATTGAACTGACGCCTTGTCCCGTGCAGACGTCTTTGCTCTGATTATGGATGTCCATTTAGTCGACGGCACATATGAGTTGTTCCGCTATTACTTCGCTGTACCACCAGCTTCAGACGCCAACGGTCAGGAAGTCGGAGCGGTACGTGGTGTCTTGAACTCTGTTCTGTCCATGATTGAAAACGGTGCAACACACATTGCTGTTGCCACCGATCACGTAGTGGAGTCGTTTCGCAATGATCTCTATCCTGGTTACAAAACCAGCGAAGGAGTGCCTCCGGAATTGCTGTCGCAGTTTCCGATCCTTGAGGACTCGCTCAAAGCTATGGGAGTGGTGGTCTGGCCGATGGTTGAGTACGAGGCGGATGATGCCCTCGCTTCTGCCGCCGCCAACGCAGCGCTGGACGATCGGGTAAGAAGAGTCCTGATTTGCTCGCCTGACAAAGACCTGAGCCAGTGTGTCGCTGGCACACGAGTGGTACAACTGGACCGCAGACGCGAAATTCTGCGCGATGAAGCGGGAGTGGTTGCCAAATTTGGTGTCACACCACAATCAATACCGGACTTCCTAGCGGTGGTCGGTGACAACGCGGACGGTTATCCGGGAATACCAGGATGGGGACTGAAAGCAGCGGCCTCCTGCCTGTCGCATTACACCCATCTCGAAGCGATTCCACCTAGCTGGCAAAACTGGCATGCCTCCATCCGGAAGGCGCGATCATTGTGCGATTCTTTGTTCAGCAACTGGAAAGACGCGCTTCTATTTCGCACGCTTGCGACCTTGCGCCTTGATGTTCCGGTATTCGAAACCGTTGA
>CAZBCQ010000470.1:0-1511 GCA_964490255.1 uncultured Terriglobales bacterium | reverse complement strand
CTTTCGGCTGCTTGGATCGATTGTTGGATGAGATGTATTTCGGAGGCAAATTGAGGCGGAATCGACCGTCTGTGCGGCGGGGCGATTCCGCCTAGCCAGTCACGGATTGCCGTTCCGTCACCGACTTTCGCGCGCGATGTTTTGACCGATTCACAGGGTGCAGATCTGGTTGCCATATACCGAGTAACAGTTGTTAAAGATTGTTTCGGAACGCTGCTTGTTTCCCGCTAGACTTCGGGCGTTGCGCGTGAAGGAAGAAATTCTGTTCGATTTTTTCAGGTTGTATTCACGTTGTGAAGTTAGAAAGATTCACGAAGCTAAATCGGTCTAAACGGCAAGGTAGTGTCACGTTCCTAACAAAGAGGAGACTCAATGACATTTTCATCCGCGGCCTGCGTGAACGTACTCTTTTCTGTATTGCTGCTTTCCGCCGTAGCGGCGTCCGCAGCCGATACGCAGCAATATCATCTGGCCAAGAAAGTTGCTTTCGATGCTGCGCCCGGCGGTCGCGAGTATTTTGACTACATTACGGTCGATCCGGCGTCGCGGCGGGTTTATTTGTCCCACGGCACCGAAATCCTGGTGGTTAATGCGGACACAGGTGCACTGGCAGGGAAGATCTCCGGCCTGACCTTGAGCCATGGTATCGCGCTGCTCCCGGATCAGAATCGTGGGTTCATTACAGATGGAGAAGAAGGCAAGATCATTATCTTTGACACGAAGACGCTGAAGGTGACTGGCAGCGCAAAGGCCGCCAAAGACGCTGATTGCATCCTTTACGATCCAGCTTCGAAAAACGTCTTTTCATTCAATGGTGATAGCAATAGCTCGACGGTGATCGATCCTGCAAGCGGAAATGTGGTTGGGACGATTGATCTCGGCGGTGCGCCGGAATTTGCGGTGGCTGATGGCCGGGGAATGATCTACAACAACCTGGAGGACAAAAACGAAGTAGTGGCTATTGATTCGCGCACCCATACGGTTAAATCGCGCTGGCCGATCTCGCCTGTGGGACAGCCCGCTCCATTGGCTATCGATCGCGAGCATCGACGGCTGTTCGTTTCTGGACGGAATCCTCAGATGCTCGCTGTGATGGACGCCGATAATGGGAAGGTTCTGCAGACGCTGCCGATCAGTTCGGGTGCTGACGCCAGCGTGTTTGATCCGCAGAGTCATCTTCTATTCGTATCCACGCGAGAAGGTTGGGTTCACATTTTCCACGAGGACTCGCCTGATCACCTGAGCGAGTTTGAAAAAGTGAAGACAGAGTACGGAGCCAAAACGATGGGCTTCGATTCTAAAACTGATCGGATCTTCGTCGACACGGCCGAGTTCAAGCAGGCGTCAGCCGACTCGGAGCATCCCCATCCCAGACCTACTCCGGTCCCCGGCACATTTCATCTGCTGATTTACGCAAAATGATGGCACGGTGCTGGGTAAGGGGTCCGATGAAAACTTGGGGCGAAGACGCTCCGGTTGTCTGAAGGAAGTGAACTGCTTTGCCCCTCGAG
>CAZBCQ010000469.1:0-1544 GCA_964490255.1 uncultured Terriglobales bacterium | reverse complement strand
CAGTGAGAGCGACGCAAACTGAGACCTTCAGCACCTTTCTCGATTGCATGTTCCAACTCCTGATCTCCAACTTGCGGCCGTTCTCGACGTGAGACTGCATGGTGAAATGGGTGTTTGAGGGTATTTACACGAGGGAAAAGCATTCAACTGGCAAAAGAGATAGCAACCGCTTAAAAGTTTTGTAGCTTCACGAACGACTGTTCTCTTCACTTATACGAACAAGTGCGACAGGATTGTGCCCGAGTAGTTAAAATGTAAGTTCCTGCTGCAAGAGGCCAAGTTTAGCGGCTGGTATCAGCTTCTGAATTCCACCTCAGCTTTATTTTCATTTCATAATTACTAAAGGAGTCATCCATGGCAAAGAAGCGCGTTGGCATACTTACCGGCGGCGGCGACGTCCCCGGACTGAATTCGGTCATCAAGTCGGTGGTCTACCGAGGGGCGGAAATCGGGTGCGAAGTGGTCGGCATCCGCCGGGGCTGGGAAGGATTGACGCACGTCGATCTGAACGATCCGGCCAGCCGTTCGCGGTACATCCTGCCTCTCAACCGCGAGAACACACGCACCATCGATCGCACGGGCGGCACCTACCTGCACAGCTCGCGCACCAATCCCACCAAAATGAAGAAGCTGCCCCCGGTTCTCGCGGGACAGAAGTTCGAGCCCAAAGAGTCGACGAAGAAGGGTGTGACCAGCACGGTTTTCGATGTGACACCTGCGGTGCTGAAGAACATCGAAGCGTTGGGGCTCGATTACCTGGTGGCGATCGGCGGCGACGATACCCTGAGCTACGCCGCGGAACTCGACCGGCAAGGAATGAAAGTAATTGCCGTGCCGAAGACCATGGACAACGACGTCCGTAACACCGAGTACTGCATTGGATTTTCCACGGCGATCACGCGCGCCATGGATGCCATAGAGCGGCAGCGAACTACAGTTGGCTCGCACGAGCGCATCGGCATCTTCCGCGTGTTCGGACGCGATGCCGGATACACGGCGCTGTACACGGCCTTTGTGACGGCGGTACGCTGCTGCATCCCCGAATACAAGGTGGATCTGAAGCGCCTGATCGAATTGCTGATCTGCGATAAGCAGAACAATCCGAGCAACTACTCGCTGGTGATCCTTTCCGAAGGCGCGGAGTGGGAAGGCTACAAGGTAAAGGAATACGGCGAAGCGGATGCGTTTGGTCATCGTAAAAAGATGAGCGTCGCCGAGGACCTTAGCGATGAGATCAAGCAGGCGACCGGCGACGAGACCGTGGTCAGCGATCTGACGTACGATCTGCGCTCGGGCAGCCCGGACTTTGTTGATCGCCTGGTGGCGATCACGTTCGCGAATATGGCAATGGACGCGCTGCAAGAGGGGAAGAGCGGATTGATGTCAGCCATCAACGAAGGCCGCTATGCGATGGTGCCGATCCCCGATCCCAAGCTGGGGCCGCGCAAAGTGGATATCGCTTCCATGTACAACACCGAGAGGTATCGTCCGAAGTACGACCACAAGTTGGGATTGCCGATTTTCCTGACGCGGTCGTAAAGCCA
>CAZBCQ010000468.1:0-1557 GCA_964490255.1 uncultured Terriglobales bacterium | reverse complement strand
CAGGGGAAATCCAGCAGTCCCGTATCCAGATCCTTGATCTGTACGCCCATGGCGCCGATCTCGTTGACCGTATCCTTGATGCCCTCGGCGAGCTTATCCCGCTCCGCACGCAGCTTCGCATATGGTGCGATATCCACCAGCAGCCCGCCGTGGAGCAAAATGCGGCTGTTTACTTCCTGGAACTTCTGGTCAATTTCTTCGATGCGCTGCTTCTTCTCTTGTACTCCGCGCAATAACCCTTGGAGTACAGGAAGCAACTCCCGCGCCTGATTGAGTGTGAACGTGCGATTCGCCATATTTACTGAATCTCCAGCATCCGATCGAGCGCCACTCGCGCCCAATGCTTAACGTTTTCCTTCACCTTGATCCGATTCACAACGTTACCTTCGACCAGGTTCTCCAGCGCCCAGCATAGATGCTGCGGGGAAATGCGATACATGGTCGTGCATAGGCACCCCGAATCATCCAGCGTTATCACCATTTTATCCGGAGTCGTCTTCGCCAGCCGATTAATGAGGTGAATTTCTGTTCCGATCGCGAATTTGGAACCGGCCGGGGCGTCTTTCACGATTTTGATGATCTTCTCGGTCGATCCGATTCCATCTGCTTTCTGGCAGACCTCCCAGCGGCATTCCGGATGTACAACTACCTGAATATCTGGGAACTTCGCGCGGAGCTTGTCGACGTGCTCGGGTAAGAAGCGCTGATGAACCGAGCAATGGCCCTTCCACAAAATGGCTTTGGCTGCACGCAGGCGCTCCGGAGTCACTCCGCCCATCAGTTGATACGGATCCCAAACCACCATCTCATTCAGCGGGATTCCCAGCGCATAACCGGTGTTGCGGCCCAGATGTTGATCAGGAAGGAAAAGCAGTTTCTGATTTTTCTCGAACGCCCACTTGAACGCGCTGCCGGCGTTGCTCGACGTGCACACCAACCCACCGCGCTCGCCGCAAAAGGCTTTGATCGCCGCAGTGGAATTCATATACGTGATCGGCGTGATGCCTTCCCCGGAATCGGTGGTCAGTCCCATCGCGACCAGTTGATCCCAGCAATCTTCCACCTGCGTAATTTCGGCCATGTCGGCCATTGAGCATCCGGCGTTCAGGTCAGGCAGAACCGTCATCTGCCCCGGACGGCTGAGCACATCGGCGCTTTCCGCCATGAAGTGCACGCCGCAGAAAACGATGTATTTCCCCCGTGCCTTAGCTGCCTCCTGCGAGAGTTTGTAGGAATCTCCCGTGTAGTCGGCAAAGCGAATGACTTCGTCGCGCTGATAATGATGACCAAGGATAACGACATCGCGGCCCAGTTCTTTGCGGGCGGCGGCGATTCGCTCATCCATTGTGTGATCGGGCAGGACAAGATAATTGTCCAGCGAACATGCTGCCAATGTGGTTGCCAATTTCTCTTCTCGCCTTCAGTCCAGTGCGTTAGTCGCACCAAACGGGGTTGTTGAAAGCATTCCATCGGCTCCAGCGCTTGCGCTGCCTTGTTTGACCCCAAGCGCGGGGATGTTGAAGCCGAACTACAACTACTACAAAAGATGTCCTGGCG
>CAZBCQ010000467.1:0-1573 GCA_964490255.1 uncultured Terriglobales bacterium | reverse complement strand
TGTTACCGCCGTGAAAGGGCGATGTCCTAGGCCGGGCTAGACGACGGGGACGCTTATCAGGAAGGCTACGCCAGTCGAACTTTCGATGTTATCAGCCGTTACGCCAAAGGTCAAAGCAGACTCACTGTTTTGTGCCCTCAACATACGTGTTCACATAGTCGCGCAATGCTTCTTGCCATCGTCGCGGTGCTTCGAATCCACGCTCTCGCAACACGGCCATTTCCATCACCGCATACTTAACCCTCGGTCCCGGTCGTTTCATCGACGCGGTCGGCATTCCCTTCACCAGTCCCGGATTTAAGCCCGCGTCGGCAACTGCCTGTTTCGCCAAATCCATGCGCGTGCATGGACCGGAGTTGCACAGGTGATACAGCCCATACGCCTTCGCTTCCACCACTTCTAAAATCTTGCCTCCAGCATCGAGCGTGTACGTTGCAGATCCAAGCTGATCGGACGCAACTTCGTGCGCCACACCTTCGCGTACCTGCTGGATCGCCTTGCTCACGAAATTCTCTTTGCCGGGCCCGAATAATACCGACACGCGAAAGATCCAGCGCTTCTCGTACTCCTTTACCACTTCTTCAGCGGCAAGTTTGCTGCGTCCATAAACGCTAATCGGATTGGTCGAGTCGGTTTCCACGTAAGGTGCACCCTTCTTGCCATCAAACACGGCATCAGTTGAGATGTGCACCACTCCTGCTCCAAGCTTCCGCGCAGCGCTGACGACATTGCGCGTTCCATCCACGTTGACTCTCTGCGCTTCCACAGGATGCATTTCACAGTAATCAATATCAGGCAATGCCGCAGCGTGAACAATCACCTGAGGTTGGATGTTCGCGAGCACGCGCTCGACGTCCTCCGCATTCGTAATGTCAATGTCTGCATGCCCCAATGGAAAGACTGTATGCCTCGCCTTCATCGATATCTGTAAACCTTGACCGAATCGTCCCGTAGCGCCTGTAATCGCAATTCGCAAGTGCCTTGCCTCCTCTGCAACATAGCAGAACTCAGCGCCTCGTCGAAAACTGGCCTCGCCATTTACAATCGGTTGTGGGGTGAGCCGTCCCGCCTCGAGTGGAACTCCTATGCCCGATCCTCTTTATCTCACCGTATGGTTTCCGAACTTTGCCGCTTCGGAAATGTTGCCGCGCACGCTTTCCATCCTGAAACAATTTCCCTACTCGCAGACACGGCCCGGAGTTGCCGGCGTCATCGTGCAGCCAGTCTCATGGAAAGAGGCCAGCATTCTCGAGCGCAGATTTCGCCCGGGACTCGACCCCGAACAAGGCGTCGCCATGGCCGGCGATCTTCTTCACACCGATTATGCCTACATCTTCGAGGTGTACTGGGATCTCTGGTCTCCCAGTGAAGAGACCAATCAGTGGTCGCTGGCGCCATCTCTGGTCCGCATTATCGCGAACGGCACCGACTTCGACGATGGCAGTTACCAGCAGAACGGGCATGTGCAAATCGACTTCGGGCTCGATAGTCCCTTCCTTTATGAGGACATCGAACTCACTCCTGTAGAAGAAGCTCGCGTGCGCGTCAACGTTCATAAGTTGGTGCAGTTCAC
>CAZBCQ010000466.1:0-1574 GCA_964490255.1 uncultured Terriglobales bacterium | reverse complement strand
ACGTCTTTGGTCTTTAGCCATGCTTTCAATTTGCGATTCAATTCGATGAGATGATCTTCCGTGCCGCACGCGATCCACAGCAGCTTGATCTGAGAATTCGCTTTCGCGTCGAGGTTCGGGAAATCTTTGTCGAAGCTTTCCGAAAGCCCGCCCGAGCTGAACGCCCCAATCCAGGCGAACTTGTCGAGATTATTCAGCCCTGTCAGCAGCGACTCCGAGCCGCCCATCGACAGCCCCGCAATCGCGTGATCGGTTCGTTTGGTCGAGATACGATATTCTTTCTCCACCCGCGGCATCAGTTCGGTTACCAGCATCTGGCGGAATTTGCCGAAGTTCTTCTGCATGAGGTCGAGATGCTCGCGTATCTGCCATCCGTATTTCAGAATCTCTGGGGCGCCGTAGCCCAGCGGCATCACTACGATCATGGGCTTCGCCTTCCCCTGTGCGATTAGCGCGTCGAGGATGTAATTCGCCTTGCCCACCGCAGTCCATCCATCTGCGCCATCGCTGTAGCCGTGCAGCAGGTACAGCACGGGATACTTTGTCTTCGCTTTTGGATCATAATTCGGAGGCGTGTAGACGTAGTAGTCACGATTGTCACCAACAATGCCGGAGTGGTAGAAGTGGTGATCAACGTTCCCGTGCGGAATGTCCTGCACTTCCCACGGTTGCGGCGGGGCACCGGGCACCAGCACCATATTCGACAGGTTCAACAGGTTCGTCTTGATCTGTGTGTTGTTCGGGTCGATCAGGTGTACGCCGTCTGCGTCAAATGAGTAGCCGTACAGTTCCGGTTCCATGGCTGGAGTTGTCGCCGACCAGACCCCCTGCGCGTCCTTCGTCATCTCCAGCGGCTTGGCGCCTTCCACGTTCACAGTTACTTTCTGCGCTCCCGAATCAAGAAAGCGGAAGGTCACGGTCCGATCTGCGTTCACTTCGGGTGACTTAACTTCTGGAGGCGGTTGCTGTGCAACCATCGAGACGAAAGTTGTGAGAAGGCAAACCACAAGGAAGTAGCGATCGCACTTCAGTCCTGGTTTCATGAGCGCCAAGCAGTGTACAAGGTCGCTGGCGGAATTCTCCAGTAATCCTGAAACTTACCTTGTCGTCTAACCTGCATCGGCCCGCTCCGCTGGATCCTCTTCATCACCTCCGCAACATGCATCCAAAAAAGGAACACGAAAGTACCGGACCTGAAGAACATAGCAACTTAGCTTGATTGGCCGTGTTACACAGTTCAGACTGAAACGATCTACTTTGTTTCACCCTGACCCGGCTGAGTGTGTCGGGAGAAGATCGGAAATGGAACTCATGAGATCCATCACAAGTGAATGGTCCCAGCGCGGATTGGTATTCTCAGCGCTGTTCTTGCTTGCCTTTGCCTTACCTGTTTTCGCAACTCTCGGCGAGGACGTTTCTTCCGTGCAATCCGACCAGGCGCACATGAAAGCCAGTATTAACGTCTCGCGCACCGCTAATTACAGCGTGCACGAAATGAAAGCGGCAGAAGGAACGGCGGTACGCGAATTTGTCTCTCCTTCTGGAAAAGTCTTTGGAGTCGCCTGGAATGGCCC
>CAZBCQ010000465.1:0-1575 GCA_964490255.1 uncultured Terriglobales bacterium | reverse complement strand
CCCGAAATCACGCGCGTGGTGCTGATGCGCGACGGACAGATCTTCCGCGACGGTCCGAAAGAAGAAGTGCTCTCGGCGAGCGCGCTCTCCGAACTGTTCTGCATGGATGTCCATCTGCATCGCAATGACGGTTATTTCCATCTGTCCTGGTAAATCGTAACCAAATGGTGACGACCCGAAATCACATTCCGCGCCCGATCGCCGCATCGACCATCGTTGTCGCCGGCTCGATTTGGGGAGCCAGTTTCGCCGCCATGCAGCACGCGTTGCGCGGCGGCTTGTCTGTTGGCGCTCTGCTCAGCCTGCGCTTTCTGATCGCTGCCGTCGCACTCGCCATAATCGCGTGGTTCATGCATGTGCCGTGGAATCGACGAGCGGTGCTGGAAGGCGTGTGGCTGGGGCTCATCCTGACAGCGATCTTCTGGCTGCAGGTCGACGGGCTTCGCTATACGACCACGGCGAAGTCGGCCTTCATCACCGGGCTTTACGTGATGTTCACGCCGCTGGTCGCGACCATTTGGGGTGAACACGTTCGCTGGCAACACGCGGCTGGCGCGCTGATCGCAAGCCTTGGTTTGTACGCGCTGGTCCACGTTCCCGGGCAGCCTTGGGGCGGCTGGAACCGCGGCGACTTCGAAACTCTGCTCTGTTCGGTGCTGTGCGGAGTGCAGATCGTCCTGACCACGCGCTACAACCGGCGCTCGAACACGTGGATTCTGCTGACCGTGCAAGTCGCGGTCGTCGGAATTCTCTCCGCGCTGATCACGGCGGTTTTGCCCGGAGCTTATGGCTTCCAGAACCTGGTCTCAGCGCTGCGCAAACCGGACGTTCTCGCGGCCATCGCCTACATTGCGGCGCTCGCCACCGTCTTCTGCTTCTGGGCACAGAACACGATGCAGGCGCACTTGACCTCCACCGAAGCCGCGGTGATGTTTACGTCCGAGCCGGTTGCAGCGGCCGTGATATCCATCTTCTGGCTGCATGAGGCGATGCGTCCAACACAGTTGCTGGGAGGCGCCGTGATCGTCTTGGCAATGCTGTTTTCGGAGATCGTGCCGGCGATCCAGCGAAGAGCAACGATCAGCGAAGCGGCGGATTGACCGGCCACCACGCTGAGGTTCCGATCTGGGAACGCTCCTGACGGGATAACGAAGAAAGTTGCTCGTTTCGCAACGAGATGGCCACATACTGTCACCAGTTTTGGCAGCCTCCTGATGAGGTTCCCAATTGGCCGGACGCTCGCGGGGGAGTGAGCGCCCGGCCTTTTTGCTGTGGTTTTCTGGTTGGCATTTCCGGCATATACTGTTCGCCCTCTGGGGGAGGACTCATGTCGGAAGCCATCAAGTTTGATCTCTGTTGCGCAGCGCGGGTTCTGTTTCGTGCCGGATTGAGTGTGGCCAACGCCGGGCATCTCAGCGTCAGCATTGGCGAAAATCGCATGCTGGTGAATCGGTTCGGTCCGTCATTCGCCACGTTGACTCGGGCGGACATTCTCACGGTGGACTATTCCGGCAAAGTGCTCGAGCACGATCCGTCCATCGATCCGTATGTGAACGACACCATCCAGCTGCACGG
>CAZBCQ010000464.1:0-1630 GCA_964490255.1 uncultured Terriglobales bacterium | reverse complement strand
CGGGCCCATTTCTCCACCAGGTGGGGAGGAGCCATGACCAATCCTGTGAAGCGCTGGCCTGCGCTGTGCACGAGCATGCTTGCCAGTGCGATCAGGGTTTTTCCCGCGCCACACTCAGCGACGACGTTGGCGTTGCGCGCCTGCTGCCAGCGGCGGCTCACGCCCATGATCGCGATCGTCTGCGCCGGATAGGGCATGCGCAGCATTCTGCCTAGCAGGGGAGACGCAGGTTCCTCGGCGCCATAGAGCGCCGGATACGACGCGAGAATCCGATCGCCGATCTCGTCCGAGTGGTGGCGCAGGTAGTCATGGATGGTTTCGAGCTTCTCCATCGGTGGGCTCCGATCACGAATGGGTGTGGGGGAATTCAGGGGGCTACGATATGTCCGAGTTGTCGTGCGCCCCTATTTCGAAACGCTGCTGCGCTTCGTTCCATACGGCCCCGCAGCGATCCATGGCGGGGCACACAAGATAGTTCCACCAATCGCAGCAGCGCGAAACGAACTGTTGGCGATCGTGTTCGGTCGTTGCCGGCGATTGCCAATTATGGCGTCCGGCGAAGATGCGATTCGCGTCATTGATCACATCGAGAAGCATCTCGATGGCTGACAGGTGACCGTCAGATTGCGGGCTAGTTTGATGGTGCGGCATTCTTTCCACCCTCCTGGTTGGCCTTCGCCAATTCTTGTGCCATGAGCCGATTAACCGTCGCGTCGATAGCACTGATCACGATCTGCACCGTCTGGCGTTCCGACTCAAGCCGCTCGGCGAGCTCACGGTCTCCCTTCAACAAGGCATCTACGACGTGCTCATGGATTTCAGCGATGGCAGAGCGCAGAGCGTGCTTCAGCCGTGCAGCCAGTTCCTGGCGTACGGCGTGTCGGTGATGGGCGATGGTCGTGGTCAGTTGTGCGGTTGCGGAACTGAGTTCCCGCAACATTGCCTCCAGCGACTGTCGGCCAGGTTGTAGCAATGCGGGGACGGCTGGCCACACCGCTGCAAGCTCGTTTTGCGTCCGCGCAACCAGGCGGCAGAGCAGGGAAATCTGATCCCCACGACTCAGCCATTCAGCAATCAGAGTTTCGAGGGGTTCTCTTTTTACGGTCACGTAAGCGCACTCTCGGTCCGCTTCGACGAGATCGGCAAGGACGCTGTCCAGGGCGCTCATACTCTCTCCTGCTTTCTTGGCTTTTCGGGGATTCAGTGCGGGTAGATGGACCCGATCAATTGCCTAAGCCGGCTGATCTGGTTCGAAGTTGAAGTAGAAACGGGGATGGTGCTGAAACTCGAGGCTGCCCATTGTTCCATTCTGCTTCCGCCGCACGACCACGTACGGTGCCGCGAAGCCGACTACCTCGAACTCGGAGGACAAGTCGTTGGGGGCCCAGACCTGGCCGTATCGAGCCTCCAGTTCCTCACGGGAAGCCGCTCTGCTATTCAGCTGCAGTCGACGTCTTCTGCGGAGTGCTTCGACCGCCGTTTCCGCTCGGTCGTTTTCCCCGGTTGCAAATTCGTCTCGCTGATCTGTCATCTTGCAGTCCTCCGCGACCGCAGGCGGTGCGATCCACAGTCGTCTGCGGCTGATCCAGCGTGCCGAGGGGAGCCAACGTTTCCGTGGCAGAATGAGAGG
>CAZBCQ010000463.1:0-1635 GCA_964490255.1 uncultured Terriglobales bacterium | reverse complement strand
CAACATCAAGCCGGGACAGCCGCAGAATCGGCTATTCTAGTCGGTCAGTTATTCAGCCTTTCAGTGGTTCAGTTCATTAGCAGGTAGGTGGCTGCTCGGTCGCACGGAGGAACCGTTGGCGAAATTCGCAAAGATCCTGGTCATGATTGTCCGCATATTCTTCATCGTAGAGCTTGTGCTCGGTGTCTTGGTGACAAGTGTGCACCTGCAATATCTGCCGATGCACATCGGATTCGGATTCCTGGTTGCCATCTGTGTGGCCATCCTGGCTATCATGGCTTGCGTGAAGCGCGACTTCGGAATCGGCGTGATCGGTCTCATCCTCGCGGTTCTGCTTCCGGTGATCGGGATCAAGCAATTCCCTCTGAAGTTCGGCTCTCAGATTGGGCTGATTCAGATTGTGCACGTCGTGGTAGCGCTGGCGGCGGTTGGTGTGGCCGAGGCATTGCACGCAAGAATCCGCAAGACTGCTTAATGAAGATCAACTGTGTCACAGCTTGAAAACTTTCGCTTGCGGGTGTTTCGCGCCGTTGCCGAACACCTGAGCTTTCGCAAAGCGGCGGAACACCTTCTACTCACCCAGCCGGCTGTCACACTGCAAATCAAAGCCCTGGAAGACGTACTCGGCGCCCGTCTCTTCGACCGTTCCGCCCGAGGCATTTCGCTCACAACTCAGGGACAACTGCTGCTTGGATATGCCAAGCAGATGGCGGCTTTGGCTGCTGAAGCTGAAAAGGTGCTCGGCGCGGCGGAAGGAAACCTTTCTGGCGACCTATCCATCGGAGCGTCGACCACCATTGCGCAGTATGTGCTCCCATGGCTGCTGGGCGCATTCCTCGGAGAAAATGCCCGAGTACGCGTTGAGATCCTCAGCGGAAATACCAGCGAAATCGTCCAGATGGTTCTTGATGGCAAAACATCAGTCGGTCTGATCGAAGGACCAGCCGGCAGCCGGGCAGTGCGCAGCGAGCCATTTATGGAAGACGAACTGGTCCTGATTGTGCCGCCCAGTTTCGAGTTCGACCGTCTCTCCGGTGAGCAGCTGCTTGCGAATCGGCTTCTGATGCGGGAAGGCGGCTCAGGTTCGCGCCAGGTAGTCGAAATGGCGCTGGCGAAAGCAGGTCTTCGCCTGAAGGCTTTCCGCAACGTCATCGATCTCGATTCCACCGAAGCCATTAAATCTGGGGTAGAAGCGGGCCTGGGTATTGGATTCGTCCCTCGACGTGCGATTGCGAAAGAGCTGGAGTTGCATGCATTGAAGATCGCAAACGTTGCCGGCGTGGAGGCCACACGTCAATTCACGCTGGTCTCGCGCACGGGACCAGAGCCGCAAGGAGCAGCCGGGGTTTTTCGCCGATTCGTTCTCGATCGGGCGCAGATTTTCGCTCGTCCTTCCAAAACCAAGCCCCGTCGCGGCATTTAAGCCGATAAGTACAGCTAATCGCTCATTGGAATTACTGCTTGGACGGCAACCGGTCGCGTCCGCCAGACTCGTCATGTGAACAAGAACATCTTCTTCGTCGGAATCATTCTCGCCGCAAGCGGGCTGGTATCACCGCCCATCGCTCTTCTCGGCGGCCTGATCTATGGCTTCACGCTGGAGCATCCGTTTCATGTCGAAAGCAAATGGCTTTC
>CAZBCQ010000462.1:0-1650 GCA_964490255.1 uncultured Terriglobales bacterium | reverse complement strand
CCTAAGCTATGCTTGTGGTTTCGTTGTCCCGCAATGGTCCGCCCCGAGTGTCCCCTCGTTGTGACGGGGCTGTAACTCAGCGGTTCTTCTGGACGAATCAATATTCTGGGAGAGTTCTGATGTCAACGTATTTCCCCAAGGGGGAAATTGTTCGCAAGTGGTACGTCATCGACGCCTCTGGGCAGACCCTCGGTCGCCTGGCGACGCGTGCTGCCCGTATTCTGGCAGGCAAGAATAGCCCTCGCTACACACCGTTCCTCGACACCGGTGATCACGTCGTCGTGGTCAACGCCGAGAAGGTGAAGCTCACGGGCCTGAAGGCCGAGTCGAAGGTATATCGCCGCTACACCGGGTATCCGGGTGGTCTGCGGGAAGAAGAGTTCGTGAAGCTGCTGAACCGGAGGCCAGAAGCGATCGTGCAGCAGGCCATCCTGGGGATGCTGCCCAAGTCAAAGCTGGGCCGCGCGATGGGCAAAAAGCTGAAGGTCTATCGCGGAGACAAGCATCCGCACCAGGCACAGCAGCCCGTAGCAGTCGCACAAGTTTCGTAGTCCGTCCCTTGCTGCGCAAGGACCGGCCACCCAAATAAGATTTGCTCCAGGTTTCGGCCGGAGCTGAAGGTTAAGAATGGCAGAACAGGTTGAATATTACGGTACCGGACGGCGCAAGTCGGCAATCGCGCGCGTCTTCCTCCGCCCGGGCAATGGCGATATCAAGATTAACGGCCGTCCGTTTGACGAGTACTTCGTCACGGTAAGCCAGCGCGTAGAGGCCAAGGAGGCACTTGTGCTCTCCGAGACCACCGGCAGCTTGAACGCCGTGATCACGGTTTCAGGCGGCGGAGTGGATGGACAAGCAGGCGCGGTTAAGATGGGTACTGCCCGCGCGCTGCTGGAGTTCAATGCCGAGCTTCGCGGGAAGCTGAAGGCGGCTGGTTTGCTGACGCGCGATGCGCGTGGGAAAGAGCGCAAGAAGTACGGACAGAAGGGCGCCCGCAAGCGGTTCCAGTTCTCGAAGCGTTAAGTTTTGTGGCGTGGGCGACCTCCCTCGCCCGCGCGGTGCGATTCGACGTTCGCACCATGTTGCTCCATACGATTTCACCTTCGCGGCCGATGGTCCGGGCGGCGAAGTTTGGAAATATACGGACCAAATTCTTCCCGCACCCCGAATCGGGCAGACGGATCGTCTGTCCTACACAGGGTTCGCGGGACGGGAAATGTAATCCCGAGCGCTCCGATCATCGCGAGATGACGCCGCGGAGGATGCAATCCAAAGAGGAGGTTGTTTGGCTAACATCAGCATGAAAGAGTTGCTCGAAGCTGGAGTCCACTTCGGGCACCAAACGAAGCGCTGGAATCCCAAGATGAAGGAATACATCTTCGGAGAGCGCAATGGCATTTACATCATCGACCTGCAGAAGACGCTGAAGATGTTCAAAGAGGCGTCCAATTTCGTGCGTGACACCGCCGCCGAAAACCGGACCGTTCTCTTCGTTGGAACCAAGCGCCAGGCGCAGGATGCGATTGCCGAAGAAGCACAGCGTTGCGGCATGTTCTACGTGAACAACCGCTGGCTGGGTGGCCTGCTCACAAACTGGGTCACCGTGCAGAAATCGGTGAAGCGGCTGAAAGAGCTCGACGACATGGCCAC
>CAZBCQ010000461.1:0-1653 GCA_964490255.1 uncultured Terriglobales bacterium | reverse complement strand
CTGCCGTATCTTCGACGCCAGTTCCAACTCGAACAGCGCCGCGAATACTTCCGAGGACGACATCGGAGCGAGTCTTTCCATCAGTTCATCAATGTGCGTCATTTCATCCGCACGCAGCAGGGCAAATACTTTCTTCTCGTTCGGAGAGAGCGTCTCGTCGAACAAGGATGCTTCTGGAGGTCGTTCCGTTGCAGAAGCCGCCACGGGCTCCAACTCCAGTCGTACCTGCGAAGGCAATTCCTCCCACACGTCTTCCCAGGTCGCGACCAGCTTAGCGCCCTGCTTTATCAGGGTGTTAGGTCCCCACGAGAGCTTGTTGGTGACATTTCCCGGGACAGCAAAAACCTCGCGGCTCTGTTCCAACGCACAACGTGCCGTGATTCTCGTGCCGCTGTACTCACCCGCTTCGATCACGAGCACGCCAATCGACATTCCACTGATGATCCGATTGCGGATGGGAAAGTTCTGCGGAGCCGCAAACGTGCCCATCGGGAATTCGCTGATCAGCGCTCCGCCTGTGGCCACAATTTGTTCGGAAAGTTTCTGGTTCTCGCGCGGATAAGTAACGTCGACGCCCGTGCCGAAAACAGCGATCGTTTTGCCCTTAGCTTCCAGGGCGCCGCGGTGGGCTGCGGTGTCCACCCCACGGGCCATTCCACTAATAATGATGACGCCATGCCCCGAAAGGTCGCAGGCGAGCCTTCCAGCCATACCCGTGCCGTAAGGCGTCGGATGCCGCGTCCCTACCACCGCAATTCCCGCCCGCGCCAGAACCCCAGTATCTCCACGTACATACAGCACCAGCGGCGGATCGTAGATTTCCTTCAGCCGCTCCGGATAATCCTTATCCGCCTGCGTAACTGCTGTCGCGCCCGCATCGCGCGCCTTCACCAATTCGTCTTCGGCCTTCCCCAGCGCCTCCCCATTCGCAAGAAATTGTGCCGACACAGCCGGCAATCCCGCCGCTTCCAGTTCGGTCAAACTCGCCTGAAAGACGTGGGCTACGTCGCCGAAATGATCGAGCAGCTTACGTGACCGGGTGGGGCCCAGTCCGGGGGTGAGTGTCAGCGCAACCCAGTAACTCTGTTCCGTAGCAATTCCTTGCACCATGGCCCGTTTTCCTCGTTCCGCAGAATGAAAGCGGACTCTACACACACGGCACAAAACTTCGCAAGGAAGCAGGTCTCATCCCTTTGTTAGAATGACCCTCGTCATGCGGCCGCTGCGGATCTCTGCCATTTCCTACCTCAACACCGCTCCTCTCATGTGGGACTTCGAACACGGGCAGACTCCGGTGCTGGGCAAGAACTATGCCGGTCCGGCTGATCCAGGCAAGCAGCCAGATTTTGAGTTTGCGTACACCGTGCCCTCACAATGCGCAGAGCAGCTTCGCGCAGGTACGGCCGACATCGGCATCATTCCCTCGATCACCTACGCGTCCATTCCGAACCTGGTGATCATTCCTAATGCTACGATCGCCGCTCGCGACGCCGTGCGCTCTATCGTTCTCGCCTGCAAAATGCCTTGGAAAGACGTGCGCAGCATCGCTCTCGACACGTCATCGCGCACCTCGGTCGCGCTCACTCGTATTCTGATGGAAAAATTCGTCGGCGGTCCAAATCGTGACTACGTGGACATGCCGCCAGATCTCAC
>CAZBCQ010000460.1:0-1703 GCA_964490255.1 uncultured Terriglobales bacterium | reverse complement strand
AACGCCCGTTATCAACACTAATCGCAAACAGACCTCTGAATCACTATTATTGGACTTCGCGGTGATGGTGTCGGAGGCTGCGTCATGAGGCTGGAGAACAAGGTTGCATTGATCACCGGCGGCTACGGAGGCATGGGCCGCGCCTCAGCCCGATTGTTTGCACGAGAGGGCGCGACGGTCTTCGTTGCTGGCCGTAACCCCGACCGCGGAAACGCCGTGGTTTCAGAAATCAACGGTTCTGGCGGCAAGGCACACTTTGTCGAACTCGATGTGCTCAGTCAGGATCAGTGGGACGCCGCAGTCGCGCAAGTCAAGGAGCAAGCTGGGGCGCTGCACGTGCTGATGAACATCGTCGGCAGCAACGCCCTTGTCAGATTCCCGGACATTGACCTCGATGAATGGAACAAGATTTTTGAGACCAACGTCACCAGCACCGTGCGCGCGATCCAGACCTGCGCGCCACTAATCAGGGACTCCGGTGGAGGCTCAATCGTCAACATCGGGTCGGTCGCCGGTATCACCGGCAACTTCAGCACCGGGTACTCTGCCTCGAAGTGGGCCCTTGAGGGATTGTCGCGGTCGGCGGCCTACATCTACGCCGACTGGGGCATACGCTCGAATGTCATCCAGCCGGGCTGGATCGAAACCGACATGACCTCGTCGATGCAGTCGAACCCGCTTATTAAAAAGATGCAGTCGAGCGTCATGAAAAACACCGTCCTGCTGCGCAGGAGCGGGAAGGCGGAGGAGATCGCGTACACGGCCCTGTTCTTGGCCAGCGACGAGTCTTCCTACATCACTGGCACGGACATTGTGGTTGACGGCGGATGGTTCTCTGCGGCTCCCTACCTCATCAACGAACGGTCCCATCACATGCTGCAACTCCTAAACACCAAGGACAAAGTCGAAAACGTCCTTGAGGACTTCCTCAAGCACTTCCGGTAGAACCGCGTCGCGCATCAATTCCGAATTGTCGGCAATGCGGAAGCTATTACGATGGGCAGTAAAGCAATAGGTGTTGGGAAATCCGCTTATCACTAGTAATCGGATTGTGAGTGGCAATTACACACACTAACAAGCACTCAGTCGGATTCTGGTATGTCGCAACAAATGTTCAGGATTTGGGCTCTATTCTCTGCACGGGCATAGGTTTGACTACCCGTGCGTCGTGACCCATTGCGACGCCGAATCGGACAGAACCACTTTTGGCACCGGTGAGTTCCAACACTACCGTGATCGTGTCACCGGGATCGTCTCCGCGTGACGTGAGTTCCAAGTCACCAGTCTGAAGCAGACGGCTACTAAGGATAGGCGATTCGGCGGCTGGGGCTTCCACACTGGTGATTTCGCCGTTCGGATCGGCATAAATGTCGCCGAAGCTCGCCGTTCCAGTCAGATGGCCGTTTTTTTCTACCAGATTGATAGTTATGAACGGCGTGCTGTGGAAGTTCGCCTGCCATGTACCGACATAATCGGAGAGTTTGTGTGAACTCTGCTGCGCAAAACAGATGACGGGCGCAATGCAAAGCAGGAATGCAATAGTTAGTTGTCGACGCATACCATCCTCCGACGAAGCGCGGGCTGGTATTTTCCCGCTATGACTAGAAAGCGTCAATCCTGTGATGGATGGTTTGTGAACAAGGACTAGAACCGAGGGAGTGCGACGACGCCGTCGCAACAGAAATCCTCGCTGCGCTCGGAAG
>CAZBCQ010000459.1:0-1744 GCA_964490255.1 uncultured Terriglobales bacterium | reverse complement strand
ATTACATCCTTGGCTGCGATCTCGCCCACGGCATCGGCATGCACTACGTAGCTGCCGTCCGGAAGAGTCGCGCCGAACGGAATCTGCTGACGGGTTCCCGCAGGAAAATCGAAATGCTGATAGCCCAGAGCCCATGCCTTCTGGTGCTCGTCGACGGCCACAATGATCACGGTGAGGTCGTAGGCATCGTTACTCGGATTCGAGACCTCAACTCCGCCGTTGATGGCCGTGCTCTCAACTTTCGGATATTCCTTCCAGACAATGTTTAGGGTTCGCGTTCCGATGTTGACGACATAACGGCGACTGACTGTCGAATTGCTCTGATCGCTGGCATGCACCGTGAACACATACGTGCCGATTTGGGTTGGCTCTCCTACGATCACGCCGGCCTTGGGATCGAGTCTCAGTCCCGGCGGGAGTTGCCCATCGGAAACCTGCCAGCTGATCGGAGCCAGACCATTGTTGGATTGCAACTCGAACTCGTAGTGGTCTCCGACGACTCCATTGGGCAATCCGCTCGTCGTGATCGCGAATTGCTGCCCCGTGGCGTGCAGACGCGCAAACGCGGCCACAAATAGGAACAGCAGCAACACCGGCGTGGTTGGTCGCAGCACCCGCACATTATAGAAGGCGTGAACGAGAGGAACTTGCAATGCGGATGATAAAATCGGCGCCCAATGCCCACGGCACCGGCACCTGCTTTCTTTCGCGCCGTCACGCCAATTCAGCGCCGCACGCTTTTGGCCGCTGCCCTCGGCTGGATGCTCGATGCGTTCGACGTAATGCTGTATGCGATGGTTATCGCCTACATCATGCGCGACCTTGGCATCACGAAGTCACAAGCCGGACTGCTGAACACGCTGACGCTACTCGCCTCCGGCATTGGCGGCGTGCTCTTCGGCTTCATCGCCGACCGCATCGGCCGCGCGCGGGCGCTGATATTCAGCATCCTGACGTACTCGGTATTTTCGTTTGCGTCGGGATTCTCCACCTCCCTGCTGATGCTCGCCTGCTTCCGCTTTCTTCTCGGACTCGGCATGGGCGGCGAATGGAATACCGGAGCAACACTCGTCGCGGAAACCTGGCCGAACGAATTGCGAGCCCGTGCGCTCTCCGTCGTCCAAAGCTCCTGGGCGATTGGCTATGCAGCAGCAGCACTGGTCAGCGGAATTCTGCTGCACAGGTTCAACTGGCGCGCCGTCTTCTTTGTCGGCATTCTGCCTGCATTTGTCACGCTGTGGATTCGCAAAGACGTACCCGAACCCGAATTGTGGAAGGCGGGCAGCGCGTTATCACAGCAGAGCGAGAGCAGCTTTTGGGAGCTATTCTCTCCGGGATACTTCCGCTCCACTCTCGCGCTTCTCTTCATGAACTTCTTCGGACTCTTTGCGTGGTGGGGGCTTTTCACCTGGATTCCACCCTACTTGTCACTGCCGGTGTCACAAGGAGGCCGCGGATTCAGCGTGATGAATACCACCGGCCTGCTTGTCTTCCTGAATCTGTGCGGGATGTTTCCCGGCTATCTGACCTTCGGATGGTTCGCCGACCGACTCGGACGCAAGCGCGCCTTCCTGCTGTATCTGCTATGTGCGGCGGGCATTGTGCCCATCTATGCTCGCGCGCGAAATCCCTTATCGGTACTCATTCTCGGCGCAGGCGTCGCTTTTTTCGGCACGGGCTTTTTCTCCGGTTCAGGAATTATCGCCAGCGAAATCTTTCCCACTCGCGTCCGCGCCCGCGCCCT
>CAZBCQ010000458.1:0-1755 GCA_964490255.1 uncultured Terriglobales bacterium | reverse complement strand
ATTTTGAGTCCGCTGCGTCTGCCAGTTCCGCCATCCCGGCTTAGGTAGGCGAACTCAAGTATCGCATAGCTCGCGCCTTGCGCCAATCTTGCTCAATTCGCTGACCTACTACCCAAGTCGCCGAGTCGCTCAATCTGGCTCAATTGTCGACTGGCTGAATCCGAGCAGATTGCTCAATCCGCCGGAGAACGCGCCGTTGCTGTTTCTGTCCGAACTTCGGCGAGCTCCGCTTCCACCTCCACCGGGAAGTTCACCGAGTTCGCGATGAAGCACATGCGATGCGCTTCATGGTGAAGTGCCATTGCTTTCGCGCGATCATCACCGGCGCGGATCTTTACAGATGGCCTCAGCAGCACTCGGACGAAAGCTCCTGAGCCGTCGGCTCGTTCCTCCATTGTTCCAGCAGCCGCGTCCTGATATTCAATCACGCTTATTTTGTTCACGGCGCACAGGTGCAAGTACCAAAGCATGTGGCACGAGGAGAGACTCGCCACCAGAAGCTCTTCTGGGTTGTAACGAGTCGGATCGCCGCGAAACGCGGGGTCACTCGAAGCCTGGATGGCCGGCTTGCCTTCGCACACAATCGAGTGGTCGCGCCGATATGCCCTGTAATTGCTCGTGCCAGTTCCGTCGTTCCCGGTCCACTCCACTGCAACCTTAT
The DNA here is from genome assembly GCA_964490255.1 of uncultured Terriglobales bacterium. GTDB lineage: Bacteria > Acidobacteriota > Terriglobia > Terriglobales > Acidobacteriaceae > JAJPJE01. Next base: position 1,094 of record CAZBCQ010000458.1, on the reverse strand, counting down.
ATGTGTGCTGCTTCATCGTCTCTCTTCACTCCGCCGGAGCTAAGCGTCCACTCGTCCGACACCTTTCGACCAGCGTCCAGATTATCAACGACGATGATCAACTGGTTCGCATGATCGCTATAGAGCACTTCAATATTGACGCCGGCCTCCGCCATACGACGCGCGATTTTTCCCAACTGCCCCGGCTCGTCCTGCCGCAAGCGCAGCACCAGGACCTCGCGTTCGGCTAGCACCGCAATTCCTGCAGATTCAAGGGCGCGGCGCGCAGTGTCGCCGTCGGCAAATAAGAAGTGGGCAACACCTGCACCGCTGACCACGAATACTCCGCCGCCCTCGATACTGAGTCCAGCACGGCCCAGCGCTTCGCCCATTTCGGCTAACGCGCCTGGGCGATTCGCCAGCGCAATGGTTAGGTCTTTCACGGAAGTCTCCCCCTTCTCAGGTATTTTCGACTGCTATTCGCCTGTCTGTCATCCGGTTTGGAAAAGCTCTGGCTTGGCTCCGATGTATTTGCTTGACGCATGCAAGTATTTTGGCCTACGCTTGTTGCATGAACACGAACGGCACCAGCGCCGTAGTAAAGAAGTGGTGGGACGAGCTCGAACGGCTCGCCCGCATACTCGGGCAGGTTGGTCCGGACGAAGTCTGCTGCGAAGGACTGAGCCAGCGTCAATGTGCGATCCTGCGTACCTTGGTGGAGCAGGAAGGCGCTCGGATCTCCGATCTCGCTGCCAGCTCGGGCATTACTCCCAGCGCGATGACGCGCGTTCTCGAAAAACTGGAGGCGCGCGGCCTGGTGGAGCGTGTGCGCGGAGCACAGACCGACGGCCGCGCCGCCATGGTGCGCATCACCGCAGAGGGCCGGCGCACCCGCAAGCAACTGGACGAGCTGATGCGTCAGAGAACTCATCAGATCGTCGAGTCCATTCCTCCGAAGAAGCGCGCGGAAATTCTCAGCGCACTGCAAATCCTGAATACCGCAATTGAATCTGCCGGCTGCTGCGCATTGAATGCGCCGGTCGCAAGGCTTGTAACCATAAAGGAGACAGAATGAAGAACGACAGCATTACTACCGCCGTGGAAGAACATTATGC
>CAZBCQ010000457.1:0-1782 GCA_964490255.1 uncultured Terriglobales bacterium | reverse complement strand
GTCGACATAGACCAAGTCGCGGTAATGCTTGCCGCCGGTCTGCTTGTCGTCCCAGGATTCGGTGCGCTTGCGGCCTTCGAGGTAGACCCGGCTACCCTTGTGGAGGTACTCGCCAGCGATCTCCGCGCGACGCCCAAAGGTTTTCACGGCAAACCATTCCGTGTGTTCCTGCAATTCGCCGCTTCTGTCCTTCCACCGTTCGGTGGTCGCAACGGAGAACTGCGCTACGGCCGTACCCTGCTGGCTGTACTTCACTTCGGGGTCGCGGCCAAGGTAACCGATTAGCAAAACTTTCTGCATGACTCCTCACTCCTTTACTTGAATAAAGGCGACTGCACGATATGAATTGCATTGGGGCGGGCCTTGGTCGGTTCGGATATTAGTTTCGTGTCCAGCAGGAAATTCGTAGCTCAACCCCTGCGCAGACGTAGAGGGAGACGCTTCACCGTCAGCCCGGAGCGGCGTAGGGGGGATGCTGCCAGGAACTCTGCCAGATTGCTTTTCCGCTCAGCCTTGCGTTCCCATTCTTCCGCCGCAACGACTACCGCAGTTGTGCGACCGTGCTCTGTAATCATCTGAGGCCCCTCTGACTTCGCTTTATCAATCAATTCGCTGAGTTTTGCCTTGGCGTCCGCGACTGTCCATGTGTGAGTGCTCATAGACCTCTCAGTGTAGGAGGAGTTAAAAGGTAGGGGAAAACTTTGCCAAGAAATCGAAGAACAGCGATTTGTTCGATTCAGCTAAGCGAAGAAAGAATATCACCCAGGGCACACTATGGTTCGCTTTCGCCCTCGGTTAGAAGGTCCGAGGTCTCTCGTCGCAGTGCGGGCAATTTCGTCTCGATGACGTCCCACACGATGCGGTCATCCACCTGAGCATATGCATGGATCAGGATGTTACGAAAAGCGATAATGCGTTGATATGCGGTGATCCGACCCACGACTGAGGGATCCAACTTGCTCAGCCGCGACAGCGCTTCGCCGATGATGGCGAATGCCCGCTCCACCGCCAACCGCAGCATTGGCTCACGCTGGTAGTCGGAGAATTCTTTGCCAACTGTAAACTGCGCGATAAGGTCGGCTGCTTGCTGGATGTCGTACAGATACTTCTTTATCTCAAGCTGCATAGAGCAGAGCCTGGCTGCGTGCGACGCTCTCGCGAAAATAAGGATTCTTGATCGCCGATTCGATAACCAGTTCCACCCGCCGCTCGAACAGATGCTCCAGAGCCTCCATCAAGCCGAAGTAAGTATCCGCGTAACTGCCGGCCGGCAATGGTTGAAACTCGACGACAAAATCGAAATCGCTACGCTCGGGGTCGAAATCCTCTCGCAACGCAGACCCGAACACTGCTAGTCGCTGTACCTGGTATTGGCGGCAAAGCTGAGCCAGTTGCTCCCGTTTTTGCTCAATTGAAGATTCCATTCCACGCTCCGGCAGATACAGAATAGCAATTAACGCGCAAAAGCCAATTTCTTTCGCTGGCAGGCCTTGCCGACGACCACGTGCGCTTCCAACTCGTGGAGTTGAGTTCGCACCGTCGGATCTGGGCGCCACGTTCATGCGACACGATTAAGTTTGTCCTTCTTACGACGTACTGGCTTCTTCCCCGACCAGGGCTGCACCGGAGGCCGACCGCGCTTCGGATGTGTCGCGGCGAAAATGCGCGCATGTTCCACCATTTCCGGCGACAATGAAGGGTAGCCTTCTCGAACCTCCTTGAGCGGGGTGCCTTGTTCGATCATGTCCGCAATCAGGAACACCGGAATTCGCGTTCCGCGAA
>CAZBCQ010000456.1:0-1790 GCA_964490255.1 uncultured Terriglobales bacterium | reverse complement strand
GCCTATGTTCGAATGAAGACACATCATCAGGAATCAACCATTGTCTGTGCTCGCGCGCGACCGCACTTTTACTCAGCGTCTTAATCCGGTTATCTTTTTCTTTCTCGCGATCCTGCACGTAGGCGCCATCGCGGCTCTCTTCTTCTTCAATTGGAAAGCGCTTGCGCTGAGTGTTTTGCTCTGGTGGGTTGTCGGATCGCTTGGTATCGGCATGGGCTATCACCGCCTGCTCACCCATCGCGGATACAAGACTCCCAAATGGATCGAGTATTTCCTGACCATCTGCGCCAGTCTCGCGCTGCAAGGTGGACCAATCGGCTGGGTCGCCACCCACCGCATCCATCATCAGCGTTCGGACAAGGAAGGCGATCCGCATTCACCACACGATGGCGGCTTCTGGGCGCACGTCGGATGGATCATCACTGGCGAAGCCAACCATAATCGCTCGGTCGAACTGCTGCCCTACGTCCCCGAACTCCGCAAAGATCGTTTTCACAAGTGGATCAGCGAATGGCACTGGGTTCCACTCGCCACACTCGCTGTCGTGCTATTTGGGCTGGGCGGATGGCCGTACGTCCTCTGGTGCATCTGCTTCCGCACCGTCTTCGGACTGCATGCCACTTACCTGGTCAACTCCGGCACGCACATGTGGGGATCGCGGCGCTTCGTCACTGGCGACGACTCCACCAACAACTTCTGGATCGCCATGCTTACGTTCGGAGAAGGCTGGCACAACAACCATCATGCGCACCCGCTCTCGGCGCGTCACGGACTCGCCTGGTACGAGATTGACATGAACTGGTATGGCATCCGCGTATTGCAGGCGCTCGGCCTTGCTTGGGACGTGAAGCTCCCGCGCTTTGCATCCCAGCCTGCAGTGCCAGCGCTCACTATCCCCGAACCGGCGTCAGTAAACGAGGAGCTGTTGGAACTCGCCGCACCAGCGTCACACTGACTTCTGACTTACTTCTGACTTCGAACCTCTGACTTCTAACTTCTATACTTCTATACTTCTCAGAACTCGAACGACCCTTCGCCTTCGCGCGTGCCTTCGGTCCCCGTCGGCAGTAGTCCCACCACACCGTGGATCGATTCCCAGGCCGCTTCCGTCAGTGCCGGATCGGCGCCCACAATATTGCGCAGCATCTGCCATGCGACCAGGTTGAGCGCGCCTTCTGGAGGCGGTCCCATAGCGAGCGACACCGAACATTGCGGACAGAAACCGATGCGCTGCGACGTGGACTTTTGTCGCGGACGAATTCCCACCGTCTGCGCAAACATATAAATCGCCAGAGATTTGCGTCCGGCATCGAGCTCCCGGTTGCAACGAAGACAATAAGAGTGCTCCAAGTTGCGCATCCTCACATTCGTTTCAGGGTTGAAAGTTGAAAGTTACTCTCTTCTCTCGGCCACTACCGCGCAAGTGAATAAGGAGATGCGGCCGCGCTCATCCTATGAACCAAGCTGTATCTAGGCACCAGCGGCTCCGATCAGGCACTCTTGTTGACAATGAGTGAGGATCGTAACCGCACGAGCAATCGTGCATCATCGGGCCGGAAGTCTCAGTTGCCGGGCCGCTTCTTCCGCCTGGACCAACTGCGTCGGCTTCGCGACTGCGAACAGGTGGCCGCTGTGTGCTATCGCATACACGACGACGAAATCGAGTTCCTGCTGGTCGAAACCCGCGGCGGACGTTGGACCTTTCCCAAGGGCAGCGCCGAACCCGGACTGACGCATGCAGAGGCCGCCGCTCTCGAAGCCTTCGAAGAAGCGGGCGTGCACGGTCGCAT
>CAZBCQ010000455.1:0-1796 GCA_964490255.1 uncultured Terriglobales bacterium | reverse complement strand
GCGTTTCGGGGTCGAAGTTATGATTCCTGGCAATGATGGCGCGCGCGGCTTTCTTCGCTTCGGCGTGGCGCTCCCGCGTAATCGGTTGGTACGCGACGTATTTGATCGCCTTTGCGTTGCCTTCTCCCTGCATCGGGAAGTAAATCGACATGGTGCTAAAAGGCATGACCAGGCGCATATTCTGGTCGTTGTTGTTGCCGTGGCCGATCTTCTTGATGGTGCCAATCACCTGGAAGGGCACGCCGTTGATCAGTAGCCTGCTGCCGATGACTGGGCGCCCGGGGAATAGAAGGCGTACGAATTCGCTGCCGATCACGCATACATTGTGGCGTTGGCGCTCGTCTTCCCAATTGAACCAGCGTCCCTGATCGACCGCTTGATAACGGATGTCATAGAACTGCGGCTCGGAGCCATCCACGTAGCCGTTGCTGCTGCCGTAATCGCTGACGAGGCGAAGGTCGCCGCGGTAGATGACCGGGGTGGCGTTCCGGACATACGGCGAATTGCGAATGTCGAGATAGTCCTGATAATTCAGGTAGTACTGGCGAGAGGAAAGCTGGCTGCGACCGACGGCCGGCACACGGCCGTTGAAAATCTGCATGTAGTCTTCGCCGAAGCTCGCAAGATTCTTGTCGGTTCCGGCGCGAAAACCCTCGCCGAGTCCAACAAGCAGCAGCAGCGATCCCACGCCCCAGGCAATGCCGAACATAGTGAGGAAGGAGCGCAGTTTGTGCGTCCACATGGCACGCAAAACCTGGCCGAAGCTGTCGAGAAATCGCCTCATGATCCAGCCTACGAACAATAGACGTATAAAGTTCCCGTTTGCACTCCAGTAGCTGCAGATTTGAGGGACAGACTTCCCCGTTTGGGACGGAATGTCCGCGCGTGTTTACGACTGTCCATTCCCAGCGTACGACTTGGACGAAAACGATTTCTTGTTCCGGGACGGCTCGAATGACGAGCTATCGCCAATCGTTATTGGGCGCGCGTCCACTTCTCGGTGCGGCCGATGAGTGAGACGCCAATAAAGCCGCGAAGGTTCAGTTGGTCGTGCGAAACCAGCGTTGCCTTGGCGCTGTAGGTCTTACCGCTATCGGGATCGTAAATCTTGCCGTTCTTCCACTGGTTGTCGCCGGAAAACTGAAAGCCCTCCATGATCTGGAGTCCCATGAGCGGTCTCGTTTTGAGAGCGGCATCGGGATTCTTATGGTCAACTTTGGGCGTGCCCGGCGTGCCCTCGGCGGATCCGGCGGGATAGATTGGATTCTTCAGCCAGACGATCTTGCCGCAGTAAACGCTGCCGCACTTGAAGACATCGATTTTGGCGTCCTGTTTCTGGTTCAGCCAGGTGCCCAGGATGTCATCGCTTTCCGCCCAAAGCGGCACGGTCGCAGCCACTGCTACGACGAGGAGAAACAATGAAAGTTTTCTGTATCGCATAAGTTCTAACGCCGGCCTTTCGCTAGCTTGAAAAGCACGCCCGACAGTGTGGCTGAGCGGCGCGGTGTTGTCCAGTTCAAGTCGATGTTTGTCAGCGTTCACTCGCTGGCGCATTTGGACCATTTTGGGCGCTCGTCAATCGTGAGGCGATGGAACGGGTTCGATATGCGGAAATGTGATCCTGGTAGAGATCAGAAATGTTAATGAATTGTGAATAGGCTCGATTTCCGGGCGCGCCTCGCAATCGAGCAACGGTGACTCTGGTCACTTTCAAATCTGGAAACCATTTACTGGCAAAGCGTCGCCTGTGTGATCCTGTAAATGCAGGCTGGCAGGCCGTATTCAGAGGCGTTGAC
>CAZBCQ010000454.1:0-1797 GCA_964490255.1 uncultured Terriglobales bacterium | reverse complement strand
CGGATTCTGGACGTTCACTACTGAACCTCTCGTTCCCGGTTTGCACTATTACACACTGAACATCGATGGCGCTGATGTCAGCGATACGAACAGCGAGGCATTTTTTGGTGGAGGCAGATACGCAAGCGCGGTTGAGGTTCCTGAGCCGGGCAGCACCTATTACTTACCCCAGGATGTGCCCCACGGCCAGGTGCGCGAGGTCTGGTACAACTCCAAAGTCACGGGAACGTGGCGGCACGCACTCGTCTATCTGCCGCCGAACTACGACACGCAAACGAAAGTGCGTTATCCGGTGCTCTACCTTCAGCATGGTGGAGGCGAAGACGAGACAGGCTGGATTCGACAAGGCCATGCGAACTTCATCTTGGACAATCTGATCGCTGCTAAACGTTGCAAGCCAATGATCGTAGTCATGGCGTACGGCTATGCCCGACGCGCAGGACAAGCCCCGCCCGATCTGACAGGAAAGCCTTTTGGATCGCCGGAGATGATGAAGGCCATGCGCGACATGTCTGCCGCATTCGAAGATGATCTCACCCAGGCTCTGGTTCCCTTTGTCAACTCCACTTTCCGCACCATTGCGGATCGCGATCATCGTGCGATGGCCGGTCTTTCGATGGGAGGCATGCAGACATTCCAAGTTACTCTCGACCACCTCGATCTCTTTTCCTACATCGGCGGATTCAGTGGCGCAGGCGGGATGCTGATGATGGGAGACAGAAAGCTAGATCCCAAAACGGATTACAACGGAGTGTTTGCTGATCCTGCTGCCTTTGCGAAGAAAGTACATTTGCTGTGGGTCGGCGTCGGTACTAAAGAACCGGAGAGGATGCGTGCAGGGCTCTTACGACTGCATTCGTCTTTAGAGGAAGCAAACATTCAGCACGTCTTCTACGAATCACCCGGCACAGATCATGAATGGCAGACATGGCGTCGCGATCTAAAGGATTTCGCGCCACGCCTGTTTCAAGAGAAGGCGTCCACTAAACAAGAAGTAGCTCAGCGCTAAAAGTTCTTGAGTCTGTCTTGAAGATATGATCCGCAAAAACCGTCTCGTCGCTATCGCAGCGTTTGGACTGCTGCTTTCAACTCAGCGCACTGCTTGGGCGCAGAACGTTCCCGGCGCTGCGACCAAACCGCTCCCGTTGGTCAGCCCAATTTTCGGCGACAACATGGTGCTGCAGCGCGGGAAAGCGAACACAATTTGGGGCTGGACCGATCCAGGCGGGAAAGTGCGAGTTGACGTTGGAGATAAGACCGCAACTGCTACAGCGGGAAGCGATCGACGTTGGCAAGCAAAGATTCAGCCTCCTCCTGCGGGCGGCCCGTACACGGTAAAGATCACGCGCGCCAGTGAAAGTATAGAACTCCACAATGTGCTGGTTGGAGATGTCTGGCTTTGTGGCGGCCAATCCAATATGGGAGTGACGCTCCGCTCCGCGCGCAATGGAGAAGAGGAGATTAGAGCCGCTAACTACCCTGAGATTCGCTTCTTCACGGTTGCCGCTCATCCTACGTATCACCATACCGACTTAGTCGAGGGGAGCTGGAAAGTCGTCACTCCCGACGAGGCCAGCAGGATCTCGGCAGTTGCGTACTACTTTGCTCGCAAGGTTCAAAACGAGATTCATGTTCCTATCGGTCTGGTCATCGATTGCCTCGGTGGAACTCCTGCAGAAGCCTGGACGAGCGCTGCGGCGCTTCGTCCGCTGCACGATTTCGATATCCCGTTGGCGGAGCTTGAAAAACTCGCTGCAGAGGGCGCGCCGGAATACGGGAACTATGTCATGCACTGGT
>CAZBCQ010000453.1:0-1800 GCA_964490255.1 uncultured Terriglobales bacterium | reverse complement strand
CTCGCGGCTTTGTGCAAGGAAACCGCCATCATCGCGCCGCTTGCGCTGATCTTCTGGGAACTGGTTGGCTTCGCATGGGTGTGGCGAAAAGCGGAACACAACTTCTGGCTGTTCTCCCCCAGCGTCTGCCGAGTCATCTGGCTTGCGCTGCCAATTATTCCGTTGGCGGCGTGGTTCGGGTGGCACTATCACCGGACGGGATTCGTCTTCGGCAACCCCGAGTTCTTCCAATACAACGTGGGTGGAACGCTGCGTCCGGCACGCTTCCTGGCGGCGCTAGCGATAAGGGCGTGGCAACTGCTGGGCTACATGAACATGTTTGTGCTGGTCGCAGCGACGTGGTTGGCCATGGGACGCCCGCCGCTCAAACTGGACCGCAAGACGAGTGAAGCCGGCAACGGTGGCGGAGCAATCGAGCGCGGGCGAATCGCAGTGCCCGTGCAACTTGTCTTCGTGGTATTGATCCTCGCGTACCTGGTCGCGCTGTCGGTGGTCGGCGGCGCGGTCCTGGCGCGCTATCTTCTGCCGGTCTATCCGTTGATCATTCTGATGGGCGTGTCCACAATTTGGCGTCGCATTCCTTGGTGGCACGCGTTTCTCGGAGTTGTATGTGCAGCGTTTGTTCTGGCGCTGGTAACCGATCCTCCATATCGGGCGGCCCCGGAAGACAATCTCGGCTACGCGAAATTTGTTCGCGTTCACCAGCAGGCGGCGCGAATCATCGAGGCGCGATTCGCGTCCGGTCCGATTCTAACGGCGTGGCCCGCATCGGACGAACTCACCAAGCCGTATCTCGGCTACGTTTCGAAGCCTGGTCCCGTGATGCGCGTGGAGAATTTTTCTCCGCAGCAGATGCTCGCGCTCCGCAACACTCCTCTTTCCTATGAGGCAGCGCTCATCTTCTCCACGAAATACGAACCTCTATCGGGATACATCATTCGTCTATCGAGATGGGATCGAATCCTCGCGCGATACTTCAACTATTATCGCGATCTGCCGCCTGACGTTGTTGCCGAGATGCTCGGGGGTAGGGTGGTCTGGGCTAATCGCATCGGCGGCGAATGGGCTGCGGTGATTGCGTTTGATCGTCCGGTGAATGCGCGCAACGAGGCGCCTTCGCTTCATTCCTCAGTCGGATTTTAGCGTCTTGCGTTTCTGACCAATTTCGCCGCTTGCCGGAATACTTCCGTGAACATCTCTTCGTTCAGCTTCCCGGTAGCCGTGTTCTGATTCGACGGATGGTACGAAACCATCATGATGCGCCCGTCAGGCATTTTGTATTTGGCGCCGTGCGCGAACTTGTATTCGGACTTCGACTTCAACACACCGCGCCGCTTCAGATGATTCAGGTAAGCATCGAAGCCAATCTTCCCCAGCACCACGACGATCTGGACTTTGTCCAAGAGTTCGAGTTCGCGATCGAGAAAGCTTGAACAGTTCGCGATCTCGCTGGGAAGCGGCTTGTTGTCGGGAGGCGCGCAGCGGCAGGTCGCGGTAATGTAGATGTCCGTGAGCACCAGACCGTCGTCGCGATGCGTGGCTTTGGGTTGTGACGCGAATCCGGTGCGGTGCAGCACCGGATACATGAAATTACCGGAAGAATCGCCGGTGAACGGGCGCCCGGTGCGATTCGATCCGTGGGCGCCGGGAGCCAGCGCGAGAATCAAAACGCGCGCATTGGGATCGCCGAAACCAGGCACGGGCTTAGCCCAATATTCCCAATCGAGATACGCCTTGCGCTTTTCACGTCCAATGCGCTCGCGATATTCGACCAGCCGCGGACAGCGCACGCAGCGGATG
>CAZBCQ010000452.1:0-1835 GCA_964490255.1 uncultured Terriglobales bacterium | reverse complement strand
GTAACTCTTGAGCCGTAACAAGCGATTGTCATCCTTGAGCGAGCGGCTTCATCGCGAGCGAAGGATCTGGGCGAGCGACCGGCGCCGGACGAGCGGAGCGAGTCCGCAAGCGCGCCGACGCGAGCATCCTTATTCGTCTGAATGGGCCATAAACGCAAAAGGCGAACGCCTTAGCGTCCGCCTCTTCAAACTAGCCACTAACCACTAATGACTAGCCACTAGCCTTTCCCTTCCGACTCCTTGTACATGTACTTGATCGCCTTCTTGTAAATCAGCAGGTTCGACGAGCCACTGCGATTCAGCTTGAGGCAGATTCGGTCGTACCACTCGATCGTGCCATGCACTTCTTCGCCATCGCGCAGCACCACCACCATCGGCGTGTGCGACTGTATCTGTTTTTGATAATAGAAATTTTCGGCGTGCGTCTGCTCGGGTGGTGCAGTCCGCTTTCCATTGCTGCTCGGCCGCTCGCGGCGTTCTGGAGGAGCCCCTTCCGAACGCGTTTCACCGCGCCCCAACGATGGTCGAATCAATTTTCTACTGGTGAACGATTCGGGCTCTGGAGCCCGTCCTACTGCCGTGGAGTCGAGTCCGTCTTTCATGCTGAGTGCCTGTGCCCCCCGCCGGAAATTTGACTGCGCGGAAGCATCCACAAGACCTGAACTGCGGGATTATCGCGCGAGCGTTGGAGTTACCGTATCACAGCTACACGGCCCTCGCAATGCCGCGTGACACAATGAATGGCATCTCGAAATCACAGGACTGGATTGCCAATTCCCTCAAGCAGGCTGTCGTTCCATGGCTGCGGCGAATGCGTCCAGTGACAGCGACCGCAGCACATTTCGCCTCATGCCCGACTCTACTTCGCTGAGCCGCTGCGATGCCGCCGCGATCCAATCGAAGTCCACGGCAGCCGCCAGCTTTGCGATCTCCGCGCTGATGTCGCTGTTGCGCACCAGCGCCGGCGTGCCCGATTTCACATACAGCATGTCTTCCAACAGCGAGTACAGCGCCCGCAACAGCTGATCGGTTTTCGCTTTTCCTTCTGCTCCGGCACGATATCCTTCGGTCGTGCGAAACAGCTCGCTGTGATCCTGCGCGTTCAACGCCGAATTCAGGAGAACCAACGCGTCTTTCCGTGCAGCCGTGAATGTTTCCAGATCGAACGACAGCGCTTTCCCCACTGCTCCCCCCGACAGTCTGGCCACAAGCGACCTCGTCGGTGCCGGCCAGTCGAAGCGCCGTTTCGCCAGCAACGACTCGAGCTCCTGGGTCTGCAACGGAGCAAGCTGCAGCGTGATGCAACGCGACCGAATCGTTGGCAGGAATTCCCCGGGATTGGTTGTCAGTAGAAACAGCGTGGCGTACTCGGGCGGCTCTTCCAGCACTTTCAACAGCGAGTTCGCCGCTTCCTTCATCATCGCCGAGGTTGTGAAGATGAAAATCGAGTGCTTGCCCATGCGCGGCCGCTTGTAGATATTCGCGATTACGTGCCGCACCTGATCCACTTTGATCATCATCTGCGGCGGATCGGGTGGAATCACCAGCACGTCCGGATGCGTCTGCAGAAAAATCCGTGTCTCTTTCTTGTCGACCTCGCGCAATCCTTCACGCGCTTCCACTGCTTCTTCGAACTTGGCTGCGAAATCGTCAGCCGCGGCGATCTCCTGACAATTGCTGCACACTCCGCAAAAATCCGGCAACGGCCCGGGCGGCGGATTCAGACAGTTCATCGCCTTCGCAATCATCTGCGCCAACAGATACTTCCCGGACCCCTCTGGCCCGGAAAGAATCACGCCGTGCGGAAAGCGATCGCGCGCCAGCATCTCGCGCAC
>CAZBCQ010000451.1:0-1842 GCA_964490255.1 uncultured Terriglobales bacterium | reverse complement strand
CCCGAGTTCCGATTCAACAACTTGCGGGTGCCCTCAATTGGGTATCGCAGGTGCAATGTTTCTGATCAGGAGAGCGGCGCGAGGAAGTGGGTTCTTTTCATCGTGCCACTAGACCTCAGCCCGGCGGCTCAAGGCAGAAGAATCATGAAATCGAAATATCTCTTAGTGGTTCTCACGATCTTAATGTTTGCTGTGCCGATCAGATCACTCGCTCAACACGCTGCGTCAGATACCGGCGATTCCCCTCTGCTGAAGCTGGACGATGCTGTGGCCCTCGCGCTAGTAAACAACCGCTTAGTGAAGAATTCTTCGCTCGAGGCCGAAAAGTATGACTTCCGCGTGAACACGATTCGCAGCAGGCGGTTGCCCCACTTTCAATTCTCGATCCTCGGCGGTCAATTGCTCAACTCGTTCGATTTCACATTCCCGGCGGGATCCTTCGGCACATATCCAAGTACAGGTCCCATTCCCTCAAGGAATGCGAAGGTTAAAACGCCTTCGCAGTTCGTGACGTACACGACGGCCGGATTGGATCAGCCGATCACACAGCAGTACAAGATCCACCTTGGAATTCGTGCTACCGAACTTGGCCGGGATATCGCACGTGAGGATGTGCGCGCTGAACGTCAGAAGATCGCGAACGAAGTGCGAACCGCTTATTTCCAGCTTGTCGCGACGCAGGCGGCAGTGGAGGCGGTAGCCGAGAGCGTAAAGACGCTGGCAGAGGCAAAGAAACTTACTGCTCGTTATCGAGTGGAGAAGACGGTGCTCCAGAGTGACGTCTTGGACGTCGATGCGAGGCTGGCGAAGGCCCGATATGAGTTGTCGACTGCGGAAAATGGACTCACAACACAACGTGAGCAATTAAACCAACTGCTGGGTCGTGATATCACGACACCCTTTCGCGTCGATCCGATGATCGAGGATGATCCAGCCAATCTGACGTTAGAAGCAGCGCGATTCCAGGCTTCCCAGGATCGACCGGAGATCCGCGAGGCGAAACTCAAAGAGAAACAAGCGGAATATGACCGCAGAATTGCAAAGGCGGAGTACATACCTGATCTGGGACTTGCGGTTCAGTATCTCGGAGTTAACAACGTCCAAGTGCTCCCCTCCAACGTTGCAGTGGCTGGCTTTCTACTGACGTGGGAGCCGTTCGACTGGGGACGACGCCACAACGCGGTTGCCGAGAAAACTAGAAGCTTGCAACAGTCTCGCAACGGAATACAGGAAACAGAGTCGCAGATCGCAGTCGAAGTGGGCATGAAGTATCGGAAGTGGAAAGACAGCGCTCTCCTTCTCAAGGCTACGCGAATTGGACATGAGGCGGCCGCGGAGCAATTTCGGGTTACGAGCAGTAAATACGGAGAGCAAGCGGCGCTCATAAAAGACGTACTACAGGCCCAGGCCCACAGCTCGGAAGCAGACTACCAGTACCAAGAAGCACTCTCGTCTTATTGGAGTGCGTTCGCGGACTTGCGCAAGGCAATGGGAGAAGAATGAACGTGAAGACCAAGATCACAATGCTATTGATTTCCCTGGCGTTGGTGGGGTGTAACTCTACCAAGCCACTCCAACAGGCGCCTCAAGCGGTTCAGGCACGGCGCATCGATTCGCAACCGAGCCTTAGCGCAACCGGCTTGCGTTTTTCGGCGGTGGTGACACCGGACTCAGAGGTTACGTTGTCGTTCAGAATCCCCGGATATGTGGTTTCGTTGAAGCGAGTGCGCGGCCAAGATGGCAGGATGCGCGACATTGCGGAAGGCGACCGAGTGGCGCAGGGGGCTGTTCTCGCCCAGATGCGTGCCACGGAATACGAGGACAAAGTACATCAGGCTGTTT
>CAZBCQ010000450.1:0-1883 GCA_964490255.1 uncultured Terriglobales bacterium | reverse complement strand
ATGCGAGCGGCGGTGGCGGAATTTGTGGGCTTTCCGAAGACGCCCGCGCCCGTCATTATCAATGAGGCGCTGGAGATTGCGCGTAAGTTTTCCAGTCCCGAGTCCGTCAACTTCATTAATGGTGTGTTAGATAGTGTGGCTAAGGATTTACAGAAAAGACAGGTATGACGATGAAGTGGTCCGATGAAGCGAATTCGATCGTAGAGGAGTTGTTGCGGGATATTCCCGCTCCGGCGCGTCCGGAGGTGCAAGAGGCAGCTTCCAGCCGTGCCGAGGGGCTGGCGAGCGATGATGGCGAAGAAGAGGTATCGATGGAGACGGCGGTGCGTGCGTTCATCGAGAGCACGCCCTCGGATCTGCGGAACCGGCTGAAGCACGCGCTCACATATCACGGGATCGATCCGGAGGAGTACGAAGAGGCGTTTTCGTCGTAGGAGCCAGTGGCCAGTGGGTAGCTAGTAGCTGGTATCAGGGTTAGGTGCCAGCGCTACTTGCCGAAAGTGCGACTTTCTGGACGGTTTCTTATCTAATTCAGAACAGCAGATTTTGTAGCTTATAGAGTTCCCTCGCTCCGCTCGGGAAGACAGGTGGAGAGCTTGGTGATCCGTAACACCATTGCCGATCAACACCATTGCCGATCTGAACGTGAGAGTTGCGGATTTGGGTCGATGAACAGCAGCCGAGGTCGGGTGCGCCACGTTGTCGTCGGTTCGAAAGCGTTAATGCAGAAAACTGATGCTAATCGCCGTTTTCGAATCGAGCATTGACGGTCCCGACCCGAGTTGCTATATTTGTATGGTTCTGCGAGTAAGTTTAGCCTGCCTGTAGCACCCCGGTTTTACCTGGACGCTAAGCAGCTGAGCTGTAAAGGGTAAGTCCAGAACGGATTCGGTCTGTTCTGAGTCACCTCGCTGAAGTGCCTGCGCTTCCTCCGGCCAACGGGGGGTATGCAGGCGAAACAGGGAACGAAACGGAGTTTCTCGGTTCGCAGAAGCCACCGTCGCCGCCCTGATCTCAAGAAGCAATTTCCCCGGTGCGCTAAGGCGCAGGGGGAAGTATGGCGTGAAGAGCGCCAGCCGGGCTCGTAATCAAGCCAGGTCAAAGGAAGTCGCGCCCATCGCGGCGCCGCATGCTGGATTGTGTGTCAGGCGGCGGGCAAGCGAGGGCTGTGTGTAAAGGAGCAGCAAAGAGTGCCTACCTTCAATCAGTTAGTGCGGAGCGGCCGGTCGGCGCCGAAGTACAAGACGGCGAGTCCGGCGTTGCAGGGATCGCCGCAGAAGCGCGGTGTTTGCACCCGCGTGTACACGCAGACCCCGAAGAAGCCGAACTCAGCGCTGCGCAAAGTTGCGCGTGTTCGTCTGACGAATGGAATTGAAGTCACCACGTATATCCCTGGCATCGGCCACAACCTGCAGGAGCACTCGATTGTGCTGATCCGCGGGGGTCGCGTGAAGGATCTGCCAGGCGTGCGTTATCACGTGGTGCGCGGGACGCTGGATGCGGTGGGTGTTGCCAATCGCAAGCAGAGCCGTTCGAAGTACGGCGCGAAGCGCCCGAAAAGCTAGTCGTTAGTAATTCGTCGTTAGTCGTTGACTAACGACGAAAGGTTTAGCGCTCCGGCGGTGGTCGAGAGCCAAAAGCTAAGAGCTGAAAGCGATTTTAGATATGCCAAGAAAAGGTCACATTTCAAAGCGCGGGACGGAGTCGGATCCGGTTTACAACTCCACGCTGGTAACGAAGTTCGTGAATTCCATGATGTGGCAGGGCAAGAAGAGCACTGCCTCGGGTATCTTCTACGACGCCATGGAAAAGCTGCAGGAAAAGGGCGGCGACGAGGCCATCAAGATTTTCAAGAAGGCCGTCGAGAACACCAAGCCGCTGCT
>CAZBCQ010000449.1:0-1901 GCA_964490255.1 uncultured Terriglobales bacterium | reverse complement strand
CACTGCCCACATCGCTGCTACGTCTCATGACGGACACGCGCAAATCGCTGAATTCGCAAGGACCGCGGGATGTCCAAACAGCTATCACGACTGCAGGGGAGCGTTCGATCTGGACTCCGTGCGATTCTGCGAAGCCACCGAGAGCGGCTACCGGGCTGCAATCGTCGCGCGATAGCGACGGGACGCACGCGCTGAGGCCGACAGCCGTTTTTATTCTTTAGGCGGTCTGCGTACGAGCCGAATGACCGAAGGATCGGACTCATCCACGTCGAGGGCGATCTCATCAGAGAGCAGGTTGACGATGTGGCGTACATAATCTGCGCGCGAAGTATCGAAGACACCCCCCAACCGGACCGTAGCAAGGGTTGGGTCGCCGAGCACGAGCGGTCGCCGATGGTATCGATTCAGTTCCTGCACGATCTCACCGAGCGGCTCTGGAGGTTCGATGACGAGTTCACCCCGAGTCCATGCCATCCGTCGGTCCAATTCATGGGCAGACAGGGCAGTGATCTGGACCTCCACGGAAGATATTTTCCCACGCAGTACTAGCCTCGCGGTGGCCGACGAGGCTCTCGTTACGTCCATGCCGCTAAACGTCCGCGCGGATTCCATTGACGCTCCAGGCGCCATTTTGAGAGGAAGGGAGCCACGCAGCCGAACGGTGCCCTCAAACACGCTAATCACAGTCTCATGGGAATTGGTCCGAACGCTGAAGGTCGTCCCGAGATCCTGGACGGAGATGGGCCCGACACGAACGCTGAACGGCCGAACCGGATCATGTACAACGTTAAAGAACGCCTCACCGGTCAGCAGAGTGACCTCCCGCCCGGTCGCAGTAAAATGTAGCTTTACAGCCGTCTCGGTGTTCATCTCCAGCGTCGACCCGTCCGCAAGCGGCAACACGCGTCGCTCACCGATCATTGTCGTGTAGGACAACGAGCTTGACGCAGACGGCATGCGGAAGAGGACGATGGTGGTGACGAGGGCAACGATAATGGTCGTGACCGTTACGACGCGCCACCATCTTCCCTCATGATTGACCCCGCGGGCAGGCCAAACCGGGGACCGCTGCTCCTCGAGTACTTGGGCGAGAAGGGGCTGGAGATCGATCTGGCGTGCCGCTGCATTGAGGCCGGGCAACTCTCGCTCTATCGCGCGGACCTTCAGGAAGGCCCATACGTGGCGCGTCGACCGGCGCGTCCATTCGATGAACTCTGCGCGCTCGGCTTCCGAGGGGTCTCGCAGCAGAGTGAAGTACCAGCGTTGTGCCTCTTCGGTGAGACCCATTCGTCCGTCGTCGTTGCGATCCATGCCTCCCTCCAAGTGTGACCGTATCCTGTCGTCGGTCGTCTGATGGTTCCTGCGTGGCTAGTCCAACTCCCAGTCAATCGCCGTGATCGCGTCCTTTGCCTCGGCCAAGTAACGCTCCACCTTGTGAATCGAGAGGTTCAGTGCTTCGGCGATTTCTGTGTACTTGTATCCGTCTCGATAGAACATAATCAGGACGGCTTGATACAGCGCCGGCAGCTTCGCCAGCGCGTTAAGTAACTGCCTCTCCGTGCTCAGCCTTTCGGCGAGGTCGTCAACCGGCTGGGTGGCCGGGTTCTCTGACAGAAATTCCGCGAGCTCAGAATCGACTGTGACATATTCCTGGGTGCGCCTATCTCGCTTGCCAAACCGCTCGGCAACGTGAGCCCCTATGGTCAGCACATAGGCCAGCGGGTCCCTGACGTACTCGGTCTTGTTCGCCTTCAGAAGCCGAATCCACACCTCTTGCACGAGATCATCCACATCCTTGTCTTGAGCGCGATGCATTCGACGGATCAGGAAGCTGTGTAGGCGGTGGCTGTACCGATCCAGCGCTTCGATCGCGAAGCTCCTTGCGTGGCTCTCGCGCTTGG
>CAZBCQ010000448.1:0-1911 GCA_964490255.1 uncultured Terriglobales bacterium | reverse complement strand
AGACCAGCAGCACAATCGCTGCAAGAATGCTGAACCCTGAGATTGGCGACGTATTAATTTCCGTATTCGTGCGCATTGATGTATCTCCCTAACTCGTTAGTAACGTCGTATTGCACATAGGCCGAATTACCTATGCCCTCCGCCGCCATGGCCGCCGCCTCCGCCGTGGAAGCCGCCGCCACCACCGTGGAAACCGCCGCCACCGTGAATGCCTCCCATGCTCGAGAAGCCGCGAGCGGAATAGCCTCCCACTACGCCACCGTGGTTGTAGCCCCCAAACGCACTGGTGTGCGCGCCTGCGAACGCATGTTGTGAGTAACCGCCTCCGCCGTGAAATGCGTTTGCACCATGAAATGCATTTCCGCCATGAAATGCATTTCCACCATGGAATTCAGCGCCGCCCGCGCGACCGAAGTTTCCGCGTGCTCGATTCGCGTAGTAGTCTCGGTGTACCACTGTGTTGCTGTGGGAAATGTAGGTATTGCGGTTGTAGACGATTGTGTTGTGGCGCCAGTCCTCACCCCAATGATGCCAACCCCAGGCGTACCCGCCGAAGAAACCGATTCCAAAGCCCAGGCCAAACGCGATCCCCGGTGACGTCCAATACAAGCCGGGATACCAGTACCAGCCCGGCCAGGGAGCGACGGGCGCACCATAGACGATCCAGGGATTATATTCAGGAACGTAAACGACCTGAGGATTGGCTGGCTCAATCACGATCGTGGATCCCTGGTCTTGCACATTCAATTGTGAGTTGCTCTGCAGATGTCCTGCTTGTTGCGCGTCCTTCCGCATCCGCTGAACGGCGTCCATCACGCCCTGTTGATCGTTGATGTAAGCCTCTCCGAGCGACGTCGTCCAGGACAGATTCTTGTCCATGTTGGAGAGGACTGACGGGAATTCAGTCAACGCCTTCACACTCGGATCCCAGTCTTGTTGGTTAACCGCCTGGGCCAGTTGATCCCCCTTGAGTTGCGGATTCGCCTGCAGCCAGCGATCTGCTTCGACAACCTGCGCCGGATACGTGGAAGCGGCGAGAATTTGTGCCACGAGCGAATCCGGATACAAAGCGATCGGCGCTACGAGCTGCTGCAACTGTTCTGGGGAGGGCGGCGCCGAGACAACCGGAGTATCGGATGTGGGCGCGTCCTGAGCGTACGCAATGCTTTCGGGTAAGGTGACGAGTGCGATACAGAATGTAAGCAAAATAGACAAAGCCTGCTTCAATCGATTCATACCAGCTCCTGCCGGTCGTGTGCGAATCATCGTCGCGACCAACGTTACAAAAGCGGTTGCATCTGCCGTTCCATACGCCTTCGTTCTCTAATCAGCTATTTCGGGCTTTGCCCAGCACTGTTCGAGTTCGTCATGAGGCCACAGTCGGTCACCGTGTCAATATGTCGTGTCCACTGACTGACAACGAGCTGGCCCTCGCTTCGGCTGCGAGACTTTTCCACTTTGAAAAGACTTAACGGACACGCAGGGCCTGAAGTTTCTGGAATGGCGCGTGCGTTGCATAGGAACCTGTGGCGGTCTTCCTTAAGAAATTAGGGGAGAACGTCGGAGGAATCATGCATGGACCGGGGCAGGACACCGCAAAGCGTACGCGGGCTCTGCCTAGGCTAATCGCGGACTCATGCGCTTGAAACGAGAGGACGACCGAAGGGCTGCCGTAGTTCAGCAAGCCGGGCAACGTTGCGATTCAAGCGTATGAGTGATGCGATTCCAATGAGAGCTTGTCGTGCCCGGAAAATACGAATCGGAGTGGAATGTCGGAATGCTAACGGATGAAGAGGTCTCTGCCGCCATTCGTTATCTTGATCCAGGTTCCAGCGGCAAAACAAATGGCGAAGACAATGCTACTGGTATTGCGATCTGCATCAGCTTGATTCTATTGATCGGTTATGTGGC
>CAZBCQ010000447.1:0-1921 GCA_964490255.1 uncultured Terriglobales bacterium | reverse complement strand
TACTCTCTAGTATCACGGAGTTCCCCCTGACGTGATCTCCCGTGGATCGCTCGACAGTTAGGGGCTTCTCGCTTTTTCGATTTAAATATTGGATCAGGAAAATGATGGCTTCAGGGTCTCGGGTAGCGAATCTTTTTTGGGCAGTTGTCCTCGTCGCCAGCTTGGCTGTTTCGGCCGGTGCGGCGACCGTCTCCGGCCGCACGAAGTATTCTAAGAAAAGTACAGGAAAAGTGACTGAGAATGCCCGCACGCAAAAGCGGATGCGGAACTTGCGTCATAGCCGGACAGTCGCGGGCTCCAGGACGTCGCGCGCAAGGGTACGTCGGGCTTCCCATCGCTACTATGAGCGGTTCTACACCAGTTCGTTTGCGGAGAACCAGGCCGCTTTCGATGTGAAGGCGGGAGAAGATCCGGTGGTTCGCCAGGCTGCGATTGAAGCATTGGGCGACATGAACGGAACTGTGGTAGCCGTCGATCCAAACACAGGCCGCATCCTGGCGATGGTGAACCAGCAGCTGGCGCTGTCCGAAGGCGCGCAGCCGTGTTCCACGATTAAGCTCTCCGTTGCATTGGCCGCGCTCAGCGAAGGGATCGTTACCAAAGACACGAAGGTCAGCCTCGGCGGCAGCTATCGCCTGAACATGACCGAGGCAATCGCGCACTCGAACAATGCTTATTTTGAGGCGCTGGGCCGCAAATTGGGATTCGAGCGGGTGGCGTACTACTCGCACCAGTTTGGACTGGGTGAACTGGCCGGGTATCACATACAGGGCGAGCACCTGGGAACGTATCCGAGCGAAGAGATCGACGCGAAACTCGGCGGCGTAGGCCGCATGTGCTCGTTCGGTGAAGGTGTTTCCATGACGCCGCTGCAATTGGCCGCGCTGGTTTCGGCCATTGCCAATGGCGGAACCCTTTATTACTTGCAGCATCCGACGACCCCAGAAGAGGCCGCGAACTTCCGGCCGATGGTGAAGCGGCATCTCGACATCGGCAACCAGATTCCAGAGATTCTCGACGGCATGGCCGGTGCAGTTCGCTATGGAACCGCTCGCAGCGTGCGTTACAGCTTCAGCGAGCAGGAAATTCTGGGCAAAACCGGAACCTGCTCGAAAGATGGAACCCGCTTCGGCTGGTTCGCTTCCTACGCGAATACCAGCGCAGGCAAGATTGTCGTAGTGATGTTCCTGCGCGGTGGACGTCCCACCTTCGGTCCGAAAGCCGCGGAGTTGAGCGGCATCATGTATCGACAGCTGTACGATCACAACTACTTTGCTGGACCGACGCCGACGGTTGATCGCGTACCCCAGACTGTGGGTGTGTCGCAATAAATCAGTGGTCAATGGCTAGTGGCTAGTGTTTAGATGGAGCAGCCGAGGTCGGCTGCTCCATGTGTTTATGCGTGTTTTCCCGTGCGGCTCCAGTCGCGGATCTTGGCGATCTCGGGGGCTGGGATGTGCAGGAATTCCAGGAATTCCTGATGTTCACTTGGCGCGGACTTCTCGAATTCCGTATGCCAGCGGTGCATGTCGGCTTCACTGAAGCCCGACGCTTTCATGATCGAAACCCACTTCTCCTTTGTAACCACGTTCATCCTCCCGAATGATTGCTTGTTCTGCAGTAGCTTGAGAATGGCGCGTTGATGATCGCGACGCTGGCTGATCTCGGCGTCGAGTTCCACGAGCCTGCGCTGCAGGACAGATGAAGCGTCACTCTCCGGGCGCGCCAGAATGCCGCGGATATCCGCGAGCGTGAGACCCACGTTGCGATACACGCAGATCTGCTGCAATCGGCGGAGATCCTTCTGGCTGTAGCTGCGGTAATTGCCGCCCGTGCGAATGGGTTTGGTGAGAAGCCCGATTGATTCGTAGTAGAGCAGCGTACTGCGGCTCAGTCCGCATTGGCGCGCGAGTTGAGTGAC
>CAZBCQ010000446.1:0-1933 GCA_964490255.1 uncultured Terriglobales bacterium | reverse complement strand
AATCGCCGCGCCTATGCGTATCTGCTCATTCCGCCGGATCGCGAACTCACGCCGCTGGCGCGAAGGCGCTTGGCTGCCCTGAAAGAATTCTCCGATCTTGGAGCAGGCTTCAAGATTGCGGCGCTAGATCTCGAATTGCGCGGGGCCGGAAACCTATTAGGCGGCGAACAAAGCGGGCATATCGACGCCGTTGGCTTCGAGATGTATACGTCCATGCTCGAGCGCACCGTGCGCGAACTGAAGGGCGAGATCGAACCCGAAGAAGCCGAGACGCAACTCAATCTTGGGCTGAACATCCGTATCCCACCCGACTACATCCCGGAAGAAAATCAGCGCCTGCGCATGTACAAGCGCGTCGCCGGAGTTGAAAACGAGAAGGCGCTGGCCGACGTCTCCGCCGAACTCACCGACCGCTACGGACCGCCGCCGAATGCTGTCCGACACCTGCTCGAGTACGCCTCGCTGCGCCTCACCTGTCAGCAACTGGGCGTTGTGGCCATTGATCGTCATCGCGATTCCGTAAGCATCAAGTTCGGCGAGAAGGCTGGCATCAATCCCGAAAAGCTGATGAAGTTCGTCGCCAAGAATAAAGGCACGCAGTTCACGCCCGCAGGAGTGCTGAAGTTCACGGTCACGGCCACTGCGCCGGATCAGGTGCTGGGCCGCCTGCGCAATCTGCTGAACGAACTCTCAGCCCACCAGATCGCGCCGTACGAGGTCAGCCCAGCAGGACCGCCAGCAAGAACGCGCTAGCGTATTACGTTATCCCACCCGTTGCGTGATTAGGCTTGCATGGCGTAGCCGCTTTAGTTAGGCAGAGGTCATGGTGAGCGAAGCGAATCCATCTATGCATTTCAAAAGCAGCGCTATTCAATTGGCGCCTGATGCAGCTGTCCCATCACATAAACCTGTATACATCATGATCGATTTCAACAAGCCGCTACCGCTCTTGTATTGCATTCTGATGTTCGTGAAACATGCGAGGCTTCCATCACAGCCACATGTTCACAATGTCACACGCCATGCCTGGACTCCATTCCTGTCAAGCGCCCAAATGATCTAACTCGCTCGCAGCACGACACTTCCCCGTGTCCGGTTTCCTGTTAAAAACTGCTATGCTGGATATAGAAGCTCGGGAGAAGACTCCTCCCGGGCTTTTGCAGTGTTGGGTTTGAGCGACTGATCGACTGAAGACTGATTCGACTTGCGATAAGTCCTTTGTTTTCTGGGATCACACGGACTAAGTCCTTTGTTTGCCGGGACGAACCTTATCCCATGCCTGTAAGTCCTTTAGAATGTGGGACACAGGGGGAGGGGTACCCCTGGGATCTCCCGTTTCGGGAAGAACTGAAGGGGGAGTGCTCGAAGCTCTTCGCGAAACGTCAATGCTCGGTTCAATGGTTCATTCGAATTCGCCGTCCGTTCCTCTCATCGACTTCGCGCACGTCAGCGTGCAGCGCGGCGAGCGCCTCATCCTGCGCGACTTCACTCTCAGAATCCAGCCAGGCGAGAACGTTGCCATTGTCGGCCCGAACGGTTCCGGCAAATCGACGCTGCTGAAAACCATCACGCGCGAGATCTACCCGCTGGCGCTCGAAGAGACGCGCGCGCAGATTCTCGGCCGCGATCGCTGGAACGTGACGGAGCTTCGCAATCATCTCGGCATCGTCTCGAACAATTTGCTCGCGCATCCGACGCGCGATCTTACCGGACGCGATCTTGTGGTCTCCGGCTTCTTCAGCAGCATCGGCGTTTGGCCTTATCAGACCGTGACGGATGAAATGCAGCGCAAAGCCGACTCCGCCATCGAGCGCCTCGGTGTTGCGCATGTGGCCGATCAACTCGTCGACACGATGTCGTCCGGCGAAGCGCGCCGCATCATGATCGCCCGCGCGCTGATTCACGATCCGCAGGCGCTCATCCTCGACGAGCC
>CAZBCQ010000445.1:0-1965 GCA_964490255.1 uncultured Terriglobales bacterium | reverse complement strand
TTCAGCTTGTGGTCGATTCTCGCGGCGCCGCTCATCGCCGGAAACGATCTGCGCAGCATGACGCCAGAAATTCAGCAGATTCTAACTAATAAAGAAGTGATTGCCATCGATCAGGACCCGCTTGGACGACAGGGACGGCGCGTCTGGAAAGAGGGCGACCTTGAAATCTGGGCACGTCCGCTCGTCGACGGCAGCCGCGCCGTCGTGCTCTTCAATCGCAGTGCCAGTGAGCAACCGATCAATGTCAACTGGACGCAGCTAGCGTATCCGTCGCACCTCACCGCCACGGTTCGCGATCTGTGGCAACACACTGAACTCGGCAAATTCACCGAAAAGTTCTCAGCGGCAGTGCCGTCGCACGCAGTGGTGATGGTGACAGTCAAGCCGTAGCGAGGAGATGCCAATGAGATATCTACGACTTCAACTAGTGTGTTTCGTTCTCACGGGGATCACCGTTTGTGTATCCGCGCAGACAATCGATCCCCTTGCTCCCACGCAGCAGACGAAATCAGCCGAGCAGATCGATCGCGAGTGGCAAGCGTCCGTCGCCAAGTACGATGCCGCCCGCGCCGCTGTTCTTCGCGAAGTCGACAAGCAAGCGGAAGACGGTCCCTATCGCGCCGACTGGGAAACACTGCGCCATTACGAGATTCCCCAGTGGTACAAGGACGCGAAGTTCGGCATCTTCATTCACTGGGGCGCCCTGTCCGTCTCCGGAAAAGAGAACGAGTGGTATCCGCGCAACATGTACCAGCAGAAGGACCCGGCATTCCAGGCACATCTGACGAAGTACGGAGCGCAGGACAAGGTCGGATACAAGGACCTGATTCCGCAGTTCAAGGCCGAGAAGTGGGATCCGTCTGACTGGGCACGACTCTTCAAACAAGCGGGCGCGCGTTACGTAGTGCCGGTTGCCGAGCATCACGATGGCTACGCGCTTTACGACTCCGGGCTCTCCGATTGGACCGCTGTGAAGGTGGGCCCGAAACGCGACCTCATTGGCGACCTGAGCCGCGCCGTTCGCGCCGAAGGTCTTCACTTCGGGACATCTTTCCATCGCGCCGAACACAACTGGTTCTTTGATGGCGGCCGCACATTCCGTTCCGATGTGAATGATCCGAAGTACGCTTCGCTCTACGGTCCCGCTCACAATTGGCTGTCAAACACTTGGCAAGAGCCAATCAACAACGACTGGACGTATGTGAGCTCTGCCTATACCAACGACTGGCTCGCGCGCGCCGCCGAGATCGTCGAGAAGTACCACCCCGATCTGATGTATTTCGATTGGTGGATCGGGCAGCCAAACTTCCGTCCTAACGTGGCCCGGTTTGCCGCTTTCTATTACAACTACGAAGCGAAACACGGCACGGCCGGCGTAATTAACTTCAAAGATTATTCTCTCGACTGGCCGGCGGGTGTCCGTGACTTCGAGCGCGGCATGCGTGAAGGAATCGATCCGCGGCACTGGCAGACAGATACGTCCATCAGCAAACTTTCGTGGGGCTACATCGATCACGATGAATTCAAGTCAGCCGACTTCGTGGTCCATCAACTCATCGACATCGTCAGCAAGAATGGCAACCTGCTTCTGAACATCGGGCCTCGACCGGACGGCACCATTCCCGATGAAGTCCGCAGTTCGCTGCTTGACATTGGCGCGTGGCTCAAGCAGAACGGCGAAGCCATCTACGACACCACGCCCTGGAGCACCTACGGCGAGGGGCCAACGAAAATCCAGGCAGGCTTCGGTCACGATAAAGATACGAAGCCGTACACCGCCGAAGATTTTCGTTTCACCCAGAAAGGCAACACGCTGTACGCCATCCAGATGGCCTGGCCGGCGGATCGAAAAGCCGTGATCCACGCCCTGGGTTCAGCGCAGCAAGGCAAAGGGCTCAACATCGCTGCCGTTCAACTGGTGGGCTCGGACGGCAAGCCTGAGTGGCACCAAACGGCGGACGCCCT
>CAZBCQ010000444.1:0-1978 GCA_964490255.1 uncultured Terriglobales bacterium | reverse complement strand
CATAGTGCCAAGGCCGGTATTTGCGGTGCATCAGGCGGAGAATGCGGTCGCTGCCGGACTGCATCGGCACGTGCGCGTGCCTGGCGATTCGGTCGGAGGACGAGACAAGGTCGATGACTTCATGCGTCCAGTCCATGGGTTCCACCGAGCTGATGCGGAGGCGCTCCAGGCTGGTGCGGTCGAGAATGGCGTTCAGTAGCGCAGCGAACTTGTCTGGCTGGCTCAGATCGCGCCCCCAACGACCCAGGTTGATGCCTGAAATGACCAATTCGCGATAGCCTTGCGCGACCAACGCATTTACCTCACGAACGACCTCGTCCAAAGCGAGGGAGCGGCTGCGTCCGCGAACGCTGGGAATGATGCAGAACGAGCAGCGGTTATTGCAGCCGTCCTGGACCTTCAGGTTCGGGCGCGTCTTCTCGGAGGCGGTATCGGCTTCGAAGACGGGCGCGGCGAGGAGTTCGGTGTGGGCGAAGATGTCGCCGATGAGAACCTGGGCTTCGGGACCTGTGACCGAGCCAAGAGGAACAAAGCTGCTGGCTGACCCGGCGCCGCACGCGACTTCGGCAACGGCGTGCTTATGCGAGTTTCCGACGACCCAGCTGACACCCGGCATGACAGATAGCTCTTCCGGGGCGCGCTGGGCATAACAGCCGGTTACGACGATCTGGCAGCCCGGATTGTCACGATGGATGCGTCGGATCGAACTGCGGACGTCCTGATCAGCGGAAGCTGTCACCGTGCAGGTATTCAGGACCACCACCTGCGCCTGGGACGCGGCTTCGGCGCGCGCAAGGCCGCGTTCGAGCATCTGGCGCTCGATGGCAGCGCCATCCGCCTGAGTGGCGCGGCACCCGAAATTTTCCACAAAAAACGAAGCCACGGAAATTCATTATACTGAGAGCAACAGCGGGGACTTCTCAGCGGGGACAGTTTTGGTTGAGTGAAAATCCAACTACTCAGCCTGAAACAGCATCAAAGCTGGAACGTTCGCTTCTGTTCTCTATTTCCCTGGAGGAAACTCAATGAAACGTCGCATCCTTGTGGTGGACGACGAACTCGCTATTCTGCTCACGTTACGGGCGATTCTGGAAATGAACGGTTTCGAGGTGGAAACGGCGGCGTCCGCGACTGAGGCTGAACAGAAGTTGTCGGCGAGCAACTTTCACATGGTGATCACAGACATGCGAATGGAGAAGGAGACGTCCGGCTACGACGTGATTCGTGCCGCACGCAAACAGTCGTACAATCCGGCGACGGCCATCCTCACGGCGTATCCATCACTGGGGACGGACTGGCATAACCACGGGGCAGAATCGCTCCTGGTCAAGCCGATGAACGCGAACGATTTGCTTCGCCAGATCGAGGTTCTGCTGGTTCAGCACGAAGACGAAAAACAGGCGCACACGCCTGCCGTCAAGGCGACGGCGGCGGCACGAGAGGGAGGAACCTCGCGTGCCAAGAAGGTCGTCTAGCTAGATACACGTTTGTCGTTGAGGCCTACCTGGAAGGGTCCATCAAGAAGCGAAAACCTACAACTTTGGCCCTCGGTTCCCCTGGGAAGGAGGAATATGTCCCACCAGTTTAGCTCACGCCCACGTACGCTCTTCGAGATGCCGTCTTTTAAGCTGTGGCGGCAGTAGCTCTGCGTTGCTGAAAGCACTCGCGACAAAACACCGGCCGCCCCTGGGTCGGCTTGAAGGGGACGGTCGTTTCCTTGCCGCATTGCGAGCAGTTCGTCCGGGTTTCAGTCTTTGTGTAATTGCCGGGAGCAGCAATCCCCAGAGAAGAAGCACGCTTTGATTTGCAATTCTTGCAACGTTTCGGTTCGTTCTTAAACTGCTTGTCGTGAAAGAACAGCTGTTCCCCAGCCGTGAAGATGAAGTCCGCGCCGCAGTCCACGCACTTCAACACCTTGTCCTGGAATTCCATGGTAAAGCTCCCTTCAACCCCGCGCCCCTGCGGACCGAACACAACC
>CAZBCQ010000443.1:0-2025 GCA_964490255.1 uncultured Terriglobales bacterium | reverse complement strand
CGCCACGACTGCGATCAAGACTGCTATCACTGACAAAGGACGTCGCATCTCGACTCCTTAGCCGCACAACTTGCCTTGCTCCAGATGGTATCGCCTCTTTACGGGCCTGCGAAGTTACCGTCGTACCCTGGCTTGATTTAAGCCGCTTTCTTCTGGGGCTTAGAGGCGCTCTGCTTACGTCCGGCCTGGGATTTCTTGCGGCCCATTCCGGCGCCACTCTGGAGCCTCGGCTCCGCTCCTGTGCGACGACCGGAGTTGCCTCCGGCCATTGATTCCGCTCCCCGAGAATGATGCGGGTTCTTGGACATTATGCCCTCTCTTTTATTGGCTATAGCGGTTGGATTGAATGGGACCCGGACCGCGTTGTGTTGAAGCCTTCTACAGCCTTCTGGCGCCCTGCAGGTCCGCGAGAACACGCAGCACTTCTCCAGCATCGCGCGGCACTCCCATCCCAAGAACGTATACAAACTGGATAATGTCGTCTGGGTCAACAATGAATGTGGCCCGTTCAGCGATACCTTCTCGTTCGTTCAAAATCCCCAGCTCACCGCAGAGCTCGCGCTTGGTGTCTGCCAGCAACGGGAAGGGGTAATCTTTCAGCTGCGGCTCCTGCCGACGCCAGGCAAGATGCGCATATTCGGATTCCACGCTGCCACCCACACATCGTGTCTGAAGGTCTGCGAGTTCGTAGTCCAACGCAGCAAAGGCGATTAGCTCGGTCAGGGCTAGAGCCGTAAAGTCCTTGGGCCAGAAGAAATAGAGCTTCCAAACGTCCCGGAAATCCTGATCTGTAAGGGTGGCGAATGCTGTTTCCTGATGCCCGCCTACATTCGCGAGAAGTGCGAACCTGGGGAACTTTTCGCCGACGCCGAGCACGGAGGGCACCTCCTCTCCTGCTTGCACCAGTCGGCTACTGATGTATGCAGGGGAAGCCGCGATCCAAAAAACCTGCTCCGACCTGGGAGTCCGATCAGGGCTTTAACCCGGTGGAGTATGGTGCAGGCAGCCCCAAGGCCAACCGGTGCTTACGCATCGCCACGGCCTGATGCGTTTGGATGCACAGGTTCGACAATGGACGTGCGGTGCACAGCAGAACAAAACCGGCATCTCTATCCTGTGGGAAGAATCCAACTGAGTCCCGTTGATCGACTTCACCGGCTTCGAGTCGTCCGGCACAGGTCAGGCACCATCCCTGATGGCAGAGCGCAGGAAGGATGACTTCTTGGCGAAAGGCCGCGTCCCAAATGTGTTCGTCTTCGGCTACTTGAATGCTTCGATCTCCCGCCGGGGTTCGGAGCAGCACATCGAATTCTCGCGTGGCCTCGTTCCGTCTATTCACTTGGAGGTGGGTCCCCACCCTCGACGCGAGCCGCGGGTGGGGCTTGTGTCGTTAGCTTCCAATATAAAACGCCCGGTTCTTGCTGTAAGGAGCATGTCCCGGTTCGCCGCGGCGGAAGTGGCCGCTGGGTACCGATTTCTTGTCGCGCTCATAGGCGAGCAGTTCGATGAACCAGGCTTCGTGCTCGATTTCTTCGTTCAGAATTCGCGAAGCCAGGTCATAGGTACGCGGATCTTTCCCGAACGTCATATCGCAGATTTCGATCCAGCTACGAATGGCGCACCGCTCCGACTCAAGCAGCAATTGCAAAATGTTCTCTGCCGTTGGCGGATCCGGTAGCTTGGCGGCGCGGCAGCCCGCCTGGTTGTGAAATGTAGGAAGATCGTTGGGCAGCTCACCCCCGAGTTCGTAGATGCGTGGCACGATCAACTCGAAGTGGGCACGGTCTTCCAGGCGGGCGTCCTCGCAGATTTCCTTGTAGTCCTCGTGCCCTGCGAGGTGCATGCGCAGAATGGTGTAGTAGTAGTAGGTGCTGGCGAACTCGGCGCCAGCGTTGGCGATCAGCATCTGTATGAGTTTTTCGACATCCACGCCGCGCGCGCGAATTACCTCAACTCCCACACGCTGGCTGGTATCGCCTGCCTTCACAACACGTTCCTGAGGCATTCGTCTCCTCCGTAAGATTT
>CAZBCQ010000442.1:0-2026 GCA_964490255.1 uncultured Terriglobales bacterium | reverse complement strand
ACTCTAACCCCTTTAGAATGTGGGACAGCGTAGGGGGAGGGGGTACCGTCGGATGTCCCAATTTGGAATTCGGCGCTCGAAACTGAAAGACTGATCGACTGATAGACTTAATCATTATTATGTCCAACGTACCTTCTTCCGAACAGAACACCGACGAAGCTTCATTCCGCGATCTTCTCTCCCAATATGAGCAGACCCACGCACGCAAGGCGGAAGGCGCCCGCCAGATTCAGGGCACCGTCATTACCGTCTCCGCCGACACCGTCTACCTCGACATTGGTTACAAGACCGAAGGCATTCTCCCGCTCTCGCTCTTCCAAAGCGCTGGCCAGGAAGTAAAACCGGGCGACCAGTTCCTGGTGTCCGTTAAAGGCCGCAACGAAGAGGGCTATTACGAACTCTCGCGCACTCGCGTTGAGCGTCCCGCGGATTGGCCGGCTCTGCAGAAGGCCTTCACCGAACGCGCGACGATTCTCGGCACCGTCACTGCCGTGGTAAAAGGTGGCCTCAGCGTCGATGTCGGTGTGCGCGCTTTTATGCCCGCCTCTCGCAGCGGCGCTCGCGATACCGTTGAGATGGAAAAGCTCGTCGGGCAGGAGATTCGCTGCCGCATCACCAAGCTCGACGTCACGGAAGAAGATGTCGTCGTCGATCACCGCGCCGTCGCCGAAGAAGAAGCCAACGCTGCCCGCGATCGCCGCTATTCCGAGATTAACGACGGCGACACCGTTACCGGCACTGTTCGCAGCCTCACCGATTACGGCGCTTTCATCGACCTCGGCGGCGTCGACGCCCTTTTGCATATCGGCGAAATCAGCTGGTCGCGGGTCGAGAAGCCTTCTGATGTTCTCTCCGTCGGCCAAGAGATCGAGGTCAAGATCCTCAAGGCCACGGAAGAGAATGGCAAGCGCCGCATCGCCGTCAGCCTGAAACAGCTACAGCCGCATCCCTGGGACGCCGCAGGCGACAAGTACAAAGTTGGAGAGCGCGTCCGCGGCGTGGTCTCGCGCGTTACGGACTTCGGCGCCTTCATCGAGCTCGAACCCGGCATCGAAGGCCTCATTCACATCTCGGAGCTCTCGTGGACACGCAAAGTGAAGCGCGTCACCGATGTCGTGAAACCCGGCGATACCGTAGACGCCGTTATCCTCAGCGTGAACACCGCCGAACGCCGCATCGGACTCGGGCTGAAGCAGGCGCTCGGCGATCCCTGGGCAGACGTCGCGCAGAAGTTCCCTGTCGGCTCCGCCATTGAAGGGCCAGTTACGAGCATCACCAACTTTGGTGCCTTCGTTCAGCTCGCGGAAGGCGTGGAAGGCATGGTGCACGTCAGTGAAATCAGCAACGAGAAGCGCATCGCTCATCCTCGCGACGTGCTAAAACCGGGGCAGGTGGTCAAAGCGCAGGTTCTCGCAATAGACAGCGAGAAGCGTAACATTCGCCTCAGCATGAAGCAGTTGATCCCGACCAGCATCGACGAGTATCTCGCCGAGCACAAGGCTGGTGACGTTGTGAGCGGCCGAATTATGGACCTCTCCGGTACCACTGCGCGAGTGGAACTCGGCGAAGGCATTCAGGCCGAGTGCAAAATCCCCGCGATAACGACAACGCCGGAAGCCGAGCAGCCTTCCGCGAAGGCAGACCTTTCCTCACTCGGGTCGATGCTCCAGGCCCGCTGGAAAGGCCAGGGCCAGTCAGGAACGAAGAAACCGGAACCCGTCGCCGCCGGACAGATTCGCAGCTTCCGCATCACACGGATCGACCCAGCTGCGAAACAGATCCAGCTCGACCTACCCGTCTAGGCAGAAGAATCTGGGTGTCTAACCAGAAGAATCTGGGTGCCCCACCCTAGCCCTCTTTTGGCTTGGGTGGGGGAATCCTCACATCATTTTCATTTTTACGTAACGTTGAATGTCTCCGCGGAAATAGACCAAACCACCAACCATTGCCACAAGACTGCCCCACTTCACGATCCTTCCCATCTTCTCTCTCCTTCCCGCTACGCCGCGATTGCATGCGTGCGCTC
>CAZBCQ010000441.1:0-2045 GCA_964490255.1 uncultured Terriglobales bacterium | reverse complement strand
CCATGGCAGAAGGCTCAGATTGCGCCAGTGCGTGCGTGTCATTGCGTTCTTCCTTTCTCCTGCTCCGACTGTTGCGCGGTGCCCGCCAACTCATCCCAGCGCTGCACGTAAGCGATTCCTCGCTCGTAGCGCGTAACCACAACTTCTGTTCCCTTGGGAATTGCGCCGGCGTTGTCACTGCGCGCTCCGGCGCAGCGGCGCGCTCCCTCCTGCGAGAACACAATCTCTCCCGTGCCGCCTTCGCGAATCGGGACTGTAACGGTGCCGAGTACCCCCACCATGTCGTAGTCGGCTGGGTCGAGATGGCTGTCGTACCGCATCAGCACCTTGGCAACGAAGAAAAAGATGATGGAGGCGCCAACAAATCCGACGGCAGAAGAGATCAAGGGCACGAAGCCGATCCACAGGCTGGAGTAGCGCGTCAGCAAATACCCTGCTCCACCAAACCATGCAAGGAACGCGGCAACGGTTCCGAAATTGAAAAGCGACAACTGCTCGCTTGCTCCCTGCGCATGGCCTGCCGGATGCGTCGAGGTGGGCGTCCCATGGGTCAGGTCGAAATGGACGTGCGCTCCGCCGTGAAAGTGCATGTGCGGCAGATGCAGATGGAAACTGCCGAGCAGGAATGAGACAAAGCTCAGTGCAAATCCGATCACGAAACACGTCAGATAGACATCGGCCCAAGTCATCGTGACCTCCCATTCGAAGGCATCCCCTTCAGCCCTTCCGTTTCCGGCTTCAGGACCTGCAGTAACCGATCCGCGAGCTGCGGCGTATCGAGGATGGCGCCCAGCAGGATCAGGCATTTCCGCGACTCATCGTGCCGTGATATCTCCAGCAGCGCGTGCCGCAATTGCGGATCGCGTCGGAAACGCTCCGCGCCGCTCACCAGCCACAAATCCAACTTGTCTTCGGCCACACGAAGCGGAGAAAGCAACTCAGTATGGTATCCATCGGGATCGTCAACGAGATATCCCGGGTGAACATTGAAGAAGCGCGCCAGGAGCATGCGCGTGGAATTCGTCAGGTGCGGGCGCGCGCCGCTTTCGATCTGCGACAGGTACGACTGGCTGATCGACTTGCCAATCTCCTTCTTCACGGCTCGCACGACTTCCTGCTGCGTCATATCGCGGCCCAGCCCTCGAAGTGCGCCCTCGACCTCGCGGAGGTAGCGGATTTTCTCCCCCAGCTTCATATTACGGATTGCAATTTTGATATTGCGATATGTAATAAGTCAAGTAAAAAATGCGTTAACAGGGCGAGTTGAACCGCGTATCCGTTCCGAAGGCGGACGAGGCCTTTGCAGACTTTGCAATTTCAATTCCTTAGAACGACAGCGGAACTGAACAAAGGAGCTGACTCGGAGACTCAGGAACGGAGAGCCTCAAACGAAAAAGCCTCTGCCGGGAGCAGAGGCTCGTTCACAGCGAACGTAGTCCTTATCGCATGCGAGCGTTGTGCTTGTCTTTGTTGTGCTTGTCTTTATAGATCGCTTTGGAAGTCTTGTTTTCCTGACGGTTCACCTGTCTCCGTTCCGCGGGAGTGAGCTTTCCGCCATTCCCCGCGCGATCGTTGTGAATTTCCCTATTCAGGTGCGCCTGCTGATTCTCCAGGTGGGCCGATTCGCGGGCAGTCAACTGACCGCTCTTGATGCCCTGACCGATGCGCTCCTGCTGATTGCGCTGCCGCGCGCCCACTTCACCCTTATAGTTCTGAACGGCGGCGTTGTGCTTGTCCTGGTAGATTTCCTTCGAAAGATGGTTCTGCTGCTGATTGAGCACCTTGCGATCGGCCCCGGTGAGTTTGCCGTTGTCCAGAGCGCGCATCTGATGCTCTTCTTTGTTCACGCCAGATTCCTGCCGCTCGAGTGAACGCGTTTCTCCGGCGGTCAGCGATCCGTTCTCTACGCCATTGCCGATGCGCCGTTGCTGATTGTCTTTGCGCTGGTTGATGGTTGGTGGATTGGTTGTGGAAGTGCTCGTTTGAGCAAATCCCGCTGGCACGCAGATGGCACATGCGGCCGTAACCAGCATCGCCTTATTCAA
>CAZBCQ010000440.1:0-2048 GCA_964490255.1 uncultured Terriglobales bacterium | reverse complement strand
GAGTGAGTGAGCGCGAAATGAACATGGAACCCGGTTCGGCTGAAGCCGACGATTCCGATGCGATTCTCGTCAATAATCCCCCGCTTCTTCGCATAGCCAATGGCGGCCGCGAAGGTTTCCACCATCTTCGGCCCTTCTTCAGGCGTTCCTACCCAATCGTGGCTGCTGGGCAACTGCAAGACCAGCATGCCGGTTGCAGCCAGTCCCTGGGCTGCAAAAGCAGTCGGAAAGGAACCATCGATCCAGAAGCTGCCGGGATCAAAGCCATGAGTCTGGATTACCAGCGGGTATCTCTTTCCGCGCACGTAGTCTGGTGGGAAGTACAAACCGGCGTCGATTTCATGATTGTCGGCTCCCCGAAAACTGACCTCTTCGACCCTGCCAAATCGCAGACTGTTGAAGGCCGGATTGAGTTGTAGAAGAACTCTCTTCTCGCCGTGAACAGGGTCGATGGCAACGATGCGCGGTGGTGTGTTCAAGTCTTGTTCAGTGGTGATAACGGGAACATCCGGCTCGCCCATCTTCTCGCGATCCGTTACCCAGCGTCCATTTTTCTTCTGGAAGTACACGCGGACTGGCGCTGTCTCCGGCTGACCTGCATTAGTAACTTGGACAAGCATGCCATCGTCGGAATTATTCCAGCTGATGAGTTTCACGGGGTCGTGAGTAATGATGGAATAGGCCAAAGTCTTCACATTGATTTCAACCGCATAAGTTCCCGGTTCCGCAGGCTGCCTCGGCGGATCACCTGCCGGAGGTAAGGGGAGATACATTCCATTGATAGCCACCGCTTTCGAATCTGGCGCCCATCGCACGTCTGAGCCGGAGTAACCCACCGGCGAATCCAGCAGTACCCTGCCAGCACCGCTTTCCAAACTGATAATCCCGTATCGGAACACCCAGGAGAGAGCCTCGTGTGGCCGATACTGCACCACGCCGCGGTGAACCCACAGATCAGGATAGGATGCCCACGCTTTCCGTACCTCGGTCAGGTTGATCTTGACGATTAGGTATCGACCATCGGGAGACAGAAAAATCTCTCCCGACTGTCCCCACAATTTGCCCTCAAGAGAACTCGGAACGAACAAGCGGCGGGCTCGCGCTCGCTTGTCGAGCACGTACAACTCAAGTTCCCGAGTCTGAATTTGGCCAGCAATCAGGTCCGCCATCGCTTCGTCGGTAACTCGAAAGCCATGGCGCAACGTGTTTTCAGTGACCACCTTCATCTCAGGTTTTTCGGCAGCATAAACGATTCTGTCCCCCGATAGATCTGCCGAGTAGGAGAGCAAGCTCCCTCGATGATTTGTGAGCCTCCTGACGATTCGAGTTCGGCACGAGACGGAGTAGAGTTGGGCACGCTCGCCCGGATGTTCCCCCAGAAACAGGATGGTGTCATTATCCCCCAGCCAGGTAACATCTTTGATCGCGTCCCGGTTCGACGAAGACGACATAGAAACCAGGACTACTGCCTTGCGCGAACGAAACACTCGACTGGTTCGGTAAAGCAACAACCAATATCGATTGGTGTTCGTCCGAAGATCGCCACGTTTCAGAATGATGACGAACCTGCTGCGGTCCGGCGAGAAGATCGCGAAATCATGCGTGAGCGTCCCAGCGTAGTTGCTGCTTGCACCAGGTCCGGAGATGACGCGCATCGTGATCGCATCTGTTTCAGACATCAGCCGCTGCTGAGGGTCTGTAACACTTCCGCGCTCGCAGCACGAGCCTCCAGGCACAGAGCTAGATCGGGCGCTCAGAAAAATTACAGGCGTGTTGTTGCCCCAATCCCCTGCTCTCAATACGGGAGGCCAGAGGGAAGTGAGAATCAGGACAAGAAACACGCCTGCCGCTGCGGGTTGTGGATCCCACTTGGTCACCATCGCCCGTCAGAAGGTCAGTCGTAGAGAACCCTGCAGAGACCGAGGTCCACCTACCTGGAAGATTGGGTTTAACCCGCCGAGACCCTGATTCAGCATCCGTTGAGACTCAAGCGTCGCGTGACTCTGAATTCGCGCTGTCGGATTGGTGAAATTGGGATGATTCAAAAC
>CAZBCQ010000439.1:0-2050 GCA_964490255.1 uncultured Terriglobales bacterium | reverse complement strand
CAGGCCGCAGCCGCGGTGAATCAGCCCGACAAAGCCAAGACCTACTATGCTCAGCTTTTGAAGAACTGCGCAGGCTCAACTTCCGACCGCCCGGAGCTGGCGCAGGCGAAAACACTTGTCGCAATGAAATAGCGGTTCTTTAACCACGAAGGACACACAGGTACACAAAGAGTTTAAATACTTCCTGTGCTTCGTGCCCATGGTGGTTAAGGTTTTTTTGACAGCTAACCACTAGCCACTAATCACTAACCACTGTTTTACAACACTGGACTGTCGTTCCCCAGCATCGTCTGCCGGATCAGCTTAACCGGCGGGAACCCCT
Organism: uncultured Terriglobales bacterium; assembly: GCA_964490255.1. Lineage (GTDB taxonomy): Bacteria > Acidobacteriota > Terriglobia > Terriglobales > Acidobacteriaceae > JAJPJE01. The sequence continues at coordinate 1,728 of CAZBCQ010000439.1, read as the reverse complement.
GCTTGAGAAATGTGTCGTGGAACTGTTGCAGATTGAAGTTCGCGCCTTCCTTGCGCCGATAGTCCGCGCGCAGCTTCATGATCTCCAGTTTGCCGAGCGTGTAGACCAGGTATGTGGGGTCGCTCGTGCCGCGCTTCGTCTCCACTTCGGCAACTGACTTCGGCTGATAGCCTTCCTTTTGGAAGAACTCAATCGCCTGCTCCATTGTCATCTTGCCCGTGTGCATCGAGATGCCCACGATGAAGCGCGCATCACGCAGCAGCGCATCCTGCAACTGTCCGAGCCGCAGCTGTGGATCGCCGCTCCCGTACCCTTCGTCGAGCATCATCTGCTCGCCGTAGTGCGCCCAGCCTTCGGCGTTCGATCCGCAACCCAGCAGCTTGCGAATCTTCGACGGCGCTGACGGCAACCACAGGAATTGCACATAGTGACCTGGGTAGACTTCGTGCACCGCGACGGCAATCATCGTCGAACGATTGTCGCCGCCCAGGTAAGAGTCGCTGCGCTCCTTCGACCAACTCGGATCGGGCAGTGTTACATTGAAGTACGCTTCCTTCGCAACCTTCTCGTATGGACCGGGAGTATCCATCGACGCAAACGTCAGCGCGCGCATGAATGGCGGGGTCTCTTCCACGATCGGCGGCACCGGAGACGGAATCGTCACGATCTTCTTGTCTACGATGTACTGCCGAATTCCACCCAGATCATCCCGGTATGCCTGCAACAGCTGATCAGCAGCAGGATGATTCTTCTGCATCTCTTCGAGCAGCTGCTGGGGTGTTTTCTTGGGATTGATCTGCTGGGCGGTGCGCTTGAACCACTCCTGGTTGCGGTGCAAATCGTCATAGCCGATCTGCAACAAGCGGTCGAGCGGGATATCGACCATCTCGTCGTACGCCAGCTTCTTCTGATAGTTCTCGGAGCCAATGCGGAAATCGCCGTTGGAAGTGGGCAGCAGATCGCTCTTCAGGAAGTCCTGGTAACGTTCGAGCGCAGTGATCACCCCGTCGTTGCTCTGCTTGAACTCAGCCAAGAGGTGCGGATCCTTCACCTCGGTGAACGCCGCAGGAACATCCTGCTGGAAGAAGCTGATGATCCCTGGCAGCTGTTCGATCGCGATTTCCGTGTAAACCTTAGGTGGATTGCGCAGGTTCGCGCGGGCAGCATCGAACACCGCCGGCATCAACTTCTCGCGCGAGATCAGCGACCGCAACCTTTCGTCCGCCGGCGCAAAATTGCGCGACATGATCACATAGGCGCTGTTGGTGATCCCGCTTGAATACTTGTCCGGATTCTTCTCCCACTGATGAATATTCTCGAGGTCCAGCAGATTGCCGTTGATGGTCGCCATCAGCAACGCATAGTCCTGCTGCGCCTCAAAGGGCAACCGCTTGGAGTCCAACGCCTGCAGCCGCGTGCGGAAATCCTTATAGAACGCGATTTCTTCGTTATATGCGGCTTTCGTGCGCGGCTCTAGTTGCGAGTCATATTGGTGAAATCCGTCCTGGGTGCCATCGGTCGGACGAAACTTGAAGAATCCATCAAAGTAGTCGTCGACGAGTTTGTTCCAATCAGCCATAACGGCGCTGTTATCGCCAGCCGTAGACGCCTGGGATCTCATTTTGGATGTCAGCGGAAACAGCAAGAGCAGGGCGAGTAGAAAAGCGCAGTGTTTCTTCACAGGAAGAAATTAGCACAGACTCGCAATTCGATGAAATCTAGGGCTGG
>CAZBCQ010000438.1:0-2067 GCA_964490255.1 uncultured Terriglobales bacterium | reverse complement strand
GCTGGCCCTTTCTGACGAATGCCCCTTCGCGATAGTCCTGGCGAATCAGGTAACCACTCACTTGCGGCGAAATCTGTGCATTGACGTAGCCTTCGAGTGTTCCTACCCACTCGCCCTGAACCGGCACATCTTTTTTCTGTATGACCGGTGCGACTTCGACTACCGGGGGCGGAGTTGGGGCCGACGCTCGAACTTTACCGGTGCTACAGCCAAATGCATTCAGCAGCAACAGCGCGCCCACCAGGCTTGCAGTTATTGGCTTCATCTTAGTTTCTCCTCCAATTGCATCCACGCCATCGCACGCCGTTTTCAGCTCAGCGGCCCAGTCTGCGACAATCTCGCATTCCAGAAAGCGCGCTGATTGTGGCTGTCAACAATGGATCTTCAACATGTGTTCTTGCCTTCACGCGAAGGAATAAGGCAAGGCACATGCCAAACGTGCAGAGCCGGAAGTCAACGAATTTGCGTTGGGGAATTGGGTAGATGTCAGAAGTTGAAAGTGTCGAAGTTGATAATGTTGAAACCGTCGAGGAGATTGGAGAAGGGTAGAAAAAAGGAAGGCGGTGCCTCAGGCAGCATACTGCTTCGCGTAAATCCCGTACTTTCTCATGCGAGACAGGAGGGTAGTTCGATTAATACCCAGCCGTGCTGCAGCTCCATCAGCACCGCCGACACGTCCCTTGCATTCGGTGAGTGTGCGTATGATCTCCTCGCGCTGCTTCTCGGCAAACTCTTCAGCCACAGCGTCTGTGTCAGTTCGCGAGCTGTTATCTGCTACGACGACAAGCTTCGGTCGCTTCGCGGCGCCATGCACCACCGGTTCTCCCGCCTTCGTCCTTTGCAGTTCTGCGAGCGGAGCGTCAAGGGACTTGCCGCGCGTCAAGATCACGGCGCGTTCAATAAAATTCTCGAGTTCACGAATGTTCCCGGGCCACTCCCATGCCGTCATCCGCTTCATTACAGCTGCAGGAATCGCTTCGATGCTCTTCTGCATTTGTTTTGCGAACTTCTGAACGAAATAGCTCACCAGCAGTGGAATATCTTCGTTGCGATCGCGCAACGGTGGAATGCGGATCGGAAATACGTTCAAGCGGTAGAACAAGTCGCTGCGGAATTGGCGCTCAGCAATCATCTTCTCGAGATCGCAGTTTGTGGCGGCCACGAGCCGCACGTTCACTTTTCTCGTATAAGTGCTGCCCAGTCGTTCAAATTCACGCTCCTGCAAGGCACGTAGCAGCTTCGGCTGAATCTCAATGGGAATGTCTCCCACTTCATCCAGAAACAAGGTGCCCTGATCCGCCAAATCCAGTCGTCCGATTTTTTGGGTAATCGCGCCGGTGAAGGCTCCCTTTTCATGTCCAAACAATTCGCTCTCCAGCAGACCGGTGGGAATTGCAGCACAATTAAGCTTCACAAAGGTGCGGTCTTTGCGCCGGCTGTGCTCGTGAATTGCGCGGGCAATCAACTCCTTCCCGGTGCCCGTCTCCCCCAGGAGTAGTACGGTGGAATCGCTGGGAGCGACTGTTTCGACCAGTTGCAAAACGTGCTTTAGTGCCGGGCTGCTCCCAACGATCTGCTCGAAACCCCTCTCGCTGCGAATTTCTTCCTCCAGATAGAGCTTCTCCTGGGCGAGCTTGTCCCTTAGATCGGAAATCTCCTGGTATGCCAAAGCATTTGCAATGGCGATGGCGATCTGCCCCGAAGCTTGGCTGAGGAATTCAACATCCTCTGGCGTGAAGGATGTCTCGGTGGTCCGTGCGATCACCAAGCCCCCGAGCGCTCGACCTCGATTAAGCAGTGGAATCAAACAGGCGCTCTTCAGGCCTTCGGCGACGACTTTATCGTATATCTGAGGCGGAACTGCGGCGGGGTCAGACACGTCAACGACTAATGGTTTCAATGTCTCCAAAACGCGCTTTCCGGCTCCGCTTATCGTGTAGACGATCTCCTCCTTAATAAGGCCTTTGCCCCGAGGAAAGTCGAGAACGTATAGCTTGGGCGTGCCTGATGGGGAATCTACCAGCGAAACAAAAACAGCATCACAGTGCATTACCTCCCGAATGTTAG
>CAZBCQ010000437.1:0-2098 GCA_964490255.1 uncultured Terriglobales bacterium | reverse complement strand
GCGTGAGTAGCTCATCACCAGCGAATTGAACATGCCGAAGGCGCTCATCATTCCGCCAAGTACGAGCGCTACGCGGAGCAGCGGGCCCCCGACCAGTCCAGCCAGATCCGCCCAGGACCCGGTTTCCCACTGGCTGGGATGGATGCCGGTCATCCACATCGCGGCAACCGGAAGAATGTAGCTGAGCGCCACGACGATCACCGCTGCGATCATCGCGCGCGGGTACGTCCGCTGCGGACGCTCTACTTCCTGCGCGATCGTGGAAGCATTGTCCCAACCCATGTAGTTCCACATGGCGATCATCAGGCCCCCCATGATGCCAACGGTCGAAGTCACGGGAGCGGTCGATGCGTGGGCCAGCGCGCCGAATTTAAATGGCGCGAGCAGTACGATCAGCACGAATGGCGCCGAGAGCAACGCGAACAGCCACAGTGACGTGGTTGCGACCACACGTACGCCAGCAATGTTCAACAACGCGCAGACGATCACCACTGCCAGTCCCACCATCACCCCGCGATGTCCGACGGCGAACCACGGCACCAACCGGATCAAATACGCCACAAAGAGCGTGGGATAGATCGCCATGTCGAAGATGCTCGCCACCAGCGAGAGCCATGCCTCCTGAAAGCCCCACATATTTCCCATCGCGCGACGAACCCAGGCGTAGTAGCCGCCTTCGGCGGGGATCGCCGACGAGAGTTCGCCGATCATGAATGCCGTCGGCAGACTCCAGATCACCGGCGTCAGCAGCAGAATCAGGATTCCGCGCAAATAGCCGGCGCCGTGCACGATGTCCTCGGTGCCATACGTCCCGCCCGAAACCATAAAGAAGGTGGCGGCGACCAAGGGCCAGAGAGTCAACTTTCCGGATTTTTTGCGGGATGTGGGAGACGCGAGCACTTCGAGACGAGTGGGGTTAGTGGCGGTCGACAATTCCGATGGCTGCCTCCTTGGCTTTTCTGAGACTTAGGTTTGGAAATTCCCGAATCGGAGAATAGGGTTATTTGTGAATTGCGTAAACAAGAAAATGATCCCCCGAGGGGAATTTCGTTGCGCAAAGGCAAAGTCACCAATTCTGACGAGTCGTATCAAGATTGGATGCGCTCTGCGGAAAAGCAGATTGGATCCAGAAGTTCAGCCAAGAAGAAAATCTTCGCGCCTGATCGCGTACACGAAATGCCGAATTCCCTTCCACTCGATTTCGCGATCGATGCGCAACCCGTTCTTCTCTGCCACGCGGCGCGAAGGGAGGTTCTCTGGCCTGATCAAGGAGATCAAGCGTTCGACTGGGAAGCTCTCGAACCCATACGCCATCGCAGTTCGTGCCGCTTCGGTCGCGTAACCGCGTCCCCACTGATCGCGGCGGACGTGATAACCAATCTCGAGTTCGCTCTGTCCATCGACGTCTTGCCACACCGGACCGCAATCGCCAATCATCTCGCCGCTGCTCTTAAGAACCATGGCTCTCAGACCGGAGCCGTCTTCTGCAAAGCGGCGCATGTTGCGCTCAATCCAATCGAGCGTGTCCTGCTTGTCAAAAGGCAATGGGTAGAACTGCATCGTCACCGGATCACCAATCACGGCGAAAAGAGGTTCGAAATCGGTGGGAGTAAAGGGTCGGAGGAGGAGGCGTGGAGTTTCGAGGATCATAGCTGTCGGCTGTTAGCTCTTAGCTGTTACCCCTTCGCACGTAGTGCGTAAACATCAACGATCAAGAGCTAACTGCAAGCGCTAGAAGCCAAAAGCTAACAGCTGAGAGCTAAGAGCCAATTTGCTTCCACAGCTCAGCTCGCGGATCTTCCGGATTCAGTTTCGCCAACTCGCGCAACAGTTCCTTGGAGCGCTCGTCGTGAACGTGCGGAACCATGACTTTCACTTCCACGATCTCGTCTCCACGTTTGCCTTCCTTCGTAGCCGAAGGAACACCTTTTTCGCGAAGGCGTAGCCTCTGTCCAGACTGCGTTCCGGGTGGAATTCGCAGAAGAGCGCGGCCATCGATGGTGGGGACTTCGACCTTCGATCCGAGCGCAGCCTCGGTCACCGTAACCGGCACGCTGAGAGAGATGTCATCGCCTTCGCGGTGAAACACCGGATGATC
>CAZBCQ010000436.1:0-2106 GCA_964490255.1 uncultured Terriglobales bacterium | reverse complement strand
GTCGGCACCGCGAACAACTTCGGTAATTTTCATGGCTGCGTCGTCGACGATTACGGCGAGTTGGTAGGCGGGCACGTCATCACGGCGCCAAATGAGGAAGTCGCCGAAATCGCGGCCCGCTCTGTAGGAGTGCTCGCCCACATGAAGATCGGTGAAGGCGATCCGTTCGCCATCAGGAACACGGAAGCGCCAATTCACACCTGGGGGAGTTTCGTACTGCTGCGCTTCCGAGACGCGATGTCGGCAACGGCCTGAGTAGATAGGCTCGTCGTCGGCGTCCTGGGGAGCGCTTGCCGATTGCGCCAAATCTTTTCGCGAGCAACTGCAAGGGAAAATGTGCCCGCTGTCTCGAAGCCGCCGCCAGGCGTCAAGATAGAAAGTGTAACGTTGGCTCTGCGAATAAGGCGCGAAGGGACCCCCGATATCAGGGCCCTCTTGCCAAGTGATTCGCAGCCATTGGAGATCTTCGATGAACGCCTGCACGTACTCGGGCTTGGAGCGTTGTGGATCGAGATCTTCGTTGCGCAGGACGAGCGTTCCCTCGGCTTCGCATGCGCGCTGGTAGGCAGTCCAGAAGGTCGCCGCGTGACCGAGGTGGAGAAGGCCAGTGGGTGAAGGAGCTAGGCGACCGCGATAACCCTGACTGTCGACGGCATTCACGACATCATTCTAAGTTGTGGGAGCCAGCGCATAGATCAGTCTGGCGTGTGAGCAATGTCACACCTGGTTGTGAGTTCTTCACCGAGGGGCCGGTCGCCGAAAATGCTACATTGGAGCAGATGGCAGCCGCCGAATCCACCTTTGTTCAAGCATGCCTGGGCCGATCTACCGAGTTCACGCCGATCTGGCTGATGCGTCAAGCTGGTCGCTACATGGCTGAATACCGGGCTGTACGCAAGCATCATTCACTCGTTGAAATCTGCAAGACGCCAAAGCTGGCCGCACAAGTGACGATTGAAGCCGCCGAGATTCTGGGCGTCGACGCGGCGATCATTTTCGCGGACCTTCTACTGCCGCTGGAAGTCATGGGACTGCCATTCCGGTTCGAGGCGGGCGAAGGGCCGGTTATCGAAAAGCCGGTACGCACGGCCGAAGACGTTGCAGCGTTGCGTACGGATCGCGCAGCTGACTTGGGATATGTTGCCGAGTCTGTGTCGCTTGTGGCGAACCACTTTGGATCGAAGCTGCCGGTCATCGGATTCTGTGGTGCGCCGTTCACACTGGCCAGCTACATGATCGAGGGCGGCGGTTCGCGTCACTACCTCGAAACCAAAAAGATGATGTATCGCTCGCCCGAACTTTGGGATCAGCTGATGCAGAAGCTGGTGACGGTTCTGGCGCAGTATTCTGCCGAGCAGGTGCGCAAGGGCGCGGACGTTTTCCAGGTTTTCGACAGTTGGGTCGGGTGCCTGAGCGTGGAAGATTATCGGCGGTACGTTCTTCCGCATGCCAAGGATCTGATTGCGCGGCTGAAGCGCACCGGCGTGCCCATCATCTATTTCGGCACGGATAGTGCGACGCTGCTCACCTCTATGCGGGAAACTGAAGCCGAGGTGATTGGCCTGGATTGGCGCATTCCACTGGAAGAGGGCTGGCGGTTCCTGGGCAATCGCGCGGCGGTTCAGGGAAATTTGGATCCCGTGCTACTGTTCGCAGATCAAAAAGAGCTGCGCTCCCGCGCGCTCCATGTGCTGGAACAGGCCGGCGGCAGGCCGGGTCACATCTTCAATTTAGGGCACGGGATTTTGCCGGAGACGCCGGTCGCGAATGTGAAGTACCTGATCGAACTGGTACACGAGCATTCTCGTCGGCCACTGGCGGCGGCAAAAGCGGAGCGCTGAGGTCTAGTTTGAGCGAAGCAAACCAGAAAGAGGCCGTTCTGCTGATCGCGCATGGCAGTCCCGACCGGGTCGAGGACATCCCCGAATTCCTGCGCTATGTGACCGGCGGACGACCGCTGCCGGATGCGGTCATTGAAGAGATCAAGCATCGTTATGGGCTTATTGGCTGCTCGCCATTGACGTGCCACACCATGGATCAAGCCGATGGCCTTCGGCGCGAGCTGGACATTCCCGTGTACATCGGAATGCGCAACTGGAAGCCGTT
>CAZBCQ010000435.1:0-2132 GCA_964490255.1 uncultured Terriglobales bacterium | reverse complement strand
GTGGAGGGCTGATGTCGCTGCTGCCAATTTTTCTGAAAGTCCGCGGCCGCAAGTGCCTGGTCGTCGGGGGTGGGAACGTCGCTGAGTCGAAGATTGAGAGCCTGCTCCAATCGGACGCGCAGGTCCTGGTCATCGCCCCGGAAGTGAACGAGAGGGTCGCGGACTGGGTTCGTGGCGGCCGCCTGGTTTGGTGGGAGAAGACCTTCGACGCCGCCGATCTGGACGGCATCTTCCTGGTCATCGCCGCGACGAATGTGCCCGAGGTCAATCATCTCGTTTATCGCCTGGCCGAAGAGCGTTCGATTCTCTGCAATGCCGTTGACGACCCCAAGTACTGCCACTTCTATTACGGGGCAGTGGTTCGGCGCGGGCGGCTGCAGATCGCAATCTCAACCGATGGATTGAGTCCCGCGTTAGCGCAGCGCCTGCGCCGCGAGCTAGAACAGCAGTTTGGTCCGGAGTACGAAGCGTGGCTCGAGTATCTGGGCGCTATGCGCGATCTGATCCGCGCTTCCGTAGCCGATGAGCAATTGCGCAAAGAGCAACTGCACAAACTCGTGCAGCCCGCCGCGTTCACCGAATTCCTCGAGTCTCAGCGCAACATCTCGCAAGATCACGTCACCGCCGGAGGGAGCCGCTGATGGGCAAGGTCTATCTCGTCGGAAGCGGTCCTGGCGATCCCGAATTGCTTACGCTGAAGGCTGCGCGCATCCTGAAGACTGCGGATGTGGTTCTGCACGATTCCCTGGTAAGCGCGGAAGTCCTTGCCATGGTCTCGCCGCAAGCCGAACTCATCAACGTCGGCAAGCGCTGCGGCCATAAGCTCCTCACGCAGGACGAAATCAATTCCTTGCTGATTTCGCTCGCTGCCTCGCACGAAATCGTTGTCCGCCTCAAGGGCGGCGATCCGCTCATTTTCGGCCGTGCTGGCGAAGAAATCGAAGGACTGATCGATTCGGGAACACAATTTGAAATTATTCCTGGTATCACGGCTGCTGTCGGCGCCGCTGCAGGCGCTAAAATATCGCTGACAGATCGCCGCGTCGCGTCCCAGGTGCTGTTTACCACCGTGCAGCGCGGCGTCGGCGAAAGCGATGTCGACTGGGGCACGCTGACCGGATCGACTACGCTCGTCATTTACATGCCGCAATCCGACTACGCGCACGTGGCCAGTCTGCTGCGCGAACGCGGATTGCCCGAAGACATGCCCTGCGTTCTTGTCTCGAACGCCAGCCGTGAAAATCAGCGAGTCCATTGGACTCGACTCTCGAATTTGCCTGATGCGGATCGTCTGCCCGCGCCTACGCTGCTGATCATAGGACGTGTAGCAGCGCAGGAGCAGTCGTTACTCGATAGTCATTGGTCGTTCCCGAATGCTGATAGATCAAGACGCCAACGACTAACAACCAACGACGAACGACTGAATTAAAGGTCGCACTGATTCAAAGGAGGAACAAAGTGAGCTCAAACGACCCCATTGTCTCGAAGAAAAATTTCCGCCTGCTCAGTCTCGACGGCTGGGCCGTTGCCCTGGCGCTCGCAGCAGCACTGCTGGTGCGGCTGGGCGTTGTGAAGCACATTCCCTGGTAATCGAGAAAGAACGCAAGGTGACCCATGGCAACAAACGCCGTAGCCATACCGCGACTGCAATCTGAAAATCCTTTTTTACAGTTCTTGAACCTGATTCCCGGAATCGCTCTGCTCGTAGCCATTGGTTACGCCGGGAAGGTGCTGGAGCAATCGATCGGCCGCTACACCAAAGCGCATCATTTGGTCGTCCCGAACATCGAGTACGTGCTTTGGGCGATCCTCATCGGCCTGGTGATCTCGAACACCATTGGTGTTCCACAGATTTTTCGCAGCGGCATCGCCACCTATGAGTTCTGGCTGAAGACCGGCATCGTGCTCCTCGGATCGCGGTTCCTGCTTGGTGACGTCCTCAAGCTCGGCGGCGTCAGTCTCGGTCTGGTTGCGATCGAGTTGCTCGTGTCGCTCACGTTCATGACCTTCCTCGGCCGGTGGTTCAATCTGCGGCCGAAATTGAGTTCCTTGCTCGCGGTCGGATCTTCTATCTGCGGCGTGTCGGCCATCATCGCCGCGCAGGGCGCAATCGATGCCGACGAAGAAGATTC
>CAZBCQ010000434.1:0-2147 GCA_964490255.1 uncultured Terriglobales bacterium | reverse complement strand
GCCTCCAGGCTGGTTGCGGCTTTTGAACAGCATTGTTCCAAAACGACCGCCGGTTGATTTCGAGTTTTGATTTCTGTTAAAAGCCCGGAGAGCAAGCCGGGCTTTCTTTATTGAGCACGCCTACTCTAGCGGCGGCTTTCGCAGTATGAATGCCTTTACCGCAATGTCATTGGGTTGTTGGCCGACAGGGATAATCGTCAGCAGTACAGCGCCTTGTTTCGCCGCGGTGCGGACCACGGAAACGTCCCCGGCTGCGGTATCGACGACAAAAAGAAAATTCTGGTTGGGCGAGAGCGCCATGGCGTCGGGATGGCTGCCCACGTTCACCGTCCCTATCAGCTTGCCATCGTCGATGCTGTACACGCCGACCGAGTCGGAGCCGAAGTTGCTCACATACAGCACGGAATTGTCAGCGCTTATCAGGCCGCGCACCGGGTTCTTCCCGATCAGGTAGCTGCCGCCAACTTCATTGGTAGTTGTGGCGATTTCAGAGACGCTGTTGCTATCGAAGTTGCACACGAAGGCCTCTCCTCCATCCGGCTTTACCGCTACATGCAATGGAGTTTGCCCAACATCGAGCAGGGCAAGAAGATGGTCGCCGGATCTCTCGGCTGCTGGCTGACGGGACATTCGCAATGAATTTCGTTCCGTCTCCGGAGCGATTTCCTTCTCCAGCGCTACCACTGCGACCTGTCCAGAACCGCTGCAGGTGACGAAGACCTTGCTGGCATCGGGCAGAAACGCCAGCTCCGTGGGTTGCCGGCAGGTCTGGATGGTAGAGCGGACCGCCATTTTCTGGGCCTCGATGATGGAGATGGAATCGTCTTCCCGATTGCTGGTGACTACCAGCTTGCCATTGGCCGAGACCTGCGCCAATCCCGGAGCTTTGCCGACCGGAATGTTTCGGATTACCTTGTGCTGTGGCAGGTCGATGACGGAAAGATTGTTGGAAGCTGAATTGGCCACATACGCCCGAAGGCCATCGTTGGCGACGGCAACGAAATACGGCTTTTCTCCGACGCGCACAATGCCGCTGACCAGGTTTCTCTCTGCGTCGATCACGCTGACTGTGCCGGAGCCGGCGTTTACGACGTAGACTTCATTCCTGGCAGGATTGGCCGCCACCCCGGTGGGATTATTGCCGACCGCAATCGTCTTGATGGATTTGTAGGTGTCAATGTCGAGCACGCTGACGGTGTTGCTCTTACCATTGCTTACATAAGCGTATTCGCGGTAGGCGCGAGGATAGTTGGGCAGCTTCTCCGTCCGGCAGCCCGCTAATGCAAGCGCAAGCAGGATGCCGACAAAAAAAGCGGAGCGCAGAGGGGACTTGGTTCTTCCACGCTCCACGATGAGAAAGGTTTTCAGGTCCAAAGCTTATCTGGCGATTGCTCTCTGCGGTTGTGCGGCAGTCGAAGTCCCCGCCCGGCTGGAAACCAGCTTCGTGGTATCGATGGGCGCAGGGACGCTGCGATGCAGCACTGCCGCAATCTGCCGCACTTCGTCCATCAGGGACGCAAAGTGCTCCGGGAAGATAGACTGCATTCCGTCAGACAGGGCCTTGTCCGGATTGCAGTGCACTTCCACGATAAAACCATCGGCCCCAACCGCGACCGCCGCGCGCGTGAGCGGGGTGATCTTGTTGCGCTTGCCGGTGCCATGGCTGGGGTCCACCAGAATGGGCAGATGGCTGAGCCGCTGCACCGCCGGAATGATGCTCAGGTCCAGAGTGTTGCGGGTGTGGTCGGCAAAGGTGCGCACGCCGCGCTCGCACAGCACAACGTTGTAGTTGCCCTCGCTCATAATGTATTCGGCGGCCATAAGAAGCTCTTCCAGGGTCGCCGCCAATCCCCGCTTCAGCAGGACGGGTTTTTTGGAGCGTCCCGCCAGCTTCAGCAGGGAAAAGTTCTGCATGTTGCGCGCGCCAATCTGGATCATGTCCGCGTATCGCTCCACCAGTTCGAGCGATTCATGGTCGATCGCCTCAGTGACGATCCGCATGCCGAAGCGGTCGCGCACCTCGGCCATGATCTTCAGCCCTTCTTCTCCCAGCCCCTGAAACGCATAAGGGGAAGTCCGGGGCTTATACGCGCCGCCGCGAAAGAACTGTGCTCCGGCTTTATGGACGGCTTCGGCGGTCGCCATCG
>CAZBCQ010000433.1:0-2159 GCA_964490255.1 uncultured Terriglobales bacterium | reverse complement strand
TGTGGAACATCAAGGCAGATTGCGCGTTCCCGAGTGCGACGCAGAATGAAATCAATGCCAAAGACGCTGCCAACCTGATCAAGAACGGCGTGAAACTGGTGGCGGAAGGCGCGAATATGCCGAGCACCCTAGAAGCGACAAAGATGTTTCTTGATGCGGGCGTGCTGTATGGTCCGGCGAAGGCGGCGAATGCCGGCGGCGTCGCGACTTCTGGCCTGGAGATGGCGCAGAACAGCATGCGGATGACCTGGACACGTGAAGAGGTGGATGATCGGCTGCACAAGATCATGATCGCCATTCACAACAACTGCTACGAGACGGCCGAGACCTACGGCGCGAAGGGAAACCTGGTGCATGGCGCGAATATCGCCGGATTCCTGAAAGTAGCGAACTCGATGCTGGATCAGGGACTGGTGTAGAGCGCGGTAGAGTAGGAAACTATGCGGGGTGGGATAATCCACCCCGTATTTTTTAGGAGTCGAGAGTGGCGCAAGCGAGAGCCATGCGCGGCGCGGAACTGGATGCGCAACGGCTGTTCGAAGGCTTCGAAGAGCTGATGCCGTTTCGTGTGCACGACATCCTGCTGGTGTCGAGCCTGTATGACTCGTTCATTCTGCGGGAGGACGGGCGCCTGAATGAACTGCTGATCGGCGAGTCGCTGGAACTCGATCTGCAGCAAATTCCCGGAATCACGCATGTCTCGAGCGGAGCCGAAGCGCTGGCGAGGGCGCGATCGGAGCCGCGCTTCAACCTGATTATTGCCAATCTGCAATTGAGCGATATGGACGCCGCCGAGCTGGCGCGGCAGGTGAAGGCCGCCGGGCTGAACGTGCCGGTCGTGGTGCTGTCGTATGACTATCGCGAGATCAAGAACTTCAGGGCGCGCAATCCGCACACGGATATCGAACGGATTTTTCTGTGGCAGGGAAACGTTCGCATCCTGATCGCGATTGTGAAGTACATCGAAGACAAGCGGAATGTGCGGCACGATACCGAGGTGATGGGAGTCCCGGTCATCCTGGTGGTCGAAGACAATATTCGGTATTACTCCGCGTTCCTTCCGCTGATCTATACGGAGTTGATAACGCAATCGCGCGGGCTGATCGGCGAAGGACTGAACATGGCGCACAAGCTGGTGCGCATGCGGGCGAGGCCGAAGATCCTGCTGTCGACAACGTATGAAGACGCCGTCGCCAAGGTGCTGACGTACCAGGATTATCTGCTGGGAGTGGTGTCGGACATTGAGTTTCCGCGGGAGGGTGTGCTCAGTCCAGACTCGGGATTCGATCTGGCGCATACGGTGCGGAGTGTGGTGGCGGATGCGCCGATTGTGCTGCAGTCAAGCCGAACGCAATTCATGCCGCGGGCGCAGGCGGAGGGAGTTTCGTTCCTAAGGAAACGGTCGCCGACGCTGCTGCTGGATTTGCGGCGATATTTGATCGAGCAATTTTCGTTTGGCGATTTTGTGTTTCGGTTGCCGGACAGAACGGAAGTGGCGCGGGCAAAGGATCTGAAAGAGCTCGAACGGTTGCTTCACGAAGTCCCCGTGGAAAGCATTCTGTACCACAGCGAGCGGAATCATTTTTCGCGATGGCTGCGGGCGAGGACGGAGTTCGCGCTGGCGCTGCGGCTGAGGCCGAGAAAGGTGTCGGACTTTGCGGACGGAGAGGCCCTACGGCGCGATCTGATCGAGTCGATCGCCGAGTACAGGGCCGAGCAAAGCGGGCTGCTGATTGGGGATTTCCAGGCGGCAACGTTCAAGGCGTCGGAAGGAACGTTTTTGCGCTTGGGGGGCGGGTCGCTCGGGGGCAAGGCACGCGGGCTGGCATTCGTTCGGCATCTGCTGCATAAAAATCGCGTGAGCAGCCAGTTCACGGGGGTCCGCATTGCCGTGCCGCCAACTCTGGTGCTGGCGACGGATATCTTCGATCAGTTCCTGCGCGAAAATGAGCTGGCGGATTTCGCGATCCGCTCGAATGACGATGCCGAGATCGTGGAACGATCCCTGAAGGCGACGCTTCCGGCACAGGTAACTTTGGAGCTGCTGGCGTACCTGGAGCAGGTGCGATATCCGCTGGCGGTACGGTCGTCGAGCCTGCTGGAGGATTCGCAATATCAGCCGTTCACGGGCGTGTATCAGACATTCATGCTGCCGAATC
>CAZBCQ010000432.1:0-2164 GCA_964490255.1 uncultured Terriglobales bacterium | reverse complement strand
TCGAGCCGCGAAACTTCTGGAGCACAGGTAAAGTTTTGGTGGTGAACCTGGACCGTATGCGTGGTACTCACTGTCCTGGAAACGCTGTCATGTCGCTTCTTTTCGCAAGCGAAGCGAATCCCACACGAGCCGCTCGATTTCCGCCCTACTCCCACACAGGAATTCCACAGAAATCTGTCGTTGCACCATTAATGTTGAATTGACCCAGCTCTCCTTTATTAATACAGTCGCAACAGTCGTTCTACATAGATTCGCCCAGCCAAGTTGTTGCGGCCAATGGACTTACGGTCGCAGCTTTACAGGAAATTTCAATATGGAAAAAGCTGTTGCACGAAGAGTCACGGAATCGCGCGCGTTAAGTATATGTACTACAATATGTAGTACATGGGTCTTGACACACCCAACATACAGGCGTAATTTCAGCATCCCAAGCACACGGAGGAACCTTCCGGACGCATCATTTTTCATCCGGAAAGCGTGAGCCAGGGGCAGGCCAACTACCTGCCGGGGATGGGTAGTCGGGACGGACTCAGGCCCGCCGTAACTCCCAAAACCATTTTGCAAGCGCCGCTTTGTTACGCACCTCTCCGCGGCCACTCGGACGCGAATACGCGCCGCGCGGAGCAGGCAGGCTTCAACCCGTTTCGGACCTGTCGAGGAGATTCGAGAAGATGTCGGAAGTTAAAACCACCACAACCCTTTCCACCGACTCCGCAGTTAGCGCCGCTGCGCCTAAAGTCGACAAGAAGAAGTCCCCTGGCCTCACCTTCCGCCGTTACTTCTCGAAAGCCGGCGTTTCTCCCTACCAAACCGTCGAGTGGGAGATGCGCACCGCTCAGATCACCGACGCCAAGGGCAACGTGATCTTCGAGCAGAAAAATGTCGAGTCCCCGAAAGACTGGTCGATGACCGCCACCAACATCGTCGCCAGCAAATATCTGCATGGAACGCTGGACACGCCGGAGCGCGAATCCGGTGTGCGCGCGCTGATTACTCGCGTCGCCGAGACCATCCGCAACTGGGGCATCGAGGGCGGCTACTTCCGCTCGGCTGACGACGCCGCCATCTTCCACGACGAGCTCGCGCACATCCTGCTGCACCAGATGGCCGCTTTCAACTCGCCCGTCTGGTTCAACGTGGGATGCGACCGCATCGAGCCCAACTCCGACGGCCAGAACTGGCACTGGAACCCCGCCGCGCAGCGTGTTGAGTTCACCAAGACCGGCTACAAGCATCCGCAGTGCTCGGCCTGCTTCATCAACTCGGTGCACGATTCGCTCGACTCCATCCTTACGCTCGCGAAGACCGAAGGCATGCTCTTCAAGTGGGGATCCGGCACTGGCACCAACTTGTCTCCGCTGCGCTCCTCGACAGAAGGTCTCAGCGGCGGTGGCACGGCCAGCGGTCCGCTCAGCTTCATGAAGGGATTCGACGCCTTCGCCGGTGTGATCAAGTCGGGCGGCAAGACGCGTCGCGCCGCCAAGATGGTCATCCTCAACGTCGACCATCCCGACATCATCGACTTCATCGAGTGCAAGTCGAAGGAAGAGGCCAAGGCCTGGGCGCTCGCCGGAGCCGGGTACGACTCCAGCGGTCCTGACTCGGAAGCCTACAGCTCCATCTTCTTCCAGAACGCCAACAACTCCGTGCGCGTGAATGACGAGTTCATGGTTGCCGTCGAGCGTGGCGACACGTTCCAGACCCGCGCCGTGAAAGACGGTCGCCCGATGCAGACCTTCTACGCGAAAGATCTGCTGCACAGGCTTTCCGACGCGACCTGGCGCTGCGGCGATCCCGGCATGCAGTTCGACACCACCATCAACCGGTGGCACACGTCGAAGAACACGGCGCGCATCAACGCCTCGAATCCCTGCTCCGAGTACATGTTCCTCGACGACTCGGCCTGCAACCTGGCGTCGCTCAACCTGATGAAGTTCGCCTCCCCCAACGGTACCTTCGACGTCGAGAGCTATCGCTACGCCGTCGACGTGCTCATCACCGCACAGGAAATCCTGGTCGACTTCGCCGGTTATCCGACCGAATCGATCATGACCAACTCGCATGACTATCGTCCTCTCGGACTCGGTTACGCCAACCTCGGCGCGCTGCTCATGGCCGCCGGTTTGCCCTACGACTCCGACGCCGGACGCGACTACGCTGCCTG
>CAZBCQ010000431.1:0-2185 GCA_964490255.1 uncultured Terriglobales bacterium | reverse complement strand
TGCCCCGGTCGGACATTGAAACCAGCGATGCGCGCAGCATCGCCTCCAGGCTGGTCGCGGCTTTTGAACAGCATTGTTCCAAAACGACCGCCGGTTAATTCAGCTCTATCCATTTTGAAAGCCCGGAGAGCAAGCCGGGCTTTCTTTATTGAGCACGCTTACTCTAGCGGCGGCTTTCGCAGTATGAATGCCTTTACCGCAATGTCATTGGGTTGTTGGCCGACAGGGATAATCGTCAGCAGTACAGCGCCTTGTTTCGCCGCGGTGCGGACCACGGAAACGTCCCCGGCTGCGGTATCGACGACAAAAAGAAAATTCTGGTTGGGCGAGAGCGCCATGGCGTCGGGATGGCTGCCCACGTTCACCGTCCCTATCAGCTTGCCATCGTCGATGCTGTACACGCCGACCGAGTCGGAGCCGAAGTTGCTCACATACAGCACGGAATTGTCAGCGCTTATCAGGCCGCGCACCGGGTTCTTCCCGATCAGGTAGCTGCCGCCAACTTCATTGGTAGTTGTGGCGATTTCAGAGACGCTGTTGCTATCGAAGTTGCACACGAAGGCCTCTCCTCCATCCGGCTTTACCGCTACATGCAATGGAGTTTGCCCAACATCGAGCAGGGCAAGAAGATGGTCGCCGGATCTCTCGGCTGCTGGCTGACGGGACATTCGCAATGAATTTCGTTCCGTCTCCGGAGCGATTTCCTTCTCCAGCGCTACCACTGCGACCTGTCCAGAACCGCTGCAGGTGACGAAGACCTTGCTGGCATCGGGCAGAAACGCCAGCTCCGTGGGTTGCCGGCAGGTCTGGATGGTAGAGCGGACCGCCATTTTCTGGGCCTCGATGATGGAGATGGAATCGTCTTCCCGATTGCTGGTGACTACCAGCTTGCCATTGGCCGAGACCTGCGCCAATCCCGGAGCTTTGCCGACCGGAATGTTTCGGATTACCTTGTGCTGTGGCAGGTCGATGACGGAAAGATTGTTGGAAGCTGAATTGGCCACATACGCCCGAAGGCCATCGTTGGCGACGGCAACGAAATACGGCTTTTCTCCGACGCGCACAATGCCGCTGACCAGGTTTCTCTCTGCGTCGATCACGCTGACTGTGCCGGAGCCGGCGTTTACGACGTAGACTTCATTCCTGGCAGGATTGGCCGCCACCCCGGTGGGATTATTGCCGACCGCAATCGTCTTGATGGATTTGTAGGTGTCAATGTCGAGCACGCTGACGGTGTTGCTCTTACCATTGCTTACATAAGCGTATTCGCGGTAGGCGCGAGGATAGTTGGGCAGCTTCTCCGTCCGGCAGCCCGCTAATGCAAGCGCAAGCAGGATGCCGACAAAAAAAGCGGAGCGCAGAGGGGACTTGGTTCTTCCACGCTCCACGATGAGAAAGGTTTTCAGGTCCAAAGCTTATCTGGCGATTGCTCTCTGCGGTTGTGCGGCAGTCGAAGTCCCCGCCCGGCTGGAAACCAGCTTCGTGGTATCGATGGGCGCAGGGACGCTGCGATGCAGCACTGCCGCAATCTGCCGCACTTCGTCCATCAGGGACGCAAAGTGCTCCGGGAAGATAGACTGCATTCCGTCAGACAGGGCCTTGTCCGGATTGCAGTGCACTTCCACGATAAAACCATCGGCCCCAACCGCGACCGCCGCGCGCGTGAGCGGGGTGATCTTGTTGCGCTTGCCGGTGCCATGGCTGGGGTCCACCAGAATGGGCAGATGGCTGAGCCGCTGCACCGCCGGAATGATGCTCAGGTCCAGAGTGTTGCGGGTGTGGTCGGCAAAGGTGCGCACGCCGCGCTCGCACAGCACAACGTTGTAATTGCCCTCGCTCATGATGTATTCGGCGGCCATAAGAAGCTCTTCCAGGGTGGCCGCCAATCCACGCTTCAACAGCACGGGTTTTTTGGAGCGTCCCGCCAGCTTCAACAGGGAAAAGTTCTGCATGTTGCGCGCGCCAATCTGGATCATGTCCGCATATCGCTCCACCAGTTCGAGCGATTCATGGTCGACCGCTTCAGTGACAATCCGCATTCCGAAGCGGTCGCGCACCTCGGCCATGATCTTCAGCCCTTCTTCTCCGAGCCCCTGAAACGCATAGGGCGAGGTACGGGGCTTATATGCTCCGCCGCGAAAGAACTGTGCTCCGGCTTTATGGACGGCTTCGGCGGTCGCCATCG
>CAZBCQ010000430.1:0-2192 GCA_964490255.1 uncultured Terriglobales bacterium | reverse complement strand
CGGGCTATAATCAATCAGGAGTTGAAGATGCGTGTGGCTGCCACATTTCAGTCGGATTTACAGGCTGCGCCCAAGTGCACGCTTCGGCTTCGCCTGAGTTATCCGCGCGTTGGTGTGAACCTGTTGCCTTCGAACGCACGTCCCTGCCTTTTCAGTTGCGACTAATTCCGTTTTCTTACTGCTGACCTTCTTGCTCCCATCGAGCATCTTTCCATCGCACGCTTCTGCGTGCCCCAGCGAAAAACGGAGATTCCCATGGCGACCAATGTTTTGACCAATGCAGGACCGATTCTCCGCACCCAGCTGCCTGGCCCGAATGCGCGCCGGATCCTGGAAGCGGACAAGAAATACATTTCTCCTTCGTACACGCGTTCGTATCCAATGGTCGCGAAGCGCGGCCGCGGAATCATGGTGGAGGACGTCGACGGCAACGAGTTTATGGACTTCGCGGCCGGCATCGCAGTTTGCTCCACCGGGCATTGCCACCCGGAAGTGGTGAATGCGATCCAGAAGCAGGCTGCCGAGCTGATCCACATGTCCGGCACCGATTTTTATTACGAGAACATGGTGACGCTTGCGGAGCGGCTTTCGGCGATTGCCCCGATGAAAGGGCCGCACCGTGTGTACTACGGCAACTCGGGTACGGAAGCCGTCGAGGCGGCGATGAAACTGGCGCGCTATCACACGCGGCGGCAGAACATCATCGCGTTTTACGGCGCGTTCCACGGCCGCACGATGGGCTCGCTTTCGCTGACCGCTTCGAAGCCGCAGCAGAAGCGCCGGTTTGCGCCATTAGTTCCGGGCGTAACGCATGTACGCTATCCCGACCTGTACCGCGCCGGTGTCGCGCCGGAGGAAGCGGAATCGTTTGCGTATGATTGCGCGCGCTTTATTGAAGACAAAGTGTTCAAGACGACGCTTCCACCCGAGGAAGTGGCAGCGATCTTTGTTGAGCCAATCCAGGGTGAAGGTGGTTATGTAGTCGCTCCCACGCTCTTCATGCAGGAGCTGCGCAAAATTTGCGATCGTCACGGCATCCTGCTGGTGGCGGACGAGGTGCAGTCAGGCGTGGGCCGCACAGGAAAATGGTGGGCAATCCAACACACCGGAGTCGAGCCCGACATTATCTGCTCCGCCAAAGGGATCGCTTCCGGCATGCCGCTTGGAGTAATGATGTCCCGGGCTGAGATCATGGACTGGGTCCCGGGGTCGCATGCGTCGACGTTTGGCGGCAACCCTGTCGCTATCGCGGCGGCGCTGGCGACCTTCGACGTGCTGGAGCGTGAGGGCATCGAAAACGCGAAGCAAGTCGGCGAGTACATGATGAAGCGTCTGAGCCAGTGGCCGAGCACCGTACCGTTGGTGGGCGATGTTCGCGGAAGGGGTCTGATGATCGGCATCGAGATCGTTGCGGACAAAAAGCAACGCACCCCGGGTGCCGAGTTGCGCGACACGATTGTCGATACCGCTTTCTACAAAGGGCTGCTCATTCTTGGCGCCGGGCCGAATACGCTTCGTCTGTGCCCGCCTCTGATCGTGACGAAAGAGCAGGCAGACGTCGCAATGGACATTCTTGAAGAATGCATCCGCGGCGCCGAGGGCGAGAAGCCCGTGGCGGACCCGAATGCGATGGGGAAGCCACAAGGGGCGTAAAACCGTTTCACGTTTCGCGAAATCCAGAACGGTTTCGCGTTTCACGTAAAGCAAGAACCGTTTCGCGTTACACCTTAACGTTTGCGAGCCCCACAATCCACTTTGAGGGATATGTGGGGCTCAGTATTGAGGATTTCCAAGAGCGCGGTGCGCCTCGCCTGATTTACCTGACCTGTTTAAGCTTGCAAGTTCTATCGTGTCGCGAGGGCCGACTCATGTCCCCAGCGGCGCTGGATGGCCTTGAAGGAAAGGGCCTGGTACAGGGCCGCCAAACCAACCAGCAGGTAAACCACCGAGCTAAGAGTTGAGGTTTCTCCAAACCTCATGCCGAAGATGGCCGCAACCAAGTCGAAATGGGCGATGCCCACTAAGCCCCAGTTGAGTCCGCCGACCACGAGCAGTACGGTTGCAATCACGTCGAACGTTTTCATTTCTCCTCCTTGGGATTTCATTGTTGAGCCCTCAGGCACAAGATTAAAGATGAGGCAAATCGGTTTGAGTTACGCTCAAAACGCTATCGCGGCCAGATCGATTTCGCG
>CAZBCQ010000429.1:0-2203 GCA_964490255.1 uncultured Terriglobales bacterium | reverse complement strand
ACGGGTTCGAAGATCGGAGCGGAAAGCGGGCAGTTGGTGTTCATCGTCGGCGCGGAGCCTGCGGTGATCGAGCGATTGCAGCCACTGTTCAGCGCCATGGGCAAAACGACGCTACGGATGGGCAGTACGGGAAAAGGTCAGGCCGCGAAGATCGGCATGAATCTGATGATTGCGACCATGTATGAGGGCTTTGCCGAAGCTCTGGTGCTGACGTCCAAGCTCGGGGTCGAGAGCGAGAACATGTTGCAGCTCATCCAGTCCTCGATGGTTCGCTCCGGAGTTGTTGATTACAAAGCTCCGTTCGTCTTGAAACGAGATTTCACTCCGAACTTTCCTCTGCGCCTGATGCATAAGGATCTGAAACTCATGCTCGATGCAGCGCGTGAAACGCGCGTTAAGCTCCCCGAGTTGGAGACGGTCGAAGAGGTCTACGATATCGCTGCGGAAGAGGGCTTTGGCGATCGAGACTACGCCTCGACGCTGGAGTTGCTGGAGAAGTGGGCCGGGGTGGAAGTGAAGGGGAACGGGCGGTAACCGCATCCAGCATACCTAACCGCATCCAGCATACTCGCTCTTGAACGCAGCGCCTTGGGCGCCAAGCTGCGTGATCTTGGACGCGTCATTCATTGACGCTGTAGTAGCCCATCCGTAAGATGAAGCCACTTAAGGGGCGCTCTCCGTTCCATGATCGGTCAAACGATCTCTCATTACCGTATCGTCGAGAAGCTTGGCGACGGTGGCATGGGCGTGGTCTACAAGGCCGAGGACTTGACCCTGCATCGCTTTGTGGCGATGAAATTCCTGCCGGATGAAGTAGCCAAAGATCCTCAAGCGCTGGCGCGTTTTCGTCGTGAAGCGGAAGCAGCCTCTGCCTTGAACCATCCGAATATCTGCACGATTTACGAGATCGGAGAGGAAGGCGGCGAACCTTTCATCGTAATGGAATTCCTGGATGGTTCGACGTTGAAACAGGAGATCGGCGATCGGCCGCTCGAAACCGAACTGATCTTGTCGCTGGGAATCGAGGTCGCCGATGGGCTTGATGTCGCTCATTCCGCGGGCATCATTCACCGCGACTTGAAACCGGCCAACATTTTCATCACGCGGCGAGGACACGCGAAGATACTGGATTTTGGGCTGGCGAAGGTCGCTCCCGCGCTCAGTTCTTCCACACGAGTTGGATCGGGAAACACGATAACGTACACGGAGAATGCTCATCTCACGAGTCCGGGTTCCACGGTTGGAACGATTGCCTACATGTCCCCGGAGCAGGTACGCGCGAAAGAGCTAGACGCGCGTAGCGATCTGTTTTCTTTCGGAGCGGTTCTTTACGAAATGACGACGGGCAGACTGCCCTTCCGCGGAGAGAGTTCCGGGGTTACCTTCAAGGCCATCCTGGACGCCACTCCGACGCCGATCGCGCGCTTGAATCCTGACGCTCCGGCTGAGCTGGAACGCATCATCGATAAGGCCCTCGAGAAGGACCGCACATTGCGTTATCAGAGCGCCTCTGAGATGCGCAGCGACCTGCAACGACTGAAACGGCAGTCGGACTCTGGTCGGACCGCGGCGTTCACGTCCGTTGTGAGTCGACCTCCTCGACGGAGTGGGACGAAGGTTGCTATCGCCGGAGTGATAGTCGCAATCGTTGCCATAGGGTCTTTCGCACTTTGGCGACAGCATGCGGCCGAAAGCACGCCTACGTCGGCAACGCCCCCCAGCGTTGCTCCTACAAAGGCTGCCGTTCAGAGCCTGGCAGTGCTTCCGTTTCGCGATCTGTCGCTGCACCCCGGAGAAGACGCGTGGGGAATCGGCATGACCGACGCGATCATCACGCGCCTGGCATCGTTGCAGGGATTGGCGGTCCGACCGACCAGTTCCGTCTTAAGGTACGCGAAGGACTCAGTGGATCCCACGCAGGCCGCGCAGCAGCTGGGTGTCGATACGGTTCTCGACGGAACGTATCAACGCGCCGCCGGTGTGATGAGAATCTCAGTGCAACTGATCGATCGCGAAAAGGGAACTATGCGCTGGGCAGAGCATTACGACTTACGCGCCGGCGACATGTTGAAATTCCAGGACGAAGTTGCGCAGAAGGTCGTGGAGGGCATGCGTGTGGAACTCTCCGGCCACGAGCAGGAGTCGCTGGCCGCAAAGCCAACCAGTTCCGCGGACGCCTACAATTTGTATCTGCAGGCGCGCT
>CAZBCQ010000428.1:0-2211 GCA_964490255.1 uncultured Terriglobales bacterium | reverse complement strand
CAGTCGCAGCCGAACTCGCAATCGGTGTGCCCGAGCGAACTGGCGATCGCGCCCATGTCGAAGTGAATCTCACTGCACGGACCGCACGGTCCGGTGTCGCCCATCTGCCAGAAGTTGTCTTTCAGGCCAAATTCGTAGATGCGCTCCTTGGCAACGTGCTGGTCGTTGTGCCAGAGATCGTACGCTTCCTCGTCGCGAGGAATGCCGTTCTCGCCCTTGAAGATGGTGACGAACAGCTTGTCTTTCCGGATCCCGAACCACTGCGGCGAAGTGATCAGCTCCCACGCAAAACGGATCGCATCCTTCTTGAAATAGTCGCCGAACGAAAAATTCCCGAGCATCTCGAAAAACGTATGGTGACGGTTCGTAAAGCCCACATTCTCGAGATCGTTATGTTTTCCACCCGCGCGAACGCATTTCTGCGACGTCGTTGCCCGCCGGTAGTCTCGCTTTTCCAGGCCAAGGAACACGTCCTTGAATTGATTCATGCCGGCGTTCGTGAAGAGCAGCGTGGGATCGTTCGCAGGAACGAGCGACGACGAATGGACCTCTTTATGTCCATTCTGAATAAAGAAGTCGAGGAATTTGCGGCGTATCTCGGAACCAGTCAGCATGATGATTGCTCGGTGGTGAAACCCTCATTTTAGCAGGCGAGAATCTTCACCACAGAGACACAGGGTCACAGAGCAATCTCGCTGACTAATACATCAGGCTCTTGTGCAGCAGGTTCCAGCTCACGACCAACCACACCCAACCGAGACATGCGAGCACCACCAGCGTCTCGGTGATTCGGGCCCACCAGCGGTACTGGTGTGTAAACCAGACGTGTATGCCATGGAGCACCACAAATACCAGACCGGCAATCCCGATCCACGCGAAACCTTGCATGACGCGAATGAAAGAATCCGAGCTACTGCTAAAAGCGGAAAGGTGCTCTGAACCGTAAATAAAAAAGCCCAGCCACGCGGCCACCACGAGCAGATCGATCAGACACACCACTCGTGTCGCGGTCCGCGCGAATCTTGTTACGCCAAAGAGCGGCAACGATGCCGAATAATGTGCACGCACCAGCGCGGCTATCGGCCACAACAACAGCGTGGCAATCAGCACCAGCAACACCCCGCCCAGCACTCCATAGTTAAACTTCTTCGACTGATACCACGGCACTCGCTGCCCCACAGCCGCAGGGAAGTCGGTCAGCAATTGCATGCGCCCCGAGCTGTCCTGCCGGAAGGCGATGTGCCGTTTGCCATCGCGATCCTGGTACAACAGGCTGCCGGTGTCGTACCAGCGACGAGGCTTTCCGTTCAGCCCCTTGCGCGTATCCACAATGACAGTTCCATCCGGCCCTGGTTTGGCTTCGTCCACGCCAAGCCAATTCAGGATTCTAAGTATGTTCGTTTGCGAGCGCCGGCTGCTGATGTACGAACCGCTCGCTGATCTTGCATCCTGCACCGCGGTAGGCACATGAGGAAGCGGCGGCGTGGGGACCGGGAAATAACGATCCAGGAATTGTTGCCAGAGCGGATCACGAGGTGGAGTATCGCTCCGTCCCTCGCTGTTGTACGAGACGAAGAATCCGACGTTCGCGTCCAAAACAAGGTGCAAGTCGCTGTGAAAGTAAACGGTATCGCCACCGTGACCGATGATGCGATGGCCATTCTGCGACTCCTCGTAGAAGCCAAGCGCCATACCATTCATCTGCGGATCGAGCCCGAACTGACGCGAATGCATCAATTGCGCCGTTTCTGGCTTCAGGATCTGCTTGTCTTCGAAACGCCCGTCCTGCAAGTGCGCGATCATGAAGCGCGCAATGTCACCTGCCGAAGCCGATAGGGCACCCGCGGGCGCAGGTTGCACGAATTCAAATGGCTTCGCACCGTCCGACTCGAGTTTGAATCCCGCCGACATCAGTGGCTTTAGCGAATCCGGCAGCGGCTGCGCAAAAGTGGAACGCGTCATGCGCAGTGGGGTAAAGATGTTTTCCTGGATGTACTGATCGAACGGCTTTCCTGAGACGCGTTGCACGATGTATCCAGCAAGACCAGCGCCGTAGTTCGAATACGCAGGCACTGTGCCGGGCGGGTAAATTCGTGCGGGCATATGCGTGCTCATATACGCTTGCAACGGCATCAGGTGTGCGGGGTCATCAGATATCAGGTCCTTGATCGCCTCCTCGAACCCCGGCGTGTGCGTCATCAGGTTGCGCAG
>CAZBCQ010000427.1:0-2233 GCA_964490255.1 uncultured Terriglobales bacterium | reverse complement strand
CGACCCTCATCCCATGCCTGTAACCCCTTTAGAATGCGGGACAGGGTAGGGGGAGGGGGTACTCCCGGACCTCCCTATTCGGGAAAACTTACGGGTGCCACAGACGGGTGCCCCACCCTAGCCCTCGTTTGGCTTGGGTGGGGAACTGAGAAACTGACGTACTGAAGTACTGAAAAACTGCTCGACTGCCCTACTTAATCTCCACCAACTTATTCACCAGCTCCGTGTAGTCCTTCTTCTCGATGCCGTGCACGTTCTTGTTGTACTCGTCGATCTTGGACGAATAATTCATCGAGCAGAATTTCGGACCGCACATTGAGCAGAACGCGGCTTTGTAGTAATCGCCGCCGGGTAGGGTCTCGTCGTGCATCGAGCGCGCCGTCTCCGGATCGAGTGACAGTTCGAATTGCTTTTCCCAATCGAACTTGTAGCGCGCAAAGCTGAGCGCGTCGTCACGATCGCGCGCCCCTGGACGGTGCCGTGCCACATCCGCCGCGTGCGCGGCGATCTTGTAGGCGATGATGCCGTCTTTCACGTCCTTCTCATTCGGAAGACCGAGGTGCTCTTTCGGAGTGACGTAGCACAGCATCGACGCCCCGTACCAGCCGATCATCGCAGCGCCGATCGCCGATGTGATGTGGTCATAACCGGGGGCGATATCGGTAACCAGTGGCCCCAGCGTGTAGAACGGAGCGCCGAAGCAGTATTCGACTTCCTTGTCGACCTGGTCTTTGATCTGGTCCATGGGCACGTGCCCCGGGCCCTCGATCATGACTTGCACGTCCTGCTTCCAGGCGATCGCGGTCAGCTCGCCCAGCGTTCTTAATTCGGCAAATTGCGCCTCGTCGCTGGCGTCCGCGAGGCAGCCCGGGCGCAGGCCATCGCCGAGCGAGAACGAAACATCGTGCTTCTTGAAGATCTTGACGATGTCTTCGAACCGCTCGTACAGGAAATTTTGCTTGTGGTGGTACGCCATCCACTGTGCAAGGATCGCGCCGCCGCGGCTCACGATGCCGGTGATGCGCTTCGAGATCATCGGCAGGTTCTGGATCAGCACGCCAGCGTGGATCGTCATGTAGTCGACACCCTGCTCGGCCTGCTCTTCGATCACTTCGAGCATGATGTCGGCCGTGAGGTCTTCGACGCGCTTCACGCGCGAGATGGCCTCGTAGATCGGCACCGTGCCGATCGGCACCGGCGAATGTCGGATGATAGCCTCACGAATCTCGTGAATGCCGCCGCCGGTCGAGAGATCCATCACGGTATCCGCGCCGTAGTGCACCGACGTATGCAGTTTTTTCAATTCTTCATCGACATTCGATGTAACCGCGGAATTGCCGATGTTCGCGTTGATCTTGCATTTCGATGCCACGCCGATGGCCATTGGCTCGAGTTCCGGATGGTTGATATTCGCAGGAATAATCATTCGCCCAGCAGCGACTTCGTCGCGCACCAGTTCCGGCGTGATGCGCTCGCGTTCGGCGACATACACCATTTCCTCGGTGATCAGGCCCTTGCGCGCGAAGTGCATCTGCGAGAGGTTGTTGTCGCCCGTTCGTGCCGCTTCCTCGCGCCGTTTGCTGATCCATTCCGCTCGGGGTTTCTGGATCCAGCCGTCGCCGTTATGACCGTTGCCCTTGCCATTCGCGTTCGGATGCGTCATTGCAGAGTTCCTTCCTGTAGCTCGAATCTCACATTATACCGTTCCGATTCAGGTGATCGCCTGACTTCATCAGCTCACCGAACCGAGTGATGTTTGACCCGGCTTCATGCTCGAGTACAATCTCAAGGGCAGGCTTCTGATGAGCAACAAATACGTGAAGTTCGGCGCAGTGATCGCGGTTATTGTCGTGTCCCTCGGTTATCTCGCTTACACCGGCGTGCGCGACAGCAAGAGTTATTACGTCACCATCAAAGAGTTGAAGTCGATGGACGAAACTGTCTACGCGAAGCGCCTGCGCGTCGCCGGCAACGTTGTTCCCGGATCGATCAAGCGTCAGGGAAGTCACGTTGAATTCCAGCTCGCCGAAGAAGGCCGAACTTTGCCCGTTGTTTACACCGGAACCGAAGTTCCGCCCGATACATTCAAAGACGACTCGCAAGCTCTCGCTGAAGGAACATTCGGTCGCGACGGCGTCTTCCACGCCAAAGGTCTCCAGGCGAAATGCGCTTCGAAGTATGCGCCCCAACAGCAGCAGCCCGGAACTGCGCCTTCCGCGCCCGCGCCAGCGAC
>CAZBCQ010000426.1:0-2260 GCA_964490255.1 uncultured Terriglobales bacterium | reverse complement strand
GGCATCTCCACGCGCCACAATCCCGAGTTCACCATGCTCGAGTTCTACCAGGCCTACGCCGACTACAAGGACCTGATGGACCTCACCCAGGAGATGCTCTCTACCGTCGCGCGCGAAGTCACCGCGGGTGCCAAAACAAAGTTCGGGGAACACGAAATCGACTGGAGCAACTGGACCCGGCTCTCCATGCGCGAGGCCATTATCAAGTTCTGGCCGGAACCCGCAGGCGCGAAGCCAGAGATGTCCGACTTCGCAAACGCGCAATCAATGGAGGCTTTGGTAAAGCGCCTCAACGCGCACCATCATCCGCACATGCCGTACGATCCGCAGGATCCAGTAGGAAAAACGATCGCCTCGATGTTCGAGACGCTCGCCGAAGAGCACCTTATCCAGCCGACCTTTATTTATGACTTCCCGCTCGCCGTCTCACCCCTATCGAAGAACAAGCGCGAACCTGAAGAACGCGCCGAGTGGGTCGAGCGCTTTGAGCTCTACGTAGGAGGCATGGAGGTGGCGAACGCCTTCTCCGAGTTGAATGATCCCGAGGAGCAGCGCCGCCGATTCGAGCAGCAACTGGCCGAGCGCGCCCGTGGCGATAGCGAAGCGCATCAGATGGACGAAGACTACATTCGCGCCCTCAGCTACGGCATGCCGCCGACCGGAGGCGAAGGCATCGGCATCGACCGCCTCACAATGCTTCTGACCGGCTCCGAGTCGATCCGGGACGTGATCCTTTTCCCGCTCCTCCGGCCAGAAAAGCAATCGACCACGGAGGATGCCGAGAGCGCCGAGGCTTAGAACCTCTGCGCCCCCCGCGTCCTCTACGCTTAAAATTTTGACAGCAACTGCCGGATAGAACGCCCAGACGGAACCACCTACCATGAGCCATAGGAGGAAACCAACAATGTTGCAGAATCTCCAATGGCAATCTGTCCTGGCGCGTGACTCCCGTTTCGACGGCGCCTTCGTTTACGCCGTCCGCTCCACCGGAATCTACTGCCGCCCCTCGTGCCCGAGCCGCCGCCCGAGTCGTGATCGCGTCGAATTCTTCGCCGATCCCAGCACCGCAGAGCGCGCCGGATTCCGTGCCTGCCAGCGTTGCCGTCCTGAGACGAACGAAGCGGACCCCGCAACCGCAAAAGTGATCGCCGCCTGCAAGCTCATCGACTCCGCCGAAGAGCCGCCCGCACTCGCTGATCTGGCTGCTTCCGTCTCGCTCAGCCCTGCTCACCTGTTGCGCAGCTTCCAGAAACTGCTCGGCCTCACTCCGCGCGAATACGCCGACTCTCTGCGCCTCAAAACTCTCAAGCGCGAGTTGAAGGAAAGCTCCAATGTGACTCACGCCCTGTATGCTGCCGGGTACTCATCTTCCAGCCGGGTTTACGAGAAGGCCGCCCCACAGCTCGGCATGACTCCACTCACCTACCGTAACGGGGGCGAAGGACTCACCATCCGCTACACCATCGGCGAAAGCGATCTCGGCCAGGTGCTCCTCGCCGCCACCGACAAGGGCGTGTGCGCCATTAAGCTAGGCGCGTCCGACCGCCTCATCGGCGAACTTGAACACGAATTCCCCAACGCCGAAGTCAAACGCGATGACCGCGACCTTCAATCGTGGCTGGCGCACGTCCTTGGCCATCTCGTCGGACGCGAGCCCGACCTGCGCCTCCCGCTCCATGTTCGTTCGACCGCTTTTCAGCGCCAGGTCTGGCAGGCCCTGCAGCACATTCCCTATGGCAGCACCGCTAGTTACTCCGATGTCGCCAAAGCCATTCGCAACCCACGTGCGGTTCGTGCCGTTGCCCGCGCCTGCGCCACCAATCCAGTTTGTTTAGCCATTCCGTGTCATCGCGTCATCCAAAGGAATGGAAGTAATGGCGGTTACCGCTGGGGCACCGCACGCAAGGACGCTATCCTCGCCCGCGAAGCCCAATCAGCAGAATCGACCTCAAAGGACCAATCTTCGAATGAACAACGCGGGAATGAACAATCCGGAAACGAACTTCGCTCTCGACCACGAAACGCGCCGCCGGCTCGGCTATCAGCTCATCGACCGCATTAACTCTTATTTCGATTCGCTCCCGGACCGCGCCGTTCAGCTGCCGGCCGGGAAGCGCACATTCGGGCATCTCACCAACGCCATGCCCGAACTTGGCGACAATGCCACCCGCGTTCTCGACGACCTCACCACCGAACTTATCCACAAGGGTTTCCACGTCCCTTCCGCTAACTATTTCGGACTGATGAATCCCACGCCGAC
>CAZBCQ010000425.1:0-2264 GCA_964490255.1 uncultured Terriglobales bacterium | reverse complement strand
GCACCTGTATCGCATCAGTATCGAAGTTGTGCACCGTGCCTTCATTCTTCTCGCATACCATGTCGAGATGACCCTGGAGCAGCGCAGGCGTCGCGTTCTCCCGGCCCGCATGCGCCGGCTTGCGTACTACAATGTTTCCAACCTTATCCCCGCTGACCTCCAGCCCATGCTGCTTCGCAATTCCCAGCACATACTCTCTCGCCGCCGCCTCTTTCGTCGACGGACGCGGTATCCGCGTCAGCGCATCAAAGTGCTTCCACAACCGTTTCGGTTCAATCTCCACCAGTACCGACGCCATTAGAACTTCCTCCTATAAAAACGACCGACCATCATAAACCTGCCGGTCGGCCAAACTCTTCACCTGTCATTTCAAGCGACTTGTCAGCTGATCGAAACTCTGAACTTGTTATCTCAACCGAAACTCCGTACCTGTCATTTCGAGCGAAACTCCGCACCTGTCATTTCGAGCGAGGGCGCTTGCGCCCGAGTCGAGAGACCTTGCGTTTGCCCTTCAATTACCTATTTACCCAGCGCGTTCCCCACCATCGTCTGCGCCTCGCCCACAATCTCATCCAAGTGGCTCTGGCTCTTGAAGCTCTCCGCGTAGATCTTGTAAATGTTCTCGGTCCCCGACGGCCGCGCCGCGAACCATCCATTCGTCGCCACCACCTTCAGTCCGCCAACAGCCGCATTATTCCCCGGAGCCCGTGTCAGCTTCGCCGTGATTGGCTCGCCCGCGAGCGTCGACTCCTTCACATTCTCCGGCGACAGCTTTTGCAGCTTCGCCTTCTGCTCCGGACTCGCCGGCGCATCGATCCTCGTATAGAACGGCGCGCCAAACTCCGCGGCCAGTGCCTGATAATGCTGCCCTGGATCTTTTCCCGTAATCGCCGTAATCTCGGCCGCCAGCAGGTTCATGATGATTCCGTCTTTATCCGTCGTCCATACCGTGCCATCGCGCCGCAGGAAACTAGCGCCCGCGCTCTCCTCGCCGCCGAAGCAGAACGATCCGTCATACAGTCCCGGCGCGAACCACTTGAATCCCACTGGCGTCTCCGACAGTTTCCTTCCGACTTTCGCCACCACGCGATCGATCATGCTGCTGCTCACCAGCGTCTTGCCGACCAAGGCGCTCGCGGGCCATTGCGGCCGGTGCGTCAGCAGATACTGAATCGCCACCGCCAAATAATGATTCGGGTTCATCAGCCCCACCGAGGGCGTCACAATCCCATGCCGATCCGAATCCGGATCATTCGCAAACGCCACCTGGAACCGGTCTTTCAACTTCACCAGCCCAGCCATCGCATACGGACTCGAACAGTCCATCCGGATCTGACCATCGTGATCCACCGTCATGAACCCAAACTGCGGATCAATCTTCGGATTCACCACCTCAATCGTCAGCCCATACGCCGCGTTGATCGGCTCCCAGTAAGGCTCTGCAGCGCCGCCCAGTGGATCCACTCCCAGCTTCAATCCCGCCGCGGGAATCGCCTCCATGTCGATAACGTTCCCGAGGTCCCTCACATACGGCTCGACAAAATCGTACTGTCGCGTGGTCCCGGATTTAACCGCCTTCTCATACGCCACCCGCTTCACGTCGCGATTCCCACTGCGCAGATATTCGTTCGCGCGCGCTTCCATCCACTTCGTCACGTCCGTATCTGCCGGACCGCCATTCGTTGGGTTGTACTTGAATCCACCATCCTGGGGCGGATTATGCGACGGCGTTACCACGACGCCATCTGCCAGATGCTCCCGCCGGCCGCGGTTGTACGTCAGAATCGCATGCGAAATCACTGGCGTCGGCGTGAACCCATCCTCGCGCTGGATCACGGTCTCCACGCCATTCGCCGCCAGCACCTCCAGCGCCGTCCTCTGTGCCGGACCCGACGCCGCATGCGTGTCCTTCCCCATGTACAGCGGACCATCCACGCCCTCCTCGCGCCTGTAATCGCAAATTGCCTGCGTGATCGCCAGGATATGCGCCTCCGTGAACGTCCCCTTCAGGGGCGTGCCGCGATGCCCGCTGGTCCCAAAGCTCACCATCTGATTCGGATCGCTCACATCCGGCTTGCGTTCGTAGTATTCGCGCTCGAGTCTGCCCACATCCACCAGCATGTCTTTCGTTGCTGGCTTACCTGCAAGCGGCGATACCTTGGTTTGAGGAGCGGCTTTCTCTACCATGTTTGAGCCTCACCAAACGATCATATAAGACGATGAGGCTGACGAAACAGCTGCAAACATGTTAGAAAACCGCTGTG
>CAZBCQ010000424.1:0-2273 GCA_964490255.1 uncultured Terriglobales bacterium | reverse complement strand
CGTAATCGTCGACGACGCAGCCATGAAAATTACCGAAGTTGTTCGCGGTGCCGACTTGCTGCGCTCCACGGCGCGCCAAATTCTGATACTGCGCGCGCTGAACCTTCCCCAGCCGGCCTATTACCACTGCGATCTACTGCGCGACGAACATGGTCAGCGGCTTGCCAAACGCACCGACGCCCTCAGTCTTCGCCAGTTGCGCGAACAGGGACTCACCCCTGATCAGGTGCGGGCTCGCTTCACGGCCAGTTCTGAGTAATGTGGCGGCCCAACACAGTCGTAACCCAATTTTTGCACCCTCACATTGACGTGTGACATCTGTACCTGTACGATGTTCGGGATGTCTAGCCAACTCCAGACGATGTGTTGTTGTCCGTGCTGCAACGTGTGTTGCATGACGCACATCTCTGGCCAGCGCAGACTTCGAATGTAAGATCAGTTAAATCAAGTTCCGAAGCCCACGTGCCAGAACCTACAGCATGTGGGCTTTTTGTTTTTGCAGCGGTTTTGCACGAAAAAGACAGGACCAATGGCCGAAATCAAGGAAACCAAAGCGCAAAAAGTGGAGCGGCTCAAGCGGGAAAAGAACTCCTGGGAGCACCTCGACGAAATACGCTCGTTCGCCCGCAACGGATTCGATTCAATTCCGCCCGAATGGCTCGGGACCTACTTCCGTTCGTGGGGCGTCTACACGCAGGGCGATGGCGCCGGAGTCACTGGGGGCGTGGGTGGCGAAGGGAAGTCGACGCCGTTCTTCATGGTGCGCATTCGCATTCCCAATGGACTGCTCAACGCCACACAGCTGCGCACCATCGCTGACATCGCGCAACAGCACGCGCGCGGAGTAGCCGACATTACGGTGCGCCAGAACGTGCAACTGCACTGGGTGACAATCGAATCGCTGCCGGAAGTTCTCGATCAGCTCTATCGCGTCGGTCTGACCACCTCAGGCGCCTGTGGCGACGTGGCGCGCGCCGTTACTGGCTGCCCGCTTGCCGGGCTCGATGCCGATGAAATAAATGACGCGTCAGGAATAGCCCTCGAGCTTGATCGCCATTTCGCCGGCAACTCCGAGTTTTACAACCTCCCCCGCAAATTCAAGATGTCCGTCACGGGATGCCGCGTCTGGTGCTCGTATCCGGAGATTAACGACGTAGGCTTTACGGCAATCACGCGCAAGCGCCTGGGCCAGTCCGAGACAGGCTTCTCAGTACGCATCGGCGGCGGGCTCTCCACGGAGCCGCACTTGGCTGTCCGCTTGAATGCATTTATCCAGCCCGAACAGGTGCTGCCGGTCGCGCGTGGCGTAGCCGAGATCTTCCGTGCCAGCGACGAGCTTCGCCAGAATCGCAAACAGGCTCGACTGAAGTATCTATTTCTCAAATACGGTTATACAGCCGATAGTTTCCTCGCCGAGTTGGCAGACCGCATCGGATTCAAGCTCGATGCCGCCGAGCACGAAGATCCTCCCGCCGACGTCTATCGCGATCACGTCGGCATTCACGGGCAGAAGCAGCCCGGACTCTCGTATGTGGGCGCTGCGGTTCTGCGGGGCCGCATCACCCCCGATCAGCTTCGTACCGCAGCCAGCCTCGCCGAGAGATTTGCCGATGGCAACGTGCGCACAACTGTCATGCAGAACCTGCTGCTCGTGAACATCCCCAACCAACATGCGGATCAAATCGCGGCTGAGTTGCAATCCGCTGGGCTGCCGATTGGTGGAACGCCATTCTTGCGCGGCACCGTCGCCTGCACCGGTTCGGAATATTGCAAGCTGGCGTTGACGGAGACGAAGGGCTTCGCGCGTTGGCTCGTCGGCGAACTCGAAGAACGTCTGCCCGGATTCGACCAGCAGTTGAAACTGAACATCACCGGATGCCCGAACAGTTGCGGCCAGCATTGGACCGCCGACCTGGGCATTGAAGGTAAAAAAATCAAAGTCGATGGTCGCATGCAGGACGCGTATTACTTCTGCGTCGGCGGTGGCGTTGGCAAGTTTCAGTCGATCGCGCGTCCGGTGGGCTACCGCTGCCTGGCGACTGAGGTTCCGGACGCGATTGAGCGCCTGCTGAACCAGTTCCAACTGGCGCGTTTCCCCGGCGAGAATCTGCGGCAATTCTTCGCACGACACAGTAACGACGACATTCGCGCGGTGCTTTCCGGAGATGTGCAGCCCGCTGTCGAACGCGACCTGGCAATCGGCCCGGTTCCGCAGGGTGTGGAGGGCTGATGTCGCTGCTGCCAATTTTTCTGAAAGTCCGCGGCCGCAAGTG
>CAZBCQ010000423.1:0-2275 GCA_964490255.1 uncultured Terriglobales bacterium | reverse complement strand
TAGATGTCCAGGTTCTTCACATCCAGCGCGTTGTCTTCGATGAACTTGCGGCGCGACTCGACGTCTTCGCCCATCAGCGTGGAGAAGATTGTCTCGCACTCCGCGATGTCCTCGAGCTTCACCGAGAGCAGCGTGCGCCGCTCTGGATCCATCGTGGTTTCCCACAGCTGGCCCGCGCTCATCTCGCCTAGACCTTTGTAGCGCTGTACGGTGTAGTCTTTGCGCCCTTCGTTGATGACGAACTCAAACAGCTCGCGGGCGCTCTGCTTTTCTACGGTTTCCATCTCGTGCTTGCGCCGCGGAGCCGCTTTAGGAGCTTTCTTCTCCGCCTTGTCGAGTGCTGACTGCTCTTCGTCACTGAGCTCGGCGCGATCGGACTTCGAGTCTTCGCGCGGCTTCGGCTCAATCACGAACGGCGGCTGCATGTAGGGTTCGATCTGTTTGTACTTGGAGAGCATCTGCCGGTACTCAGGTGACGTGGCTAAGTCCCAATTGATCACGTGCTCCGCGCCCTGGCTGTTCACGAAGGCCACTTCCCACAGGTTGTGCTCTTCGTCGAACCGCGCCTCCACTTTCTTGAAGTCGCGCTCTTTCGCGATTTTCTGCAGTTCCTTCACGAGCTGAGTGACCTTTTTCGGCTCGTTCTGCTTGTCGCCTTCGAAGTCGGCTCGCTTTGCCAGGTCGACGCGCGGCAAAATGTCGGCGACACGCTCGTCGCGCATGCGCTTGGCCACCTTGTCGTAGTAGCCGATGTATTCGTTCAGCGTGGTCATGAACTTTGCGAGCTGCGCGCCTTCAAGCTTCGCGGCGCCGTCGCCGTAGCGAACCACCAGTCCTTCGGACGCGCGCTTCACCATCACCTTCACGAACTCGGCGTCGTTCTTGATGTACTGCTGCGACTTGCCTTTGCGGATCGAATAGAGCGGCGGCTGCGCGATGAACACGTTGCCGCGCTTGATCAGATCCTGCATGTGCCGGAAGAAGAACGTCAGCAGCAGCGTGCGGATGTGCGAGCCGTCGACGTCGGCATCGGTCATCAGGATGACTTTGCCGTAACGCAGCTTCGCGGGATCGAAATCGTCTTTGCCGATGCCGGTGCCCAGTGCCGTAATCATGGCCCGAATTTCTTCGTGGCTGAGCATCTTGTCGTAACGCGCTTTTTCTACGTTGAGGATCTTGCCCTTCAGCGGCAGGATCGCCTGGAAGCGGCGATCGCGTCCCTGTTTAGCGGTTCCGCCTGCGGACTCGCCCTCGACCAGGTACAGTTCGCATCGATCCGGTTGCCGCTCAGAGCAGTCTGCGAGTTTGCCCGGCAGACCACCGCCATCGAGTGCGCCCTTGCGCCGCGTCAGGTCGCGAGCCTTGCGCGCGGCTTCACGTGCGCGGGCTGCGTCAATTGCTTTGTTGATGATCTTGCGCGCGGCCGTCGGGTTCTGCTCGAAGAAGGCGCCCAGCTTTTCGTTGACGAACGCCTGCACCACGCCGGCGATGTCGGAATTCAGCTTGCCCTTGGTCTGCCCTTCGAACTGTGGCTGCGGCAGCTTCACGCTGATCACCGCAACCAGGCCTTCGCGAACATCGTCTCCCGATAGATTCTCTTTGACGTCCTTGAACAACCCAAGCTGTCCGCCGAAGTAGTTGATGGTGCGCGTCAACGCTGTGCGGAATCCGGAAAGATGTGTGCCACCGTCGACCGTGTTGATGTTGTTGGCGAAGCTGAACACGTTTTCCGAATAGCCGTCGTTGTACTGGACGGCAATGTCCATGGCGACGCCGCTCTCGTCGGCGTCCCTCCGCATATGAATCGGCTTGTCGTACAAAACGTTCTTGCCGCGATTCAGGTGCTTCACGAATTCGGCGATGCCGCCGTTGTACTTGAATTCCAGCGTCTTGGCTTCGCCCGTCTTCGAATCGGTGGTGCGCTCGTCGGTGAGCGTGATGATCAGCCCTTCATTCAGAAAGGCCAGTTCGCGCAGGCGCTGCGCCAGTGTGTCGAAGTTGTACTCGGTTACGGTGAAGATCGTTTTGTCGGGAACGAAATGAACTTTGGTACCGGTCTTCTTTGCCGGACCGACTTTCTTCAGCTTGGTGGTGGGCTCGCCCGCCGAATAGGACTGCTCCCACGTGTGGCCGTCACGCTTGATCTCGAGATTGAGTTCTTCGCTGAGCGCGTTTACGCAGCTCACGCCCACGCCGTGCAGTCCACCCGAAACCTTGTAGGTGGAGCTGTCGAATTTTCCGCCGGCGTGCAGCTTCGTCATCACGACTTGCGCTG
>CAZBCQ010000422.1:0-2280 GCA_964490255.1 uncultured Terriglobales bacterium | reverse complement strand
TGACGGGCGCGGGCGTCTTCGGAAAGCCCACAAATTCCGCCACCGCCGCTCGCATTACGTTCCGATCAACCGCCGCCATGCGCTCCATGCGCCAGTTTTCGGCATGCGTCTCGATCAGCTTGTCGATCTCGTCCGAACGATCGGTCGCCACCCGAAAAATATCATCGGCAAAACCGCGCACGCCCTCTTCCAAGTCCTTGCGCTCTCCCCAGAACGTCTTTCTGACCTGCTCTGGCGATTGCTTCCCCATGTCAGCCTGAAAAAGCATCTGCAGAGCCAGTTCCCGTGATTTACGCCTGGTTCCCATGTTCTTGGTGATCGGAACTCTGTTGCTTGACCAATATCCACTGAGGATCGGTTTGGATCGGGTAGCTTGTAGCTAGTCGGAGGATAGGTAGCTCTACGAGCCTTAAACCACTAGCTACCAGCTACCCCAACTCGAATAGAAGACGTGAGCTTCACTACTTGCCACTAGCGACCAGCTTCTTCTTCAGAGTAGCCATTTCCACCGCCGCCAACGCCGCTTCCCAACCTTTATTGCCCGACTTCAATCCCGCCCGATCAATCGCCTGTTCCAGCGTATCGCACGTCAGGACGCCAAATCCATGCGGCACCCCTGTCTCCTGTGCCGACTGTCCAATCCCACGCGTCGCCTCATTCACGATCACGTCGTAGTGCGCCGTGTCGCCACGTAACAAGCACCCCAGCGCGACTAGCGCGTCATACTTGCCGGTCTCCGCCATCGTCCGGCACGCACCTGGGATCTCAAACGCTCCCGGCACGCGCACAACTTCAATGTCTTCGTTCTTCGCGCCCGTTCGCTTCAGCGCATCGAGAGCGCCCGCCAGGAGTCGCTCCGTGATGAACGAGTTAAAGCGGCTCACCACGATGCCAATCCGAAGTCCAGTCGAATCCAACTCGCCTTCGGTCTGCTTCTGTCGCCAATCGGAGTTGTACGAAAAAATCGCGAGCCTTCCGTATCCACCGGGGATCTCCAGCGCGAACATGCGCGCGCCCCAATCCTGATTTGCAAGCTCTTCCACGACCTTGAATGCATGCCGTTGCGCGATTTCGTACAGCACGTCAGCGCTGTCGGCTTCAATCACCAGGTCGGCGTCCGGAAATCCCTGTCCCATGCCAATCTCAACACCGGCCTCGGGCACTTCCAACTTCATACCCTTGCTACGACGCCCTTCCCACATCTCGCCGCACGCCAATCCGAGCGCAGAGAAAAACTCGGTGAGAGCCTTGTAATCCGCTTCCGATCTAGGAACCAACAGCTTGTGAAAGGACTTGATCATCCAGAAGATGTTTTACCACAGAGGCACAGAGACAATCTGTAATCGGGTAATTTCGGTCCGAGCGCAGCGAGGACTGTCATCCCGAGCGCAGCGAGGGAGCCCTATTCTCTCCCACCCACTGTGCTCGCGCTGGCAAAACGTAAAACTTGAAACGCGAAACGTAAAACGGCTATTTGCCTTTGAACTGCGCCGCTCTCTTTTCCAGGAAGGCCTTCGTGCCCTCTGCTTTGTCTTCCGTAGCGCAGCTCACCGCAAACAGCGTTGCCTCGAGATACAACCCCTCGGCTTGCGTCATCTCCATGCCTTTGTGCACGGCTTCCATCGCATACTGCACTGCTAGAGGCGCGTTGGCGATGATCTTCTGGGCGATCGCTTCCGCTCGCGGAATCAACTCGGCCGCGGCGACCACTTCATTCACCAGCCCGATCCGATGCGCCTCTTGCGCCGAAATCTGCTCGCCCGTAAGCACGAGTTGCATCGCCAGTCCTTTGCCGACGAGTCGGGGCAAACGCTGCGTGCCGCCGTATCCAGGAATGATTCCCAGCTTCACTTCCGGCTGACCAATCTTCGCGTTCTCGCTCGCCAGACGCATCGTGCAGGCCATCGCCAGTTCGCAACCGCCACCCAGCGCAAATCCATTGATGCACGCGATCACTGGCTTCCCCATGTTCTCGATCGCATCAAGCACCGACTGGCCCCAGTGCGTGTACTCCTTCGCCTCCACCGGATTCAGCTTCGACAGTTCGTTGATGTCGGCTCCCGCAATGAATGCTTTTTCGCCGGCGCCCGTCAGAATGACAACGCGAACATCCGGATCTTCCTTCGCCGTCGCGAATGCTGCACGCAGCTCCTGCATCGTCGCGCGATTCAGCGCATTCAGCACCTTCGGCCGGTTCACGGTCACATAGGCGATGGCGCCCTTTTTCTCATACTGCAGATTCTCGTACGGTGGAACTACAGCGCTAGAGCTAGAAGCCAT
>CAZBCQ010000421.1:0-2338 GCA_964490255.1 uncultured Terriglobales bacterium | reverse complement strand
CATCGGGCGCCTTCGGCGGCCCTCTCTGTAAACACGTCAAACTCGACGGAACTGGCTGCGCGCAGCCCGCTCTCCGCCGCAAAGAATTCTGTCGCTTTCATAACACGGTGTACGACCCGGCTGTCATGCCCGGTCAGGCGCTTTATCGTCCTCCGATCCTTGAAGACTCGGCCTCCGTGCAGATCGTCATCATGCAGGTCATCCGTGAACTGATGCGCCAGCCCATCGACAAAAGCAACGCCGGGCTCATCCTCTACGGACTGCAACTCGCCTCCAACAACCTGGCGCGCTTCCGCGAACTCTATCCCCCTCCGCCTCCCGAGGAAGAAGAGGAAGAATCCGGACAATCGCTCGCCGCACTGCTTCTCAGCAAGCTCCGCGAAGACCCCTCCAAACCTGAAACTGCCTCCGAACCTCCAGGCTTCGAGGCTCCCATTCCCACGCCGCTCTCCAACGGCGAATAGCGAATCCCACTAGCGATAATGTGGCGCGGGCGCCCTCGCCTGCGCGGGCGGACACTCCTGTCCGCCCCTCACAACCCACACAGCTGCTCCCTCCATCCATCTGCCAACTAGCAACTGACAACCAGCAACTAACAACTATTTTCCAACCTGCTGCTGTCGAACTGCGTCTATGGAAATATGAATCTCAGGCTGGCGATTGTGGCAGGCGCCAATTTTTTCATCATCGCGGGGCTGATTCTCTATGGCTTCGGTCTGTTTGCCGAATATCACGAGAAGGGCAAATGGGCGAAAAACATCACCGGACTGCTGGCTGGTCTGGGGATGATGACGCTGGCGCTGGCACTGGTTCTGACGCCGCACAATGCTGAAATCATTGCTCGCATTGCGCAGACGAATGCATCCGTGGCGCTGGTCTGGATCAGCAGTGCGCTGTTGCTGGCGGCGATTGCGGCGTTTGGCGTGATCACGTACTCGCGTCCGATTCGTCTGTGGCACGAGCGCAAGATTGAGCGCGAGCTGACGCGCGGGCTTCCGGATATTCCGTAACCCGCGTGCTAAGTACCTGAAGTTGGAGGTAAGTTCCAACCTGCAGCTTAGGTTTGGCGTCCTACATTAATCAGGCGC
This sequence comes from uncultured Terriglobales bacterium, assembly GCA_964490255.1. Taxonomy (GTDB): domain Bacteria; phylum Acidobacteriota; class Terriglobia; order Terriglobales; family Acidobacteriaceae; genus JAJPJE01. The sequence goes on along the minus strand of CAZBCQ010000421.1, from coordinate 1,250 downwards.
GTCTGCCCCACGCCTGAAGATCAATCAGAGATTACTTTGCGCCCCGTGAACTTCCTAAAACCTGATAAACCCCGGAAAGGCAGTCCCGCCGACCGCGGACGAGGACGCCTACTGACATTTCCGCCGGAGCGCGAATATCCCGGTTCGCAAGGCTTGTGGCGCAGGTTCTGGCACATCGGACCGGGAATCGTGAGCGGTTCGTCGAACCTGGACCCTTCGGCCGTGGTGACCGCGACCGTCATCGGCGCGGCCTATTCCTATTCGTTGCTGTGGGTTGTGGTTCTCTGCATTCCTTTTCTATGGGCGCTGTTTTCGGTGACGGCGCGGATCGGCGTGGAGACGCGGCGCGGCGTACTCGACCTGGTGCGCGAGAGCTATGGCCGACACGCGGCGATCGTTGGCGCGTCGATCACGATCATCATTAATCTCTGCGTGGTGGTTGCCGACATGATGGCCGTGTCGGAGGCGTTCTCCATCATTCTCAACGTGAACCGGCTTTACTTTGTGGCGGCGATCGCCTTCAGCGTGTGGTACATCCTGATCTTCCGCGACTATCGCAAGATCACGCTGGCGCTGGTGGTGGTGTCGTTGCCGCTGTATATCTATGTTGCGTCCGCGATCATGACTGGGCCGCCGATCGGGGAGCTGATCCGCAACATGTTCACGCCGCACTTCGGCAGCGGCGCGCAGATGATCCAGGGAATTGTGGCGCTGTTCGGGTCGTTCCTCACGCCTTATATCGTGCTGTGGCAGACGAGCTCGCGGACCGATCCGGAGCACGAACCGCACCGCTTCGATGCTTACGCAGCCACGCTGGTCACGGCGATGCTGGCCGTGTCGGTGATGGTGGCGTCGGCAAGCGTGCTGCACATGGCGCATCCGACGGACATGACGGCGCGGCAAGCGGCCGAGGCGCTGCGTCCGGTGGTGGGCGACCTGGGCCCGGTGCTGTTCTCCATCGGCATCATCGGATCAGGGCTGGTGGCGATCCCGGTGCTGGTGGCCTCGATGTGCTACGACCTCGCGCAGGCAATGGGCTGGCGCTACGGGCTGAGCGAACATCCGTGGGAAGCGAAGAGCTTCTACCTGCTGATTTCGGCGGCAATGCTGGTTGCAGGGCTGCTGAACTTCATCCATATGAATCCGGTGAAAGCGCTGTATTGGTCGATGATCCTCGCCGGAATTCTGACGATACCGATCTTCCTGTTTATCCTGATCATCTCCAACGACCGCCGGGTGATGCGCACGAC
>CAZBCQ010000420.1:0-2370 GCA_964490255.1 uncultured Terriglobales bacterium | reverse complement strand
CTTGAACCACAAGCAAATCCGTGCGGGCGGTGAGGCGGATGCCGCGATATTTCTCATTGGAGAGAATGGCAGTGCGCTGCAATGCGGCGCGCAAGCTCTCGCGATCGGCTTCGACCTTCTTCCCTGGATTCGCCGGGATCACGCGTCCATATTCGGGGAATCGGCCGTCAATCAGTTTCGAAGTGAAGCGAATGTCGCCGATCTGCGCGCGAATGTGATTCGTGCCGATTGCCAGTTCGATGGAGCCGTCCGTAGCCAGAATACGCTGCAGCTCCAGCACACCCTTACGAGGGACGATAACCTGCTGCTGACCGCTCTTGCCTCCTTCCTTGAGCTGCATCTCGCAGATCGCCAGACGATGACCGTCAGTGGCAACGGCCCGCAACGACCTTCCATCCGTCTCCAGGAGAAGGCCATTCAGGTAGTACCGGACGTCCTGCTGCGCCATCGAGAAGTGAGTCTTGTCGATCAACCGCCGGAACTCACCCTGTTCCAGGGTCAGCGTCTGCTGGGCGTTGATCTCCTCGATGACGGGGAAATCGGTCGCCGGCAAGGTGGACAGAGTGAACCTGCTGCGGCCACCCCGGATGGAGACGCGTTCCCCTTCGGTACTCAAGGTGACGCTCGTTTTCTCGGGGAGCGACTTGAAGATATCGAGGAGCTTGCGTCCTGGGATGGTGACGTCCCCAGCCTGCTGCACGCTGACCTGCTTCGTGGCGACGAGCTCCACCTCGAGGTCGGTGCCCGTGATGCTCAAACGATCATCCCGCGCCGAGAGCAGCACGTTCGCAAGCACGGGCATCGTCTGCCTTCGCTCGACGACGCCAATGACGCTCTGCAGGGGAGCGAGAAAGTCTTCGCGTGCAGCCGTTAGCTTCATATGAATCTCTTGTCTTGCGGTCGCTATCTTAATCTTAGATCTTCTTAAATCTTTAAGAGATTATTGTTGCAGCTACAGAGCGCCGTGATAACGGTGATAAGAAAACTTATTCCCGGCCATCAAGACTTTGCGTGGCAAATTCTGCCACACAAGTCGCGGGATCACCTGACCAACACCTGTGCGTGGCCTGTGCGTAACCTTATCCCCGAATGCGCCCACAAGTAATGCACAGGCTGGTACACATCATCCCGCCAGGGTTCTCAACAGGTTTGAGTAGTCCTCGCTCATGCGCTGCTCGCTGCCGCGCAGCTCCTTGATGCGCTTGCACGCGTGCAGCACCGTCGTGTGATCGCGGCCGCCGAAGGCATCGCCGATCTCCGGGAGGCTGTGACTCGTGAGCTCCTTCGCGAGCGCCATCGCAACCTGCCGCGGGCGGGCCACCGAGCGGCTGCGGCGCTTCGACAGGAGATCGGCCATGCGAACCTTGTAGTAGTCCGCCACGGTCTTCTGGATGTTCTCGATCGTGACCAGCTTCGCTTGCAGCGACAGCAGGTCCTTCAACGCTTCCTTCGTGAATTCCAGCGTGATCGGGTGACCGGTGAAACGGGAGTTCGCGATCACTCGCCGCAACGCGCCTTCGAGCTCGCGCACGTTCGAGCGGATGCGCTTCGCGATGAAGAACGCAACTTCCTCGGGCAGCACGACGCCGGCGAATTGGGCCTTGGTCATCAGAATGGCGACACAGGTCTCGAGCTCCGGCGGCTCGATCGCCACGGTCAGACCCCAGCCGAAACGCGACTTGAGACGCTCCTCGAGCCCGTCGACCTCCTTGGGATAACGGTCGCACGTGAGGATCACCTGGTGCTGCCCCTCGAGCAGCTCGTTGAAGGTGTGGAAGAACTCTTCCTGCGAGCGCTCCTTGCCGGCGAAGAACTGGATGTCATCGATGAGCAGCGCGTCCAGAGAGCGATATGCGGTCTTGAACTCGTTTATGGCGTTGTGCTGCAGCGCGCGCACCATGTCGCTCACGAATCGCTCGGAATGCACGTATGCGATGCGCGCTTCGTCGTCACGCTCCTTGATGAGGTGCGCGATCGCGTGCATCAAATGCGTCTTGCCCAGCCCCACACCGCCGTAGAGGAACAGCGGGTTGTAAGCACGTCCGGGATTCTCGGCGACCTGCAGAGAGGCGGCCTTCGCGAGCTGGTTGCTCTTGCCTTCGACGAAGCTCGCGAAGTTCGAGTCGGGATTCAGCCGCGCACCGACAACGAGGCCCTCGGCTCTTCGCGGGCGCGGGGGCGCGGCAGCCGCGGCCGGAGCGACCGCGCTGCGCATGGGAGCACTCCGCGATCCGACTTCGACTGTGATGATCGGCACGTCACCCGTGCCGTCATCGCGCAGGAGCTCGCCGATCCGCGGCAACAGATTTTCATTGACCCAGTCGACGACGAACCGATTCGGCGCGAGCAGTTTCAGCGCGCCTGCGCCCT
>CAZBCQ010000419.1:0-2371 GCA_964490255.1 uncultured Terriglobales bacterium | reverse complement strand
TCGGAAAATGCAGGAGGTCATAGAAAAACCCGTCCTTGCTATCCCACATTTCGTCGTTGTGTTCGCCAATTCGATCCATGGCGTACGTAATCCAGAGAAAATGTTCGACAAACCGGAAAGCTATGTCCTCATACATGGAGTCGTATTCTGCGAGGATAAGTGCGATCTCCAGCATGTTCTCGCAATAGAATGCCATCCATGCGGTCCCGTCGGCCTGATCAAGATGGCCACCCGTTGGAAGTTGAGCGCTACGGTCAAACACGCCGATGTTGTCCAGGCCCAAAAAACCACCGGCAAATACATTCTTTCCTTCCGGATCCTTTCGGTTGACCCACCAGTTGAAATTCAACATCAGTCCCTGAAACGACCGCTCCAGGAAGCGCAGGTCCGCTCGACCAAGTTCCTTCTCAATGTTGAAGAGAAACAATGTTGCCCAGGCATGCACCGGCGGATTCACGTCGCTGAAGTTCCACTCATACGCGGGAATCTGCCCATTCGGATGCGCGTACAGATTCCGCAACATCAGCAGCAGCTGGTCCTTGGCAAAATCGAAATCCACTAACGAAAGCGCAATGGTATGAAACGCCAAGTCCCATGCCGCGTACCACGGATACTCCCACTTATCCGGCATGGAAATGACATCCCTATTTAACATGTGAAACCACTCGGTATTCCGAGTGCCGCGGTGAGCGCTGCCCAGCAAGGGATGGGCCTCGTGTTCATCCAGCCATCGATCCAGATCGAAATAGTAGAACTGCTTGCTCCAGAGCATTCCGGCTAGCGCCTGGCGATGGACGCGGCGTTCATCTTCGCTCAAACTGGCGGGCGTGATCCTGTCGTAAAACTCATCGGCTTCAGATTTCCGCTCTGCGAATATTTTGTCAAAGCTGTCGAAGGCATCGGCTGTCGGCGTCTTACTCAGTCTCAGTCGTACAGTCTTGCTGCCCCCGGCTGGCACTTCCACACGATAGTGAGCAGCAGCTTTTGTACCTTCTGCGGATGGATTCACCGCCTCTTTCCTACCGGAGATCACGAATTCGTGGAATGCATCTTTCACATACGGCGAGGCATTTTCCTGCCCCCACAGGCGCTTAGTGTTGGACTCATTGTCCGTAAACAGCAGTTCCGGGTTCCCCTCGCACTGCAACGTGCGTTCCCCTAGACGTTCGTGCACCGCCAGCACCCTCCCGTCCTCGACCGAACGCAGCGCCGGCTTGTCAGCGTGTCCCCGAGCCCACGTATTGCGAAACCAGAGTGTCGGAAGCAGATGGATCTCTGCGGCTTCCGGTCCCCGGTTGTGGACCGAGATGCGGATCAGCACGTCCTCTGGATCCGCCTTCGCATATTCGACGAACACATCGAAGTAGCGGTCGTCGTCGAAAATCCCAGTATCGAGCAACTCGTACTCGAACTCTTCCTTTGAACGTCGCGCATTCGTCTGCACCAGATCGAGATATGGGTATTCCTTCTGCGGATACTTATAGAGGTACTTCATGTAAGAGTGCGTCGGTGTGCTGTCGAGGTAGAAGTAGTACTCCTTCACGTCCTCGCCATGATTGCCTTCATTGTTGGTGAGCCCGAATAAACGCTCCTTCAGAATCGGATCACGCCCATTCCACAGCGCAACTGCAAAACAGAGCTGCTGTTTGTCGTCAGAGATCCCCGCCAAGCCATCTTCTCCCCAGCGATAGGTGCGAGAGCGGGACTGGTCGTGGCTGAAATAGTTCCATGCGTTCCCGTCCTGACTGTAGTCTTCGCGCACGGTACCCCATTGTCGTTCGCTGAGGTATGGACCCCATTTCTTCCAGGGAAGACCCTTTTCGCGTGCGTCATTCAATCGTTTCTGCTCACTGGTTTCGAAGTAGGCGATGGGAAATTTTTCGCTGGTCTTCATTGTCTTCTCCTGGCTTTGCGCCAAAGGTTCGCGCTGGTGAGCGATAGCCCATGCCCATCGTGCGCTGGGCTGGCAGGACGTTAGATCGACAGTAACTCTGGCGTGTTCGGGAGGTCTCCCGACGCAGCGAGTCGATTTATTAGCGAGTCGATCTTATTAAGGCAGGCTTTCGTGCGGATACTGGCAAAACTAATAGTCGTCGGAGAACTTAGCAAAAGAAAGTGAGGCGAGCTCGAAGCGATCGAAATCTAAGTTATGCCCTATGAGCCAAGTCCCAGCATGGTTTGAACGCAAGTTCGAGTTCACATTCCCAGTTGAGCAGTACCCAAATCTTTGCGTCCGGCTGCGAGGCACTCCAGCGCGCCTGGAAGAGATGCTACGCGGTATGTCGCGCGACGTTCTCGTAGCCAAACGAGAAAACAAGTGGTCAGCCCAGGAACACGCGGGCCATCTTCTCGATCTCGAGCCTCTATGGAC
>CAZBCQ010000418.1:0-2375 GCA_964490255.1 uncultured Terriglobales bacterium | reverse complement strand
TTGAACTTCAAACGGCCCACGCGCGAGAAGTCGTACTTGCGCGGGTCGAAGAACATCCCCTGGAACAGCGCGGTCGCCGTGTCGAGGGTCGGCGGATCGCCCGGACGCAGCTTACGGTAGATTTCGATCAGGGCTTCCTGCGGCGTTTTCACTGAATCACGCTTCAGGGTCGCGCTGATCACCGTGCCCACGTCGTCGCGCTCAGGGAAGAACACGTGGATGTCGCCAATGCCGGCATCCAGCACCTTCGAGAGCACTTCCGCGGTTATCTCGCTGTTGGCTTCCAGCAGCACTTCGCCGCTCGTCGTATCGACGATATCGGCGGCTGCGTAGGCGCCTTCCAGGTCACCTGGCTCGATCTCGATTTCGCTGATCTTCGCCTTGTGAATTTCGCGCATGATTGCCGGAGTAACTTTGCGTCCAGCGTGCGCTACTTCCTCGCCGCTCTTGTTTACGAGGCGATGCGAAAGCTTCATGCCGATTAGGTTCGTCGGACGGTCAACACCCGGCTCCAGCGTCCAGTAAGGCTTCTTGTCGCGGAAGGTGATCCGGTCGACGGTGTAGAAGGTGCGCAGAATGTCTTCGTTCGAACGCAGACCGAGCGCGCGCAGGAAGATGGTTCCCAGGAACTTGCGCTTGCGGTCGATGCGAACGTAAAGAACGTTCTTCTGGTCGTACTCGAATTCCACCCATGATCCGCGGTAAGGAATGATCTTGCCGAGGAAGTAGGATCGGTTATTCGCCGTCTCGAAGAAGACGCCCGGCGAACGGTGCAACTGGCTGACGATTACGCGCTCAGTGCCGTTGATGATGAACGTACCGTTATCGGTCATCAGCGGAACGTCGCCGAAGAAGACTTCCTGCTCCTTGATATCGCGGATGGAGCGGTTGCCGGTTTCCGGATCCTTGTCGTAGATGGTCAACCGCATGGTGACCTTCAGCGGAGCGGAGTACGTCATGCCGCGCTCTTCGCACTCGGCTACGTCGTACTTCAACTGCAATCCGACTGGGTCGCCGCACTTGTTACAAAAATCTGGTGTGTTCGCGTTATAGGTTCCGCAACGTTGACAGAGCACTTCGCCCGGATGAAACGGGTCGGTAATAACCGTAGCTCCGCAATTGCGGCAGGTAGTACGCAGGTGGTGCAGTCCTTTAAGGTGACCGCACTTGCATTCCCAGTTGCCGATGGCGTAGTCCACGAACTCCAGCTGCGAAACATTGCGGAAGTCCGTGATCGGGAAGACCGACTGAAATACGGCCTGCAATCCGCCGTCATCACGCTCACTGGGCAAGCGGTCCATCTGGAGGAACCGGTCGTACGAACGCTTCTGGACTTCGATCAGGTTCGGGATCTGTATGGTCGCCGGAATTTTTGAGAAGTCGAAACGGGTACGGGAGGCGCTGTTCTTATTGGGCATCAAAAGACTCCTGAAACTCTTGACTTACCGTGCCGGACGCTTACAATCGGCGCATCAAACATCCTGGCGGCCCGGTTTGGGTCCGCCGGAGAGGCCTGTGTAACCCCTGCACGGCATCACATAACGTCCGTTGTTCCGAGAGGAACCCGGACGGGTAAAAGCGGCCTTCGCCTGGTTTGCCGCTAACCGGCGAAGCTTTTGAAAGAGACGACAAATGCGCCCGAAGGGACATGATTCCCCGTGGGCGCCATTCGCGGCACTCGAACGAAATTAATTTTGGTTTCCAGCGTCAGTGTAGAAGGTCTGTTCTGGCCCCCTGCCGCCTTTCCTGCAACTTCAGGCACCGCCGTTACCTGAGTCCCCGCGGGAAAAACGGTTGGAACCGCCGCCGTGAATCTGCTATCTCCGGGGCGAGAGAAACTGTGATTACTTAGATGCCTGAGTTCTCGCTCCGATTCACAACTTGCGAATCCCAGGATTGGCCTCCAAGCGGGAGAGCCAATCCTAGGATGATTCTACGCCCGGGACATGCCCGGTGGCCAACTACTTAATTTCAACAGTTGCGCCAGCGTCCGCGAACTTCTTCTTAATGGTCTCGGCTTCTTCCTTGGAGACGCCTTCCTTCACGGTCTTGGGAGCTCCGTCGACCAGGTCCTTGGCTTCTTTCAAGCCCAGGCTGGTGACTTCGCGTACGGCCTTAATGACGTTGATCTTGTTGCCGCCCACTTCTTTCAGGACAACCGTGAATTCGGTCTTCTCTTCGGCCGGAGCAGCGCCTGCCGCTGCGCCTGCGCCACCAGCCACCATGACCGGCGCCGCTGCCGCCGCGGAAACGCCCAAACGCGATTCCAGCTTCTTTACCAGTTCTGCCGCTTCGAGCAGCGACAGGCCAACGATCTGATCCTCAATTGCTTGCAAGTCAGCCATCTGTTTCTCCACCTTTTCGTTATCAGTTTT
>CAZBCQ010000417.1:0-2385 GCA_964490255.1 uncultured Terriglobales bacterium | reverse complement strand
AGCACGCTGCGAGCGCAACTGCTGTGACAAGCGCCAACACCAACGCAAAGGTAAGTGGATCGGTGGGCTTTATCCCAAACAGAAGACTGCTGAGGGCCCGTGTCGCGCCCAAAGCAGCCACGCCTCCGGCCAACATTCCTACAGCCGCAGATCCCATTCCTTGGCGGATGACCATGCCAAAGACCTGCGCGCGTTGCGCTCCCAAAGCCATCCGAATCCCTAACTCTCGAGTGCGTTGCACCACGCTGTACGAAAGCGTTCCATAGATGCCTACGGCAGCGATAATCAACGCTAATGCAGCGAATAACACGAACAGAGATGCATCGCTTCTCGGCTGCGCCATAGCATTGGACATCAGATTCTCACCGCTTTCTATATACGCGATTGCCACGTCACTTCCGAGTTGATGGATGGCGCTTCTCACGGAAGGGACGAGTGCCAGTGGGTTTGACGTGGTGTGCACAACCAGTAATAGGGTCGATGGCACATGATCCGCAGCCTGCGCCAAGGGAACATAGATGACGGGCTCGCTCTGCCTTAAGTTCTCCCACTTCAGATCCCCCACCACCCCCACTATCGTTACGACGGGCGCATCGGGTCGATTGTTGAAACGGAATGTCTTGCCCAGGGGTTCTTCGTCGGCGAAGACACGCCGGGCAAGCGACTCACTGATGATTGCCGCTCTGGGCGCGTGCAGATCGTCGCTCTCGGTGATCGCTCGTCCATGGATTAGGGGGATTCCCAGTGCCTGAAAGTAGCCGGGTGTAACGAAAGCGAAGGCGACAGTTGGAAGGCCCTCTGGCGTCGGTGGAATGGGACGGTCCCCACGAACGAACATCGTCCAGTTGTGATTCCCATTCGTCTGAAGCGGCATAGTCATTGTCAGGCCGGCGGAGACAACCCCCGGCAAACGCGGCATATGATCGAGCAGTTCGCGATAGAACAATGTTCGCTGTTGGTAGGTTGTGTATAGCGCTGACGGCAAGCCTATTTGCAAGGTCAGCAAATTGTTGGTGCGAAAGCCGGGATCGGTGTGACTCAGATGATAAAGGCTGTTCACCAGCAACCCTGCGCCAGCGAGGAGCACGAGCGTGAGCGCGACTTCGGCGACAACCAGGGTTTGGCGGGTGCGCCGGCCGCGAGCAGTAGCTGAAGACATCCTCGAACTTGCGCCGAGGGTCTCCTGTGGTTCCATTCTGGAACATTGCAGCGCCGGAAGCAGGCCAAATGCGAAAGCCGTAACGGCCGACAGCACGATTGCGTATCCCAGCACTTGACCATTCAAACGGACTTCCTGAAGCCGCGGTAGTTGCTCCGCAAAAAGCGCAGTCAGAAGACGCATGCCTGCAATCGCGAAGGCAATTCCGAGGAGGCCCCCGGATATCGACAATAGAATGCTCTCGCTAAGCAGCTGTTGAACGATGCGTATACGGCTCGCACCGAGCGCTGTTCGCACCGCAATCTCAACTCGTCGCACACTGGCCCTGGCAATCAGCAGATTTGCAAGGTTTGCACAAGCGACCAGAAGCAACAGGCCGACCGCGCCTGCAAGGACGACGAGAGCGGTTCGCGTGTTACCGACCAATTGCTCTTTTGCTCCAATCACCGAATTCACCACACCCCGGTCGTCCGCATAGGTCTGCCCAAGCCTTTCCTGGATAGCTTGAAGTTCCCGTTGCGCCATTGCAATAGTTACGCCTGGATTCATTCGCGCGATCACGTGTATCCAGCGCGCTCCACGAGGCATTTGGACATTGGGCGGCAGCGCAAATGGCACGCATATCTGCACCTGTGATGTCAGCGCGGCGAAGCTCTCAGGCATCACTCCAATGACTATGTACGGTTCGGCATCAAGCCTTATGTTTCGGCCGACGATGTTAGGATCCGCCGCAAACTTGCTTTTCCAGAGAGCATGCGTGAGCAGCACTACGTGGCGATTCCCCCACTGTTCTTCAGCAGAAGTGAAAATGCGTCCCAGCTCGGGTGCGACTCCCAAGGTTTGAAGCGCACTGCTGCTGGCGTGCATGGCTTCAACTCGCACCGGCTGTTCACCTGCGGAGAGATTAAAGGCGTCAGAGACGTACATTCCCATATTGGAAAACGAGTGCGCCTGCTGCTTCCAGTCGAGATAATCAGCATACGAGGCAACTACAGGGGGGATTCCACGCGACGGTTCAGCTGAGCGGATGGAAACAAGTTGATCGGGCTGCTGATATGGCAGCGGCTGGAGCAAAATTCCATCCATAACACTGAAGATCGCGGTATTGCCGCCGATCCCCAGCGCGAGGACGATCAGGGCCACCGCTGTAAAACCAGGACTTTTGCGCATCAGCCGGAGACCATAACCGAGATCCTGCAAAAGAGCGTGCATCGTCCACCTCGTCA
>CAZBCQ010000416.1:0-2385 GCA_964490255.1 uncultured Terriglobales bacterium | reverse complement strand
CGTAAGCGTTTAAGCAACCCACCTGTTCGGCGGCCGGCCGGCGTGATGAACTACAAGCATGAATCAAGCTCAAGCACTTGTTCGTGTTCCGCGGCCGCGTCGTAGTGCGGCTGCAATCCTGGAGTTGGTGGAAGAGTTTCATTCGAGCGGATTGACGCAAGCCGAGTTCTGCCGGCGTCGTGGTGTAGTGTTGACCACTCTGAACCGGTATCTGAACAAGCCAAGGAGGATTTCGCCTGCCAGTGGAGGGCTGGTTGCGGTGGAAGTCGCCGCCGGGAGCCGGTTCGCAGAGCATGAGCCGGAGGGAGCTCTTGCCGTGGTACTGCCGAAGGGTCGTCGCATCGCGATCGGTGTTGGCTTTGATGCCACGACGCTGGCGCGAATCGTGGCCGTGTTGGAGAGGATGTAGAGATGTTCGGGATAGGAGCGGCGACGCGCATCTATTTAGCGCCGGGAGCAACCGACATGCGCAAGGGTTTCAATGGGCTGTTCGGACTGGTGCGCGATCAGCTGCAGTGCGATCCTCTGAGTGGTCACCTGTTTTTGTTCTCCAACGCGCAGCGCAATCGACTGAAGTGTCTGTTCTGGGATACGACAGGGCTATGGGTGTGCTCGAAGCGATTAGAAAAGGGGCGTTTTTACTGGCCCGAGTCCGGGGACGCACGAGGCAAGGTGTTACTGAGTCACGAGGAGTTTGCGATGCTGCTGGGCGGAATCGATCTTGGGCAAGCGCGGCATCGGAAGTGGTATCGCAAGCCGGCAGGAGAAGAACCACAGGACACACGATTTACCGCATAAACACTGGACAAAACGCTTGAGTATCCACAGGCGTTTCTGTTATTCAAGCTGCAGCGTGAGTGAGACTTCCCAACCCAGAACGAGGTCCACTCCGACCCCGCCGATTTCCTCACCTGACACGACCACCATCGAAGAACTGAAGCGGCAACTGGACTCGACCCAGCAGCGTTTGCAGTATGCAGAGTTGAAGGTCCAGATGCTGGAAGAGCAGTTGCGTCGGCAGCGGATCGCGAAGTACGGTCCAAGCAGCGAGAAGCTGGCGACCCTGCAGATGGAGTTGCTGGAAGAAGAGCCGGGTGTCAGTGATGTGGAAGTCGAAGCCGAAAGCCAGCGCGAACGGTTACCTTCGGTGCGAGCCCGGCGCAAGCATCCCGGCCGTCAGTCGCTACCCGCGGATCTGCCGCGCGTCGAGCGAGTGATTCCGTGCGTACCCGAGCAGTGCGTGTGTGGTGGGTGCGGCGCGGAAACCATGGTAATCGGCTACGAAGAGAGCGAGCAGCTGGACGTGGAACCGGCGAAGTACTTCGTGGTGGTGACCAAGCGTGAGAAGCGCGCCTGCAAGAAGTGCGAGGAGCGGGGTGTAAGTGCAGCGCCGCTGCCGCCACGGATCATCGAGAAGAGCTTGGCGAGCGACCGCGTAGTGGTCGATACGATCGTGAGCAAGTATGCGGATCATTGCCCCTTATACCGCCAGAGCGCGATCCTGCATCGCGATGCTGGGGTGGATATAAGCCGAGCGACGCTGGATGGCTGGGTGATGAGGGTGGGCGAGCTGCTGATGCCCCTGACTGAGGCAATGCGGCGAGAGCTGATCGGCGGACGATACATTCAGGCAGATGAGACACCGGTGGGTGTGCAGATGCATGATCGCCGTGGCCGGAATCACCAAGCTTATTTGTGGCAGTACGGCAGTCCAGGAGGCGGAGTGGTCTTCGATTTCCGCATGAGTCGTGGCCGCGAAGGGCCGCGGCAGTTTCTGAAAGGTTTCGAAGGTCTTCTGCAAACCGATGGCTATTCCGGCTATGACGGTCTGGGCGGAGCACGTGTGGTGCACGCCGCATGCTGGGCGCATTCGCGTAGAAAGCTGGTCGAATCGGTGCGTCTGGATCCGAAAGACCAAGCCGCCGTTCGTTTGCTCAAGTTGGTGAACGACCTGTTTGCCGTCGATGCAAAAGTACGCGAGGAGAACATGGACCTGGCCGCACGGGACGCCCTGCGCCAGCAGGAAGCCAAACCGCTGTTGGACGAGATCAAGACCCAACTCTTGGAAGGGCGGGACAAAGCGTTACCGAAGAGCTGCTTTGGAAATGCGTGTCGCTATACGATCAAGCTGTGGGACAAGCTGACGCGCTTCCTCGACCACCCCGAACTAGAACTGAGCAACAATCTCGCAGAGAACTCCATGCGTCCCCTGGCTCTGGGACGCAGAAACTGGATCCACTTGGGTGATGAACAGGCGGGGCCCAAGGTCGCGGCGATCCTCTCCGTGATCGAAAGCTGCCGCCGACTCAAGATCCCGGTGCGCGACTACCTGGCCGCCATCCTTCCGGGACTCAACGATCTCTCCATCCAACGCATAGCCGAACT
>CAZBCQ010000415.1:0-2399 GCA_964490255.1 uncultured Terriglobales bacterium | reverse complement strand
TATTGACGGCCATTGATGTAGGCAGCGCGAAAACCTGCGCGCTTACGGCCGAAATCACCGACTCGGGGTTGAGGTACCTCGGGCATGGTGTTTGCGAGTCGCGCGGCTCGCGCAAGGGAATCATTGTCGATCTGGAAAAAGCCATCGCCTCCGTCCAGAAAGCGGTGGAGCAAGCCGAAGATATGGCCGGAGCGCCGGTCGAGCGTGCCGTTATTGGAATTGCCGGAGCACATATACGCGGTCTGAACAGCCAGGGCGGCATCAGTCTCGGATCACGAGCTCGAGAGATTTCCCGCGAAGACATTCGCGCGTCAGTGGACCGGGCCCGGGCTATGGCTCTGCCTCCTGATCGCCAGATTCTGCACCTGCTTCCGCAGGAGTTCATTCTCGACGAACAGCCTGGTGTTAACGAGCCACTGGGGATGATGGCGACGAAGCTGGCGGTTCGCGTTCACATCGTGACCGCGTCTTCTTCAGCAACGCAGAACGTGGTGACGACCGTCAATCGCGGTGGTGTCCAGGTGGACGACACGATTTTCGAAGCGCTGGCCGACGCCGACGCCGTGCTCCGATCCGATGAGCGCGAGCTGGGCGTTTGCCTGGTGGACATCGGAGCCGGTTCGACCGATCTCATCATCATCCACGAAGGCGCGGTGATCCACACTGCGTGCATTCCGATTGGCGGCGATCACTTCACCAACGATGTTGCCGTGGGCCTACGAACTCCGCTGACCGATGCCGAGAAGATCAAGAAATCCTTCGGGCACGCCGTGGTCACGCGAATTCCCGAGACAAATGAGATTGAAGTCCCGTCTGTTGGCGAGCGGCCGTCGCGGCTGATGCCGCAGCGCCAGCTAGGTGAGATTCTTGAGCCCCGGGCACGCGAACTTTTCGAGATTATGCGTGACCATTTGCGGCAATCGGGTGTATTTGAATTGTGTAATGCAGGTTTTGTTCTGACCGGCGGCGGTTCCAAGCTGAATGGCATGCCCGAAATCGCGGAGCAGGTTTTGCGCAAGCCAGTCCGCTATGGACTGCCGATGCCGATCTCGAAAATGCCGGCGTCGCTGGTCGAGCCAGAATACGCAACCGTGATCGGCAGCGTGCTGTACGCGTACCGCGCACGACAACTGCGGCCGGCGAATGAGAATGGACTTGCTTCACGACTGAAGGCAATCTTCGCGCGCCGTGATGCCTGAAAGCCGTACTGGGATCGTGATCAGGCGATTCCGCGATCTGGACCACCTGAGTTCGCGAGGGTAATGACTGTGGCCAAGCACGACGTTGAGAATTCTAAAAAGAAGGCGGAGATGGATACAGAAAAGGATATTCGCATTCAGTTCAACGAAGATCCCACGAACAGTGCCAAGATCAAGGTGGTCGGAGTGGGTGGAGGCGGCAGCAATGCCGTGAATCGCATGATCGACGCGAATCTGGAAGGCGTCGATTTCATCGTGGCCAATACCGACCTGCAGGCGCTGAAGATGTCGCGCGCACCGGTGAAACTGCAGCTTGGCGTGAAGCTTACCAGTGGATTGGGCGCGGGAGCGAATCCGGAAGTCGGCCGTAAAGCCGCGCTCGAGGACGCCGACAAGATCATCGAGGCGCTGGAAGGCGCTGACATGGTGTTTGTCACTACCGGACTCGGTGGCGGAACCGGCACGGGTGCTGCGCCGATCATTGCGTCACTGGCGAGCGAGATGGGCGCACTGACCGTCGCGGTGGTCACGAAGCCGTTTGGATTTGAAGGACGCCGCCGGCAAGGCCAGGCAGAGCGCGGACTAGCGGAGCTGATCGAATCGGTGGACACGGTGATCGTGATTCCGAACGAAAAGCTGCTTGCGGTGGCGCGCGATGCCGGATTCTTCCAGTCGTTCCGCGTTGCAGACGACATTCTGCGCCAGGCGGTACAAGGCATCTCGGACATCATCACGATTCCGGGAATCATCAATCGCGACTTCGCCGATGTGAAGGCGATCATGGCGGGCATGGGTTACGCCGTTATGGGCACCGCAACCGCCAAGGGCGACGCGCGTGCGATCGAAGCCGCTCAGCGTGCGATTGCTTCGCCGCTGCTCGAAGCGGGCGCGATCGATGGAGCGCGCGGCATCCTGATCAATATCACCGGATCGAGTTCGCTGAAACTGGCCGAGGTCAACGAGGCGTCCAGCATCATCCAGAACGCCGCGCACGAGGACGCGAACATCATCTTCGGCGCTGTCCTCGACGAGAAGATGAAGGACGACGTGAAGATCACGGTGATCGCAACCGGCTTCCGCACCGAATGGATGCGCAAGCGTGAGCCACGCGTCTCGAATGCGGCGGTGGCGATATCGCAGTCGCGGTCGGCGTATACGCCATCACCACCTCCGGTAGACGAATTCGAACCGGAGCCGGAA
>CAZBCQ010000414.1:0-2411 GCA_964490255.1 uncultured Terriglobales bacterium | reverse complement strand
TGTTCTTCCGGCGTGAGTTCCAGGTTTGCCAGATCGGCGACGTACTGCACGTCTTTTTCGGTGACTTTCATTTCTGATCGAATCCGTAAGTCTCGCCGGGTAGAAGGAAGAGTATGTGCTTCACCTGCGCCGTGATCGTCTGATTTAGCGCGTCGAGGTACTTGGGAAGCAAGCTGGTCAGTTGATTGCGCCAGGCCACGTCTGGCACTTCCACCCGCAGGATCCCCGCGCGAAAGCCGAGTACCCGGGTGCGTTTCGCTACTCCCGGTCCACAAACGAGCGCCCAGGCCAGGCTGGGAGCCTCGCTTGCCGGAGCTCCGTCCAGCACCTCTCCCATGATTTTCTGTAAAGCGGCGCGGCCGTGTTGCATGGCGAAATCCGAATTCCAAAATGAAGACGGGGCGATTGAAACCGCATTCTAGCATCCGGTCCGCTGGTATCTCGGTGAGGAGCTGAGCAATCCTTTCCGGACTCAATTGGTACCCAGTAGGTCAACAATCCTGACAATCGGCGGTTTCTCTTCTTTTTCAAGCACTTAGCTGCTCCCGTTCAATGCAGCAGTTGACCACTTGGCGGTGAAAACAAGCGTTTTAAGCATTGAAGGTTTGGCAATGGGCGAGGGCAGGCTAAGATGACAACTGTGGGGGAATAGTCTTTTTACTTGTTGGACTTAGCAGGGGTGTTCCCCGGCAGGTTGCTGCCTATCCATCCCGCTACTAGCTTTTGTTTTGCCGGAGATACCTGACGATGCCGAAACCGATCAAGTATGTAGAGAAGGTGGTGACACTCGCAGCGAAGGCAGCATGGGTGCCGTACGCGGCCATCAGCATGCGCAAGCAGACGCCTTCGTTCACCCCCGCGTGGAGCGAAAAACCGCTCCTGAAGTCCTACGAAAAGACCAAGCCGCCGCTAGGTTGGCCTCGCGCTACCGACTCGCTTTGCCCGAAGTGCGTGCCTGAAATCCGCAAGCAGATCCTGGACGGCAAGCTTCCACAGGAAATCCTGCGCAATGCGAAGGTCGGCGAGATCAAGGCCGCCATCGTCGAAAAAGACGGCAAGATCATGATGGTGAAGGATTGCCCCAAGCACGGGCACTTTGAAGACGTCATGTCCGTCGATCCGGCATTCTCCAAGCATCTGGAAGACGTTTTCCCGGGCCGCGACATTCGCGCCCACAATGACCAGAAGCTCCACAATCACGGCACCTCGACCGTGAAGCACGGCCGCGGCTCGGTGCTCACTGTCGACCTGACCAACCGCTGCAACATGATGTGCGATCCCTGCTTCATGGATGCCAACCAGGTCGGCTTCGTTCACGAACTCACCTGGGACGAAATCAAGCAGCTGCTCGATAACGCCGTCACCATCAAGCCGAAGCGTCAGATGTCGGTGCAGTTTTCGGGCGGCGAGCCTACCCTAAGCCCGTACTTCTTGGACGCGGTTCGTTATGCGCGCCATGTTGGCTACACCTCAGTGCAGGCTGCAACCAATGGGATCGAGTTCGCGAAGTCGATCGAGTTCTGCCAGCAAGCCGCGGAAGCCGGACTGCGTTACGTTTATCTCCAGTTCGACGGAATCGGCAACGCTGCCAATGCCCATCGCAAGATCGGCAACCTGTTCGACGTGAAGCTGCGCGCGATCGAGAACCTGTACAAGTCGGGTGTCGATATCGTGCCGGTCGTCACCATCGTGAACGGCATCAACAACGAGCAGGTCGGTAACATCGTTAAGTTCGCGCTCGACAATCCCAAAATCATTCCGTTCGTCTCGTTCCAGCCGGTTTCATTCACCGGACGCGACGAGGAGATCACCGACGAGCGTCGTATGGCGCAGCGCTATACGCTGTCGCACCTGGCGCAGGACGTGAAGAATCAGGTTGGAATCGGCGAGCCGACGCGCGACTGGTTCCCCATCTCGTTCATGTCGACGTTCTCCGACTGGTCTGACCTGGCGCACGGTCCCGGGCACGATTGGGGGCAACTGAGCTGCGGCTGCCACCCGAACTGCGGCGTAGGCATGGCCGTCATGGTCGATAAGGAAACCAAGGAAGCTGCGCCGATTACCCAGTTCCTCGACGCGCACCAGATGGCGCGCGACACTGCCATGATCGTCGACGCAGGGCGCGGCCAGCAGTGGTCGGCCTTCGGCATGGCGCTGGCATTCCTGCGCAACTACGATCCGTTCCAGACCACCACGCACTTCACCATGTTCGACATGCTGAAGAAGCTCGACAAGACTTTCGGCGTCACCAAGAAGGCGAAGTCGGGAGCCTACGGCAAGGTCGGGGGCGATCGCACGCTCGAGGATATCGAGAAGCGCCGCAAGGACCGCTGGAATGTGCTAATGGTCGCCGGCATGTGGTTCCAGGATCTGTGGAACTACGATTTCCGCCGCACCGAGCAGTGCATCAT
>CAZBCQ010000413.1:0-2428 GCA_964490255.1 uncultured Terriglobales bacterium | reverse complement strand
CTGCATCAGGTCGCAAACCACCGCCGCTCGCTCAGTCGCGAGGAGGCGAGGGCCGTCATGAGCGAGATTCTGGGCGGCGGCGCCACTGATGCGCAGATCGGTGCCCTGCTGGTAGCGCTGCACATGAAGGGCGAAACGGTCGAGGAGATCGTGGGATTTGCCGAAGCTATTCGCGCCGCGGCCACTCCTTTGCAGATCAGCCGGAATTCGGCACTGGACGTGAGTGATACCGAGCGTGACGCGTTGGTCGACACCTGCGGAACCGGCGGAGACGCCAGCGGCACTTTCAATATCTCGACCGCAACCGCGCTGACGGTTGCTGGAGCGGGCGTGCGCGTCGCCAAGCACGGCAACCGCAGCGTCACTTCCAAGTGCGGATCGGCCGACGTTGTGGAAGCCCTTGGCGTCAAAATCGATCTCCCGCCAGACCGCGTGGCAGCGTGTCTTGATCAAATCGGCATTGCGTTCCTGTTTGCGCCAGCAATGCACTCTGCCATGAAATATGTCCAGCCGGCGCGCCGTGAACTGCGGCTGCGGACGGTGTTCAATCTGCTGGGTCCACTCACGAATCCAGCACATGCGTCGGCACAAGTGGTGGGCGTCTACTCAAGCGAACTGGTGGAGAAAGTTGCGGAAGCCCTACGACTGCTTGGGCTGCGGCGCGCACTGGTGGTGCATGGGATGGATGGTCTGGATGAGATCACTATCACCGGAGCAACGAAGATTGCGGAAGTCCGCGATGGCGCCGTTCGAAAGTACGAAGTGGTGCCGGAGTTGTTCGGCATGAAGCGCGCGCCGATGGAATCTCTCGCGGGAGGCGACGCCGGCGCGAATGCTGGCATCATTCGCGCGATTCTTTCCGGCGAGAAGTCTCCCAAGCGCGATGTGGTGTTGCTGAACGCCGCTGCCGCGCTGGTAGCTGCGGGCCGCGCCGATTCGATTGTCGAAGGACTGCCAGGAGCGGCAGATTCCATCGATTCCGGTGCCGCGCAAGCCAAGTTGAACAACCTTGTCGAGTTCACCACCAGCACGTAATTCCCTCTCCGAAAACAGGAAGCAGTAACCTGTCAGACTGCTGTTAAACCAACAGCGA
Organism: uncultured Terriglobales bacterium; assembly: GCA_964490255.1. Taxonomy (GTDB): domain Bacteria; phylum Acidobacteriota; class Terriglobia; order Terriglobales; family Acidobacteriaceae; genus JAJPJE01. The sequence goes on along the minus strand of CAZBCQ010000413.1, from coordinate 1,335 downwards.
TTCTGAGCGTCTTAGCTCGTAGTGCCCGGAAGGCGTATATACTCTCCGCCCAGGATCTCCCAACAAGAAAGGGTCAACGATGTCCCGTCTACGATCCTCTCTCGCGAGCGTAGTGTTCTTCCTTGCTCTCGCCTGCTCGGCTGCTAGCGCGCAGCAGACCACTGCAGACACGAAAATGCCCGACGCGATCCCCGTGCCCGCCGCCGCGCAACCCTCGCCCCACTTCGACGCCGAAGCGGCAACCGAAGCGTATCTGGCCGAGATGCCCGCGACTGCGCGCGCCCGCTCCGACGCATATTTCGAAGGCGGCTACTGGCTCATCCTTTGGGACTTCCTGTACGGCGCTGTGATCGCGCTGATCCTGCTGAACCTGCGCTGGTCCGCGGCAATGCGCAATGTAGCCGAGCGCATCACTCGCTTCAAACCGCTGCAGACCGCACTGTACTGGATCCAGTACCTAATCCTCACCACAATCCTCGGCATCCCGCTTGCTGTGTACGAAGGCTTCATCCGCGAGAAGAAATATGGACTCGCGACACAGACATTCGGGGGCTGGATGGGCGATCAGTTCAAAGGACTGCTTCTCGGTCTAGTGATGGGTGCGATTGCGCTGATAATCCTGTTCGGGCTTGTACGCAGGTTGCCGCGCACGTGGTGGATTTGGGGCGCGGGTGTGTCGGTGATCTTTCTGATCATCTTGATCCTGATTAGCCCGGTTTTCATTCAGCCGATCTTCAACACGCCGAAGCTGCTCGACAATCCGAAGATCACGACGCCGATACTCGCGATGGCACGCGCAAACGGAATCCCTGCGCGTGATGTCTGGCAGATTGACGCTTCCAAGCAGAGCACGCGTATGAGCGCCAACGTGAGCGGCTTCGGCAAAACCATGCGAATCACCCTGAATGACAATCTGCTGAACCGCGCGACGCCGGATGAGATTCAGGCGGTAATGGGCCACGAGATGGGCCACTACGTTATGAATCACATTTACAAAGACATCCTGTTCTTCTCGGTTGTCTATGTGTTGTTCTTCGCCCTGCTGTACTGGTCGCTTGGATGGAGCCTGGAGCGGTGGGGCGAGAAGTGGCAGATTCGGGGCGTCGGCGATACCGCCGTGCTGCCGCTGGCGATCCTGATCATCTCTATATTCGGATTCGTTCTGACGCCGATCTTCAATACATGGACCCGTACGCAAGAAGCGGAGGCAGATATGTACGGCTTAAACGCGAGTCGCCAACCTGATGGGTTCGCTCGCGCCGCGATCCACCTTGGCGAGTATAGGAAGATGAGTCCCGGTCCGGTCGAAGAATGGATTTTCTACGATCACCCAAG
>CAZBCQ010000412.1:0-2443 GCA_964490255.1 uncultured Terriglobales bacterium | reverse complement strand
GAGCGGGGACCGGGCCGAGACACCGCTTCTCGACCTCGTCCGTGCCGGGATAGAAAACGACTTCGAACGCGTCGTCTTTCCTCAATATCCCGAACTGCGTGACGTGAAACGTGTGTTAGAACGCGAGGGCGCGAAGTACGCTTCGCTTTCCGGCTCTGGATCGACGGTCTATGGACTGTTCGACTCTGCCGGAGCGGCGGACACTGCCGCTGAGAAGCTGCAGGCCAAGGGCGTTCCGGCCACAGCGACGCGGACCATCAGCAGAGCGGAATACTGGAGAGATTTAGTAGTTGGGTAATTGAGTCCTTGGGTGATTGAGGAATTCCAAAACCGATTTGCAATGACTCAATCACCAAATTACTCAATTACTAGATGGTTTTGGGCGGTCGACTAATGGTAGGTCAAGTGCCTTTGGAGCACTTTGTCTAGGTTCGAATCCTAGCCGCCCAGCCAGATCACCAATTTATGGAATGTCGATGAGCGTAGCACCTGAATTAGCCAAACCAGGCGATCCCGGTCAACAGACCGCAACGGCGGTAGACGCGATGGCGACAGCAGTTAGTCCTGCTCAGGCAGAAAAGAAAGACGATCACGCGCAACCCAAGGGCGAGCGCAAACCACAACGCCGTATCGATGAGAAGTTCAAGATCTTCTCCGGCACGGCTAACCCGGAACTGGCGCACGAAGTCTGCAAGCACCTGGGCATGGACCTGGGGCAGACGATGTCGCAACGTTTTCAGGATGGCGAGCGTTACGTGCAGATCCTGGAAAACGTGCGCGGCGCCGATGTGTTCATGATCCAGCCGACGTGCTATCCGGTGGATGAACACATCATGGAGCTGCTGTTGTTTATCGATGCGTTTAAGCGCGCGTCGGCGCGGCGCATCACTCCGGTGATCCCGTATTTCGGGTACGCGCGTCAGGATCGCAAAGATAAACCGCGTTCGCCGATCTCGTCGAAGCTGGTCGCGGATCTGCTTACAACCGCGGGTGCGGATCGTGCAGTGATTGTCGATCTGCACGCACCGCAGATTCAGGGCTTTTTCAATATGCCGGTGGATCACTTGTTCGCGTCGCCGGTGCTGGTCTCGTACTTCAAGGACCAGAACCTGCCGGACCTGACCGTGGTTTCGCCGGATGCAGGTGGCGTGGAGCGCGCAAGGTTTTTCGCCAAGAAGATGAATGATTCGGCGTTGGCTATCGTCGACAAGCGGCGTACCGCGATGAACGTCACGGAAGTGATGCACGTGATCGGTGATGTGCAAGGACGGACGTGCTTGATTCTCGACGACATCATCGACACCGCCGGCACATTGGTGAAAACCGCGGTGGCATTGAAGGAAGCGGGCGCGAAAAGAATCGTGGCGTGCGCGACACATGCCGTGCTCTCCGGTCCAGCCACTGAGCGACTGGCGCAATCGCCGATTGAGCAGGTGGTGGTAACGAACACGATTCCGCTGACTGAGGAAGCGAAACGCATCCTGGCGGGCAAAGTAAAAGTTTTGTCGATCGCCGGACTGATTGGCAGCGCGATCAAATCGATTCATGAAGAGACATCCGTCAGCAAGCTGTTTATCTGACGACCCAGCTTTGAAGTGAAGGAATTGGAAGGAATATGGCTACTCTAAACGAAACAGTGAACGTGAAAGCTCAGCCGCGGACCGAGCGTGGCAAGAACGAAGCTCGCCGCCTGCGTCAGAAGGGCGTTATCCCCGCCATCGTGTACGGCGCGCACAAAGATCCGGTGTCGATTGCTGTCGACCCCAAGCAGATCAACAAGATTCTGCATTCGGATTCCGGCGCAAACACCATTTTCGATCTTAGCGTCGACGGCGAAAACAGCAAGGTGATGATCGTTGATTACCAGCACGAGCCGATTAAGGGATCGTTGCTGCACATCGACCTCAAGCGCATCGCCATGGACCAGAAACTGAAACTGGCTGTGCCGGTATTGCTGAAGGGCGTTCCGACAGGCGTGAAGACCGAGGGCGGCATTCTGGAACAGCTGCTCCGCGAAGTCGAAATCGAGTGCTTGCCCGGCGACATTCCGGCTCACTTGGATGTGGACGTCACCAACCTGACGTTCGGCCAGGTACTGCGCGTCTCCGATCTGCCGCACATGGAAGGCAAGATCAAGTTCCTTACGGACGAGACATTGCCGGTGGCGCACATCACGTCGGTGAAGGAAGTCGTGGAAGCAGCTCCGGTGGAAGGCGCCGAGGCCGTTGCTGGTGCGACTCCGGCAGAGCCCGAAGTCATCAAGAAGGGCAAGCAGGACGAGGAAGGCGCTGCACCTGCTGGGGAAAAGTCCGAGAAGAAGGAAAAGAAGTAACGACATGTGGCCGGTTCGAACGAGCTGGCCACGGTTGTTCGCCTTCGCGGCGAGAACGCTTCTCGCAAGAAGAGTGCGAAGGTGGATGGTTCAAGCGTGAAACTGATCGTT
>CAZBCQ010000411.1:0-2469 GCA_964490255.1 uncultured Terriglobales bacterium | reverse complement strand
GACACCCAGCAACGAGAAGACAGCTTTTCTCAAGAACCTGACGCGCCACATGCTCGGCGACAGTCATGGCTCGGATACATCGCTGTTGGACACCGTTCTGACCGATGCGATCACGCGCGTCTACAAGCGTTGTTCCATCCGCTACTCAAACCCGATCCCGACCTTCAACGACTTGCGCGAGGAGCTGGCTAACTGGCGCGACGCCGAGAAGATGCAACGCACGATCGACGAAGCTCATTTGGCGGCGATCAAGCTGCGCTCGTGGACCGAAGGCGGCATTTACGCGAAGTTGTTTGACCGGCCCACCACGATGCGGCTCGACAGCGACTGGCTGTTCTTCAATGTCGAGGGCCTCAGCTCCGATCACCGGCTGGAGACTGCCATGAGCATGTTGATCGCAACCGCCATGGCGGCGCGCGCTGCGGGCAAGACAGGCCGGCCGAGTATTTCCGTGCTGGATGAGTGCTGGTTCCTGCTGGACTCCCCGGCGCTGGCTCCTGAAGTCGTGCAGCTGTACAGAACTGCCCGCAAGCGCAACTCCAGCGTCTGGGGTATAAGCCAGACGGTTGAAGACTTTGTTGGCACCGAGTTCCAGCCTCGGTCGCATGGCCCCGGCATTTTAAAAAATGCGACAACGAAAATCATTGGGCAGCAACCGGGAGACGTAACGCCTTTGGTCAATCACCTGAACCTGAACCCGGTGGCGGTGAACGAGGTCAAGGGATTCGGGGCACCTCGAAAGGGCCGCAGTGCGGAAGCGCTGCTGGTGATCGGGGAGAAAGCAGACACGACCCAGACGATTCGGATTGTGCCAACTCCGCTTTCTTATTGGGTCTGCACCACGTTTCCGCGGGAACGGAGATATCGGGCTTGGTTTCTCAAGAAACAGGCGGAGCGGCCATTGCTCGAAAGTTACCAGGAACTGGCGAGGAGATTTCCGCAAGGGCTCGCGGATGTCGCACCTTTGCCGGAAGAAGTTTCCGGCGCTGTGAACGCAGCAGCAGTGGAAGTGCCAGCCACCGAGCACATGCGAGTGGCCGGAAGTCCAACACAGGCGGGGCAGCAGGAGTAGATATGCAACTTATCTTGTGCGCAGTTTTCTTCGCGGCATTTGCATCGCTGGTGGTCACCGTCAAGAGTGGCAGGAAGCTGACTGCAGTCGCTTTGAGTGGAGCACTGGTCATGACGCTAGTTGGCGTGCCACAGCCCGCCCATGCGCAGTCCGGTGTGCTTGGCGGAATTCAAGCAGTGCTCAGCGTGATCAATGGAGTGATTCAGACCGCACTAGGTTCCATCAATACCGTACGCACCGCGGTGAACAATCTGCAGCAGGTAGTTGCCTGGCCGCAGCAGTTGATCAATCAAGCTAAGGCGCAAGTCACGCAAATGGTTGGGCAGTACCGGACGCTGATGACCAGCATCTTTCGCGTGAATCTGGCGAGCGCCACGCTGCCCACTCCGCAAGCATTCGAAGCCGTAATTCGCGATCACCAGGTCAACAACTTTTCGAGCCTGAACACCACATTCGGTAATACCTATGGGCTGATTCCTGCGGCGACCGCGGCCAGTCAAACAGATCGTGCCATGTCCGACATGGATGATGCCTTGGCTCTCGACAACCTCAAGACGCTGAAGGCCAGCGATCAGGCTGCCGATATCGAACTGCAATCTGCAGATTCGATTGAGAATGCCGCCAGTGAAGCTGCCCCGGGCTCGGCGCCATTTTTGACCGCCACGGCGATTGTCTCCTGCGTGCACAGCCAGGCGCTCTCACAGAAGATGTTGGCGGCTGAGTTGCGCCAGGAGGCGGCAAGGCTCGCGCATCGCAACACGCTTCGAAAAGAGAACGCGACGAACACCACCCAGTTGCGCGGCATTCTCGTGAATCTGCTGCAGCACCAATGAGCGCGAAGGAGCAAAAGAAATGCGACGAATGACAAATGTTCTCCGGGCCACGAAGAGTTGGCTGCTTGGCCACAAATTGCGCGTCATGATTCTGGCTATCGTTCTCGTGTTCACCGCTCCCTGGCCGGCGAGGGCGCAGTTTGGTCTCGACCCGTGCTGCGCGATGCTCGCTGCCGGTTTGGCTAGTGTCCAGTCAGCGCTGACCAGTGTGGTTGGAGGCGGACTCGACCAGATCCTGAGTGTGGACAACGCGATGCAACAGTTCCAGCAAACGGTAGTCTGGCCGCAAGCGCTGATCGATCAGGCAAAGAGCTTGGTGGGAGTTCTGCAAGGCAATTTCAATCAAATTCAGAATCTAATGAGGATTCCCGTCAGCAGCGCCACGCTTCCGGCTTCTCAGCAACTGGAACAGACCCTCCTCTCTCGGGATCCAAATCAGATTAGCCAGACAACAGGCGCCTACACGGCTCTTTACGGGCCAGTGCCGATACCAACCTCCGCGTCTCCTCAGGTACTCAACATCGTGGACATGACCGATGCCGCAGCGCAAGCGGCCATGAAGCG
>CAZBCQ010000410.1:0-2482 GCA_964490255.1 uncultured Terriglobales bacterium | reverse complement strand
TTCGGCGCCGCCCGCATCACGGGATCTGCAATATGGAAGGCCAATGCCTGGCGCGACCTCGGCTAGCTACTTTTGAATCGCGCCGCAACCGCCGAGCCTTCTCGCACGAATACCGGCAGCACATTGAGCGGCGCTGCATAGCCGCGATGCCAGGCCGCATGCAGGCGGATTCCGCTGGCCAGTTCGCGCCACTCGCCAGCGGGCAGGTAAACGTCGCGCGAGCCCGCACCGCGCACCAGCACCGGCGCCACCACCACGTCGTTGCCGAGCATGAATTCGTCCGTCAGTTGATACGTGTTTGGGTCCCCCGGTGCGACGTACCACAGTGGCGCGATGATCGGCTCCCCCGAAGTTCGCGCCCGCTGCGCGAGTTCGTAGACATAAGGCGCAAACTTCACATGCAGTTCGGCAGCTTCGCGGCAAAGACGAACCGTCTCCTCGTCGAAGTGCCACGGTCCGACTGAGAACTGCAGCAACGGCATCAGCGCCGAAGCTTGCGCCCAGCGGATCATCAGCTCTTTGTCGATTTTATCCTGGCCGTACTGGTTTCCGCCCACCATGTCCGGCATCACGTACGGATACCCGCGCATGGAGACGTTCAGCGCCTCCGGAATGATTGCCGCCAGCCCGTTTTCGCGGCCCCAAGTCGATTGCTTGTCGATCAGCCGCTGTACGATTCCGAGCGGCTGCGAATAGACGCCCACTCGTGCTTCGTTATACGGGAAGTGCGCCGCTGCTTCTCGGTTGTAGACATCTGCGTATTGCGCAGCGGTGATATCGACATGCGCCTTCAGATCGCGCGGAACCAGATTCACGTCGCCGCCGTCGAACTTGAAGCCGTCGAAACCATATTTGCTCTGCAGTTCCTTCAACCGCGCACGATAGGCCTCAGCAGCTGTCGGATTGGTGAAATCCCAGACGGCAGCAATTCCCTGCCACCAGCGGATCAGTCCCGCATCACCCGATCGATCCGCAATCAGATTGCCGGAATGCCGCAGCTGGTTGTAGCTTTCCGAATCGACATTGACGAAAGGATGCACCCACAGCGTGACCTTGAATCCCAGGCTGTGCAGCTCATCGACCATCGCCTTGGGATCGGGGAATTCTGAGCCGTCGAACTGCATGTCGCCGTATCGGCTCTCCCATTTGTCGTCGATCTCGATGAACCCGGCAGGAATCTTCGCTTCGCGAATGGCGTGCGCGAACTCCAGCACCTTGAGTTGCGAAACTTCAGTCTTATGTTCGACCCAGGTGGTAAAGATCGGCTGCCGGAAGTAGTCCTCCGGCGGTGTCGCCTGCGGAAATCCGACCTCGCGCACGATCCGCTGCACCACATCTTTAATGTCGGTGCCAATCAGGATGTCGTAAGCGAGCTCGGAGGCGTGCGGCATTTCCACGAACAGCATGCCGTCAGGTTTATCGCCGGCGATCGAATTAAAGCTGTAGCGGAAATCCAGCGGCGTTCGTACCCAGATCGCAGTGCCTTTTGTGTTGTACCAGGCCGGCGTTCCTTGCGTGGATCCGTCGGCGAAGAATCCGTTCTTCACGATGTGCGCGTCGTTGAGCGGAAACACCTGCGGATCGCTCCAACCCTGGAATCCGCCCCCAAACCAGAGTCCGGAGGGACCAATGCGATAACGCAAACTCGAAATCAACTGTCCACCGGAGTTCAAGGCCCAGGTCTTCACGTGGATTACGCCCGCTTCGGGCGTCAATTCGACCCGCGCAAAGGTTTCGTCGTTGAGATCGGTCCGGTACAGCAGGACCAGCGTGTTGCCGTCCATGTGCCACGATTTCACGCTCGTAGCGTTGTAAACCTCTCCATCCGTGCGGAACGAGAGGTTCGACTGCGCGTCGTGTGGCTGCGCGCTTTGCAGCACGATGTCACCATTGCGCTGGATGGTCAGTCCAAAGCCGCTTTTGGTGATGTGAATTTGGTATCCCTGGCCGCGGAGGACATACTCCTGATTCGTTTCCAAAAGCTCGAAGCTTGGCTCCTTTGGTTGCTGCGCAAATCCCGCAACCAGAGCCACCGAGAGCAGGCACGCCACCGAGACACCTCGACTCACACTACGTCGCATCGCAAGAATACGGTGAATCACCCAGGAACGCATATCTCTCCTCTGCGCGATTTCGATTGGCGCGGAGTATATGCCCTGAGGCCAAGCTGGATAAGTCGCAGAATAGGTGCCACTTAGACAATCGGGATTGCGAGGTGCGTGCACCAGGGGCGATGCGAAATCCAGAGTCTTTCAGGTACAATGAAAGCTCAGGGGCTCCAGCAAGCTCGTTTTGGATCTATGGGACAACCAATCCCAGACCAGAGTCGGAAGCGAGGAAAGGCTCCGCACGCCTTACACGACAGGAATTTTTTGCGACAACTTAAACGATTTGCGTTAGTCGGACTACTGAATACCGTGGTCGACCTTGCAGTGCTGAACATTTTGATCTTCGCCACCGGGCGAGGTCATAATGGCGGTTT
>CAZBCQ010000409.1:0-2484 GCA_964490255.1 uncultured Terriglobales bacterium | reverse complement strand
ACTTGCGCAAGGAAATCAACACTCAGATTTACCGCTTCACCGCCGACGCTTCCAAGACAGGCAAGCTCATCCCGGTCTAAGATTTTCGTCTGCAATGATTGCAACGACCTGGCTGGCCACCCCTGCGCACAGCGGGGAGGGAGAGTGAACTGCCTTTCAATCACCCAATTACCAAATCACTCAATTACCCAATTTCTCTATTGGGCCGCTTCCAGCGAATCCGCAACTCGGTTCAACGCTGCCTGTATCCGATCCAGTTCACGCTGTGCGGCTTCGTTCCAGGCCAGCAGCTGACCGGGTGTACGTGGCAACTGTTCCGCCGCCCACCGCAGCCAACGACGACCGTTCTCGCTCATCAGGAACACAGCCACTCCACCTACACCAACTAAGGTCGCCGGAATGTACCATTTACCTCTCATGAAGCCCTCCCGCCCGTGCGAACAACTTTGCGGGCTTTCTAGTGTTCTCATTCTTGCACGCTTGCTGTGAATTGGAAGTTACAGGGGGCCGGAAAATTACTCATGAGTGCTATTACGAAAGATTTTCCGATCCGGGAAGCATGCTTCTGTGCCGTTGCAGCATGTCTCTGCGTCACTGCGTTCCAAATCCCATCTGAGGTGTCCCAATGAACCGTTTTCGTGCAAGCTTGATCTCGGCCGTTCTCGTTTCGACTCTGCCCGTCTTTGCCTCCGACTTTAGCAATCGCGACAGCAGCACCCCAGGGCCAAACTGGATTCCCGAAGGCACCCACTTCGTAATCCGGCTTCAGGACAAACTCGATACCAAGAAGATCGGCAACAACGGCAACAAGCACTTCAAGGCTAAGCTCGCCGAAGACCTCACCGCCCCCAACGGATCAATGATTCCGCGCGGTGCCGAAGTTAAGGGCCACGTCAGCGAAGTCAGTCGCGGATTCCACGGCCGCATCCTGCTCAGCTTTGACGAGATCAAAACACCCCATGGTTGGATGCCGCTGGCAGCTACGGTGAGCGACGTCCCCGGCGAACACGGCGTCAAGACGGACGACCGCGAAGGGGAGATTGAGCGCAAAGGTGCAAGCAAGACGCGTGTGATCGAAGCGGCTGCCATTGGAGCGGGTACGGGTGCCGCAGCAGGTGCTGCCGCCGGAGGTGGACGTGGCGCCGGAATCGGTGCCGGAGCCGGAGCTGCTGTAGGCGCTGCCGCTGGCATCCTTACCGACCGCGACCTTCGCCTCGATAAGGGCCAGCAACTCGAACTCAGCCTCGACCGCGCCCTAGAAGTGCCTTTGCGGTAACTTCAGGTCTACGTTTTGAAGGGAGCCCGTTCGCCCTCGAGTGGGCTTACACTCTGTTGCGTAGGGTCGGAATTTTAACCTGGCCACTCCATTCCGCCACTCGTAACCCAGCCGCGTCCCCGTCCTCGAAGTCATGTTGTCGCAGCGAAACATCTCTGCATTTCGTTTTTCGCGATCCATCAGAACGAATAGTGTCATCCCTCGCGCACAACCCTATCTCGCGACCACCCTCCCGTTTATCATCAGAGCTCCTGATTCCGAGAGGCACACACATGAAACGCATCCCCCTCGCCATTCTCCTGTGTACCGTAATGGCTGCTGCGCAGCAATCTCCCGTCCTCAATAGCGTTACCGCTGGCGCCGACGGCAAATACGAAGCCGCACCCGACACCGCCGTCATCCAGTTCAACATCGCTGCCCAGGAGAACACATCACAGGCCGCGTATGACCGCGCCTCCCGCGCTGCCGAGCAGGTCCGCGAACTCATGCGCAAGAACAACATCGATCCAGCGTCGGCGCAGATTGGCGGCTACTCCATCTCTCCGGTCTTCGACTACAAATCTCCGAAACGCAAACTTGTCGGATACACCGTCAATACCGGCGTCACGCTCAAACTCAAAGACTTTTCCAAGATCGGACCCATCGTCCAGCAGCTCACCGATCTGGACCTGACCGACAGCCAGAGCATCAGTTACACCCTCGACAACATGGAAGCCGCCAAAGCCAAGGCAGTCGCCGACGCGTACCATAAGGCGCGCGCCATCGCCGAAATCATCGCCGGCACTTCTAACCGTCCACTCGGCGACCTTCTGCAAGCTTCCGTTGACAGCTTCGAACCGGGGCCTCGTCCAATGACGACGTTCGCGAAATTGAATGCAGCGCCGGGCGCGGTTGTAACTCCCACCGAACAATTCACGCCACAAACCATCACCGTCACCGCGCACGTGAACGCCATCTTCGCTTTGAAGTAACTGGAGGTTGTGTGGCGCGGACAGTCCTGTCCGCGCTGTAGCGCTGGCGATCTTTAAGCAACGGCAAACCTCTGGATTAAACCTCCGAGCGAAGCGAGGACTGTCATCCCGAACGTAGTGAGGGAACCCTACTGCACCAAACAATTTCACGCCTTGAACGTTGCAACACTCAATCACCCAATAAAAAGGCCCAGGACTTTCATCCCGGGCCAAGGCAACAATCGCTTCGCATTTACT
>CAZBCQ010000408.1:0-2491 GCA_964490255.1 uncultured Terriglobales bacterium | reverse complement strand
GCGCCAATTGGCGAGCACGCTCCTGTTTGCTGCCTTCAATTTCTTGTGTGCGAATGAAGGTGCCTGTCCCCTGATTCAATTCCAGGAGGCCGCCCATCTCCAGTTCGCGATAGGCTCGAACTACGGTGTTCGGATTGATGGACAAATCGACTGCCAACCTGCGCACGGTTGGGAGTTGATCCCCAGCGGTCAGCGCCCCAGAAGCGATTCCTCCGCGCACCTGATCGATGATTTGGCGATACACGGGCACGCCACTGTGCACGTCGAGCCGAATCCGAAAGGTCGCGCGCTGCCTCACAATGAGCAATGTACTATAACACTAGTACATATGCAAGTGAAAACTCTCGACCCTGATAGCAAACAGATTTGGTAATCGGTTGGACCAGCGAGTTTTGGGGCGAGTCTTTGGATTGAAACGCCCGGAGTATGTTGTACTGTGAGGTCAAGCGAGCCGGGCTGAATGCCCGGCTCATTTGCATTCGCGCGACGAGTCTACCAGCCGCCGTCTACGATCCAGCGTTTCTCTGGATTATCGCTCCTTACCGCCAAGTTGTACTGCTTCGTCTCCCCGTTTTCTAACCTGACTTCATATGGAACGAACCAGCCTGGGTACAGACCTGAGCGGAATGGGTCCCCCACGTGTACGACCGTCAATCCGCCATAGCCAGTTTTCGTCTCGTCAGGCACCTTGGTTGTCGGTAGCAAGCGTTGAACGTCGTCCCAATCCTTGCGCGACAGTGAATCGAAGAAGAACAATGCCGCCTCTCGCGGTCCGCTTAAAGCAGGCGGCGCGGGCATAGCGTCAGGATCAATCATCCAGTTGATATCCGCTGGGAGTTGCAGCGCATACAGAGAATCGGACTGTGGTTGGTTATAGGTGAACGAATTGAGTTCCAGCACGCTCACGTCCCTGCCACTGGAATGGACCACAACGCTAAGTCTGGTCAAGAGTTTCGTTGCGGCATCGAATGTGTAAACGCGAGTATGGTCAGCATAGTCAATTGCCTTGTTCTTCAGCCAATCATTCCTGAAGTCGCCTCGAGGTTTGCGAGTTACCGTGAGCGTGATTTGGCCATCCGCTTCAGATACCTGTGCTTTTGAGTCCCCGGCCTTCGCTGCGGCCAATTCGTTCTCCAATACTTTCTCCGGGCTGAGCAACGGGAGCAGCCATGCGACAAATCCCGTTTGCGGCGTTCCCTTCATCGCTTCGGGTCGATCAGGAAGGTAGAGGATTGACTCCTGTCCATCCATGACAACGACCCGGCCCGGCTTCTCCACGCGCCAGCGCAGAGGCGTTCGATAGTCACGCCACATCTCGATAGGAAGGAACTGCAAGTCTGTTCCAATCAACTCGAAGTTATCACCCGGTAACGTGCGTATCTGTCCAGTGATGTGCAAACTTCGTAGCTGCGCCATTGCCTGCACCGATTGTGCCAGCAGCGCGATGCCCCGCCGGTTCGAGTTGCCTAAAGGCAACATGGGGATGAGCACCAGTAACAGAATTGCCGCACAGGCTACCGTTGCCCATCGAGGCCAACCGTAAACCAGTCGTTCGCGCCGCGTGCTTTCTTTGTGTGCTTCGATTGTGATTGCCGTCATCGTTCGCTCCAAAAATGCATGTGAAGCCACGATTCGTTCAACCGGACGGAGTTTGTCGAAAACAGCATGGTCGCGATCCCACTCGCGTTGACAATCAGCACAGCCCTGCAAGTGCTCTAGCACCTCACCACTGTCCCTTGCGCCGATATCAAAACTTTCAATGATTTGTTCCCGTGCTTCGCGACAAGTCATTGTTTCCGTCCTCCTTCCGGCGAAAGCAAGCGACGCAGCTTATCGAGGCCGTACCTGAAACGCGACTTCACTGTCGGGACAGAAGAGCCGACAGCGACTGCTATTTCGGCGAAGGACAATTCGCTCCACGCGCGCAACCGAACTACCTCCGCCTCTGCTGGCCGAAGCCCCGACAGAAGCCGAGCGAAGTTCTCGGCCTGTTCACGGGCGGCGACATCGGAGAACGCGGTTTCTGCTATCGCACAATCAGGGTCCAGTTCCTCGACATTGAAACGGGACCTGCGCCGGGCTATATCAGTGCAGCGGTTGCCGACCATCCGGAAAAGGTACGGCCGAACCTGAGTGATGCCCGCCCGTTTCTTCCGATCACGAAAAGCATCCACAAAAACGTCTTGGACAACGTCCTCAGCGTCAGGCTGATTCCCTAACCGGCAATACGCGTATTGAACAAGTTCGTCCTTCGTCGCCTCAATCAGCGTTTCAAAATCTTCGACTGACTGCGGCCAAGACTCGATTTTGATCTGCGCCGTTCGCATCTCTATCGCAACTTCCGATCATGTAACGAATCAGCAGCAAGGAAAGATTTAGAATTCGCGCGGGTATGCCGTATCGGCTGGTACTTCCGATCTAAGTTGTTGAGGAGTGTTGGTGGACCTGGTCGGGATCGAACCGACGACCTCTTCCATGCCATGGAAGCGCG
>CAZBCQ010000407.1:0-2492 GCA_964490255.1 uncultured Terriglobales bacterium | reverse complement strand
CATTCAGAGACAATGTAGGAAGGAATACTCAGTTGCCGTTAATGGCGTATTACTTACGTGTGAAGACTCGATGAAATTCCAAGTTGCTGGTGGAACAAATGGAGAAAGTCACTAACTGTGAATGTTTTGTGGTACTTGCCAGCTGTGAATATCTTCGATCAAATGGGCCACGGCAAGAACCAGTTCATCACCGAAGGGCCGGCCGGCGATTTGGACGCCAATCGGCAAACCCTCATTCGATCGCGACACTGGCACCGTTGCCGCCGGGCATCCGAGCAGGTTGAACCACTGCGTGTAGGCGAAACTTTCTACAAAGGTAGCGGAATGGTTCGCCGCGAGCCAGCCAATTTCTCCATGGCGAAAAGCCGGCCCGGGCGCAACCGGCATCAGCAAGATCGGATATCGTTCCGTCGCCTTCAGGAAATGCGCGCGGACAATATCGCGCTCGGCGAGCAGCTTGAGGATTTCATCGGCTGTAAGCGGCGGAAGCGAGGCCGCAAATTCCATATACTCGCAAAAGATAGGACTCAGCTCCGCTTCGTTCCCCTTCACCATCGGGTGAAAAGCCAGCGCGATCATTCTCACAAATACATCCACCCACAGCCGGTGCACGCGGTCGAGCATAGGAGGGCAAAACGGCTCAACCACCATCCCGGCCTCGCGAAGCGCGGCGGCAGCAGCTTCCACCGCACGCCTTGTTTCCGGCGTCACAGGATGCGCCGGATCTTCCACCATCAACCCGACTCGCGTGTGCCTCAACTCGTTCGTTTCTATTTCCACCAAGGGAACCGGAGCCGAAGTCGGATCCGCGAAATCTTCTCCTGCCATCACGCCGAGCAGCGCATGAAGATCTTCGACTGCGCGGGCCATCGGTCCGACCACGCCGAGCCACGAAAATCCTCCCTCCCCCGGAGGAAAATGCCCGGTGCTGGGAACGCGCCCCGGGGTTGGCTTCAGCCCGCAGATGCCGGTGTAGTGCGCCGGAACCCGAATGGAACCGCCGCCATCGCTGCCAACTCCCGCGGCAGACATGCAGGCCGCAATCGCCGCCGACTCGCCTCCACTGGATCCCCCCGCCGTTCGCGTAAGGTCCCACGGATTGTTCGTGCGGCCGTAAAGAACATTGTCGGTCTCCCATGCCATCAGGAACTCCGGAGCATTCGTCACGCCGAGCACGATAGCGCCCGCCCCTTTCAAACGCGCAACAAGCGTCGCGTCGCTGGAAGGGACATTCCCCTTGCGCAGGCGGCTTCCCGCTTCGCAGCGCAGGCCAGCGACATCGATGGAACTCTTGATGCTTATCGGAACGCCCTGCAAAGGGCCGAGTTCGTCTCCAGATGCGAGTAACGAGTCCGCGTGCCGCGCTTCCTCGCGAGCCTCGTCGGCTCGCAATTGCACATAGGCGTTGAGAATGGGATTGAGTCGCTCGATTTGCGCTAAATGCGCATCGATCAACTCCAGCGACGAGAACTCGCGGGCGCGAATCCCCGCCGCCATCTCGCACGCCGATAGTTCAATGATTCTTTTGTCGCTCATCGTTTTCGTAGCGCGGGCGTCTCGCCGGCTGTCGCGGGGGCGGTCCCTCGCCAACCGCGCCGAGAGCGCGCCGTGAGCCACAGGAATCTACTCTATTTTCGCCACAATCGCCCCGAATGGCTCCAACCGAACATCGCTCACGTTCACCTGAGCAGGCGCCGCAAACGATGCCACCAACGTACTTGCTGAACTCCCCTGCACTCCCTTGGACGCCAAATCCAGCTTCACCTTTTGCGCTGACTTGCTCATATTCAGCACTACCAGGACATTCTCCCCCTGATAGCTGCGCACATACGCAAGGACGTTCGGATCATTCTCGTTCAGCGCGATGTACTTTCCGTCGAGCAATGCTTTGTCGGTGTGTCGCAGCGCCAGCAATTTTTGATAATGATTCAGAATCGAATTCGGATCCGTCTTCTCCGTCTCCACGTTGTACTTCTTATATCTCGGATCGACTGGATTCCACGGCTGTACCGTGCTGAAACCCGCATTCACGGCCGGCGTCCACTGCATGGGCGTACGTTCTCCGTCGCGGCCTTTCTCCTTGGGCCAACCACGCTGGCCGATTGGATCCTTCACGTCTTCCTTGCGCTTGGGATCGTTGTTTTCCATCCCGAGCTCTTCGCCATAATAGAGAATGGGCGTGCCGCGCAGCGTTAGATACATGGTCGCCATCAGCTTCGCGATCTGATCATTATGAACGCCGTCTCCATAGCGGTCGTAGACGCGGCGAATGTCATGATTGCTCACCACGTAAATGGGCCAGCCACCCGCGCCGTCGACCGCGGCAATCTGCTTCCGAAAATCCGGCGCCGAGACCTTGTTCACCATTGTGAACATGAAGTCCATCGGCATCTGCAGTTCGTCGGAGTGGTCGCCATAATACTGCTTCAACTCCGCCGCATTGTCCGTCCATGTCTCGCCGATCAGCACCGCGTTGTACTCGTTCGCAACCT
>CAZBCQ010000406.1:0-2505 GCA_964490255.1 uncultured Terriglobales bacterium | reverse complement strand
TTTGGCATCAGCTGCTTATCCCTCGCTACATCTGGGGTCGGACAGAAGACACCAAGGCGACGATCTCCTCTGTGGTCACAACAGCACTCGCGTAATTCGGTATGTTGATGTCGAGTGCGGCGTGCATCTGTTCATCGGAGTAAGCCGCGGTCGCGTCCCTTACCATCGTGACCTCATAAGCAAGCTCAGCGGCATAGCGAACCGTTGCTTCCACGCAGGTGTGAGCTATGAGTCCGGCGACGATGAGCTTGTGGATGCCACGCCGTTTGAGCTGCAAATCCAGATCCGTGTTGGCAAAGCCGCTGGAACCCCAATGCTCGAGCGCCACGATATCGCCCAGCTGAGGCTTGAATTCAGTGCGAATTTCGCCACCCCACGTGCCGTATTCGAAGGTTTTTCGCGACCAGGCTGCCTTCTGGATGGGCGCAATGTACTTCCATGTTTCGTAGTCACCGGGACGGTATCGGTGATGCAGCGCATAGAAGACGCGAAGCTCCGCCTTGCGCGCGGCGTTCAGGACATCCAGCATATTCGGAACACAGTTATTTGCTTCGGCGACGGTCTTTAAGCGATCCCATACTTTGCCTCCCTCGGAAATGAAATCGTTGTATGGATCGATGACGAGAAGCGCAGTGATGTCCTTCTCATATGTCAGTTCTGACATGCTTCCTCCAGCTTCGCGGACTAAGCATGTCTCAGTCAGAAACGAGTCTTAGGTGATCAGGTTGGCCAATCTCCGGAGGCAGTGCTGCACGGTAGCTTTTGGTGCTATAGGGTTCCCTCGCTGCCGCTCGGGATGACAGTTCCTCGCTGCGCTCGGAACGGGAAGTGCGTCGCGCGTGTGTCGCTCACGTGCGTATCGCTAGGGGAGTTCCCAATCCAGGGCGTAGATGTCTTGCGTGCCTGTGTCGCGGAGGAGCAGCGGTGAATCATCGGGAGCAAGAGACAGGCCTCCGCCGAACCGGCCGGTGATTACCAAATTCTTCAGGTCGGCAACCTGTTCTGTTTTGTGGTCGGCGATGCGACTGCGGAGAACCGCGCCGGCTCCGGTGAAATCGAGAACGTACACATACTGGGCGTCTTTCGACCAGTTCAGCCAGCCCATGCTGCCCTTGGCGAGTTCCGTCCAGGTCTGAGTCCGCACATCGAAGAGCAATAGTCGCGTCGAGTCGGAGGAGATGGCGACGATATATTTGCCGTCGGGCGACCATCGCGGCGAGAAAAGGTTTTGCGATCCCGGCAGAGCCGAGACTTGATGCGTTGCCAGATCGAGCACACGGATCGCCGGCGCGGAGCCCGCGTTGGCAGCGTCGTTGGCGTCACCCGCGAAGATGATCTTCGTGCCGTCGGGCGACCAGTTCGGATCCTGCTGATGATGCGGATCGTCGGGAAGCAACGTCTTAGGACTTCCGCCTTGCGCTGGCACCTCATACATACGGGCGGGCTTCGAAGAACTCTGCGGGAACTCGAAGAAGATGATCTGTTTCCCGTCGGGAGACCAGCGCGGCATTACGGCGTACAGAGGGGGATAGGTCAGCTGCAGGCGTTCGCTGCCATCCAGCCTGCTGCGCCAGATGGTTCCATCGGGATACGATGTATAGGCGACCCACTGGCCATCTTTGGAGAAATCCAGATATTCCGCGGAAATTCCCGAGAGGAATGGTACGAATTTTTGTGACTTTGAATCGTAGCGGGTGAGTTCTCCGCGATAAGTTCGGCCAACAACAAAGAGCTTTTTGCCGTCCTTGCTCGGAATGGGAGAGTACAAGGACATGGGGCTTGAGGTCAGCTGGATGGGCTTAGTTTCACGCTGAAGAACAGCGTGTTCCTGCGGAAGAGCCCAAATCTGATTCTGTGATTCGAAGACGAAATACTTTCCGTCAGCGGTCCACTTGCCGCAACACTCGTCGGGAGGGTCGTGCCATCCCGCGAAGAGTTGATGCAGGTTCTTGGCGTCGGTCGAGACTTCCCAGATGAGGTGCTGGCCACCGATATCGAAACCTTCCGAAGTATCGAAGAGGACGTGGCTAGCGTCGGGTGACCAGACGAGGTTGGAGACCTGGCTTTTCAGGCTCGCAAGCTTGTGGGGATTGGTGCCGTCGGCATTCGCGACGAAAATGCTGCCGCCATTGGTGTAAGCAAGCATCTTCGAATCGGGTGACCAGGAGGCGGCTTCGCCGGAGGTGTCTCCGAGCCGGCGCGGGGAGCCGCCAAGGACAGGAAGAGCCCAGAGAGGTCCGGTCGGCGGCACGCCCTGACCGTCGACGACGAGGAACTCGGCGCCATCTGGCGAGAGCGCAACCGGAACCATGTTGGGAGAAGGCAGACCGTCAATGTTTCTTGACTCTCCACCGGAGAGAGACATCGCGGCAATGCTGGCTTGCGCACTGGTTCCCAACTCGAGGTAGAGCCGCGAACCGTCGGTACCGATCAGGGACTTCTGGCGTCCGTCGTGCGTAAGTTGAACGTAGTTAGAAACCTTGGGAACGGGAGTGGAGCGCGTGA
>CAZBCQ010000405.1:0-2528 GCA_964490255.1 uncultured Terriglobales bacterium | reverse complement strand
ATATAAGACGATGAGGCTGACGAAACAGCTGCAAACATGTTAGAAAACCGCTGTGGACATTCGACGTCTCTTCCCTTCCGGACTCATCCTTCTCCTGCTCACGCTCACAAGTTTTGCGCAAACTCCCGCCCAACGCCGGATTGCAATTACGATTGATGATCTTCCGGCCGCCGGTTCCAACTCCATGACGGGCGGCGCTGAAATCCTGGACATGACCACCAAACTGCTCGGTACATTGCGTGACCAGAAAATTCCCGTCGTCGGCTTCGTCAACGAGAAGAAGCTCTACAAAATTGGAGACGTGGACCCGCGCATCAACGCGCTGAAGATGTGGCTCGACGACGGCTTCGAGCTTGGCAATCACAGTTACAGTCACATGTCGCTCAACCAGCAGCCCCTGAAGGCGTGGGAAGAGGACGTCATTCGTGGCGAGACGGTCACCTCGGCATTATTAGCGCAGAAGAATATGAAGCTGCGCTTTTTCCGTCATCCCTACCTGGATACGGGCCGCGATCTTCAAACGCGGCGCGAAGCCGAAGCATTCCTGGTTGCCCGCGGCTATCGCATCGCGCCGGTCACGATGGATGCGTGGGACTGGATGTACGCCGGCGTCTACGAGGACGCGCGCCGTCGCGGCGACACCGCACTCCAGCAGCAGCTCGTGAGCTCCTATCTTTCGCACACCACGGCCGTCTTCGACTACTACGAGAAGCTTTCGAAGGACCTAATAGGTCGCGAACCGGACCAGATGCTGTTGCTGCACTGCAACTGGCTCGAAGCCGATCACATTGGCGAAGTTCTGGATCTGCTGCGCAAACGTGGATACAAGTTCGTCAGCCTGGGTGATGCGCTCAGCGATTCGGCTTACAGCATGCAGGACGAATTCGTCGGCGAAGAGGGATCCGGCTGGATCGAACATTGGGCGATTACGCGCGGCCATCCGCCTGTCGGTGCGCCCGTCTTTCCCGAGTGGGTCATCGAACGCTCGCGCGCTCTTCCCCACCGTCCAACCCAGCCGTGACCGGCGAAACAGCGTATAGGAAACTGAGCGGCACTTGCTCGTGTTCACCCGCACGCATACCCCGCCATGAGGTCATGTTGAGCGAAGCGAAACATCTCTGCATTTCGTTTGCTCAGCAAAGTATTCACGGGTGCCCCATCCAAGCCTTCTTTTGGCTTGGGTGGGATTGCACAGAAGCTTGGGAGATTCCGAAGCGTCACGCGATTCAACAACGCGCCCATTCCGAGCGCAGCGAGGATCTGTCATCCCGAGCAAAAGCGAGGATCTGCCAATCCGAGCACAGCGAGGATCTGTCATCCCGAGCGCAGCGAGGGAACCCTACCTAACCACCAGTCTCCCTCGCGTTCCAATTACCCAACTACCAAATCACCCACTCACCAAATCCCCTTGACTCTCCCTCGCCCGCGCGTACCATAGCGTCCACCTTCCGTTCCCCTGGGCAAGCACTCAACAAAGGAGACTACTTCCATGAGAAGAATCAGCTTGCTGTTGGGCCTGTCGTTGTTGTTCTCACTATCTGCCGCAGCTCAGGACCAGGCCGCGCCGCCTCCACCCAAAGTCCTGGTCATCGTTCGTGAAAATCTCAAACCGGGCAAAGCCGGCACCACGCACGAGAAAAGTGAAAGCGCCTTCGTGAATGCCTTCAAGACGGCGAAGTGGCCGCAACATTATTTAGCGGCCGACTCACAATCCGGAGCTCCCCGTTCGCTCTTCTTCGTCGGCTACGACTCGTTTGCGGCTTGGGAGAAGGACACACAAGCTACGCAGAAGAACGCCACCTTGGCCGCGGCGCTTGATCGTGCTTCCGCTGCCGACAGCGAACTGCTCGGCAGCTACGAAACCAGCACGTTCATGTATCGCGATGACCTCAGCTACCACGCGAATATCAGTCTCGCGCCGATGCGCTACTTTGAGATCCTGCGCTTCCACGTTCGTCCCGGTCATAACAACGACTGGGAAAGCATCGCGAAGATGTATGTTGAAAACTTCCCCAAGGCCGTTCCTGATGCGCATTGGGCTGTTTTCCAGGAGATGTATGGACAGGGAGGCGACGTCTACCTTGTCTTCACTCCCAGGAAGTCTCTCGCCGAACTGGACAACGGTATGGCCGAATTCAATAAGTTCGCCGGCGTTATAGGCCCAGATGGCTTGAAGCGAATCGCCGATCTCAGCTCCGCTTCCACCGATGAGCAGCAAAGTAATCTGTTCGCCTTCAACCCGCGCGAGAGCTATCCCCCAGACGAATGGATCAAGGCTGATCCCGCATTCTGGAACCCGAAACCGTAATTTGCCTCGCACAGCGAGAGACCTTACTTGCACGCAGGTTTTAGTTTTTGATTCTGAATAACCTAATTACCCAATCACAAAATTGAGAGGGTGCCCATCCAAGCCTATGTTTGGCTTGGGTGGGCTTCCACAAAGGCTTTTTGGATTCCAAACGGGATTCACAAGCCATCTGATCCGAGCGCAAGCGAGGATCTGTCATCCCGAGCGCAGCGAGGGAACC
>CAZBCQ010000404.1:0-2529 GCA_964490255.1 uncultured Terriglobales bacterium | reverse complement strand
TGAGAACTCGGACACATGCACCGCGCTAGGAATAAACTGATGTACTGAAAGGCTGAAAGACCGATCGACTGAAAGACCGCCATGTCCATCTACTCCTTCACCGCCACTCTGAACAACGGTAAAAAGAAGTCCTTCGCCGACTACAAAGGCAAAGTCCTGCTCATCGTGAACACCGCCAGCCAGTGCGGATTCACTCCCCAGTACAAAGGACTGCAAGAGATCTACTCCAAGTACCACAAACGCGGGTTGGAGGTCCTCGGTTTTCCCTGCAACCAGTTCGGCGGTCAGGAACCCGGCTCCGACGCCGACATCAAGTCGTTCTGCGACCTGAACTACGCCGTCGAGTTCCCCATCTTCAGCAAAATCGACGTCAACGGCGACACCGCCCATCCGCTCTACAAGTTCCTCAAGGACAAGAAATCCGGGCTGCTCGGCGGCAGCATTCGCTGGAATTTCACCAAGTTCCTCATCGATCGCCAGGGTAATGTCGTGGACCGCTACGCTCCGTTTACGCCACCAGCGAGTCTCCAGCGTGACATCGAGAAACTACTCAAATAGAAGACTTTCCTCGGTGAACCTTCGTGCCCTGGTGGTTAGAAGCTAACTGGCACATCGGTCCTCTATCCGCTATCATCTAAGTATTCTGAATCGCCGCCTCCGCGGCCTACGTCGAACCAGCAAGAGAGGATACGCACTGATGGCAGTACCTGTGTCGCAGATGTGGACAGTCGCTTCTTACGTCATGAAGCAGAAACTCAAAGGACGTAAGCGCTATCCGCTCGTTCTCATGCTGGAGCCGCTTTTCCGCTGCAACCTGGCTTGCGCCGGATGCGGCAAGATCCAGTACCCTGCGCACATCCTCAAGCAGAATCTCTCGCCCGAGCAGTGTTTCAAGGCGGTCGAGGAATGCGGCGTCCCCCTGGTCAGCATCCCCGGTGGCGAGCCGCTCATGCATCCGCAGATCACCGAGATCGTCGAAGGCCTGGTCGCGCGCAAGAAGTACATTTATCTTTGCACGAACGCCCTGCTGCTGAAGGAAAAGCTGGATCTGTTCACGCCCAGTAAGTACCTCACGTTCTCCGTTCACATGGACGGTCAGCGCGAGCATCACGATTTCTCCGTCTGTCGCGAAGGCACCTACGACAAAGCTTACGCAGCCATGAAAGAAGCGCTCCGCCGTGGCTTCCGCGTCACCACCAATACCACGCTCTTCGACGGCGCCGACCCTAAGAGCGTTCGCGCTTTCTTCGACGAGATGATGGAGCTCGGCATTGAAGGCATGATGCTTTCGCCGGGTTACACCTACGACAAAGCGCCCGACCAGGAACACTTTCTCAGCAAGAAGAAGACGCGCCGCCTCTTCCGGCAGATTCTCAGCAATCGCCGGCCCACGTGGCGCTTCAACCTGAGCCCGCTCTTCCTTGAATATCTTATGGGCCGCCGCTACTACGATTGCACGCCTTGGGGTATGCCCGCGTACAACATCTTCGGCTGGCAGAAACCCTGCTACCTGATGCAGGACGGTTACGCCGATTCGTACGAAGAGCTCCTTCGCGAGACCCAGTGGGAGAACTACGGCGGCCAGAGTGGCAATCCCAAGTGCGCCAATTGCATGGTGCACAGCGGTTACGAAGCCAGCGCCGTGAACGACACCTTCGGATCGCTCGCCGGATTCGTCGCAACCGTTCGCGCCACGATCTTCAACAAGTATCCCGATCCTGATATCGACGACGATACGCCGATGACCCCGAAGCATTCCGGCCGACTCGTGCAGATCGGCACCGCGCCGCAGGCATAATCGCAGGCATAAAGAATGTCAGAACCCACTCGCGTCAACAATGAAGACACCGCGCCCGGATTCGCGCATGAGAATCTCGAAGGCTGGATTCCCGCTCTCGCCACCGACGCCGAAGTTCGCGAGGCTCTCGAAAAAGCTTTCGACTATCGTGGCGATCTCACCATCACGTTGAAAAACGGCCAGACTGTCGAAGGCTATCTCTTCGATCGCCGCTGCGAGGACTCGAATCTCTCCGATTGCTATGCGCGCATCATGCCCAAGGATTCTGTTGAGAAGCGCAAGATCCGCTACAACGAAATCGCCGCCGTCGCCTTCACCGGCAAGGACACCGCTGCCGGTAAGAGCTTCGAAGCCTGGGTGAAGAAGTACAACGAGAAGAAAGCTGCCGGCGAAAAGGATATCGGCATCGACGCCGACCCCCTCGACTAATTCGCAATGACTCCGAAAGACTTCCGTCGGATCGCGCTCAGCCTCGAAGGAGCGGAAGAAGGCTCGCACATGGGAGCTGCTGATTTCCGAGTCGGCGGACGAATTTTTGCGACACTCGCTGCCCAGGATCAGGGTTACGGCAACCTCATGCTGACCCCGGAAGTACAGCAGCAATTCGTCGCCGAGGCCCCAGACATCTTCATACCGATTGCAGGCGGTTGGGGGCGAATGGGAGCCACGCACGTCCTTCTGTCTGCCGCAAACGAAGACCTCCTTGCTGGAGCTTTGCAGACAGCCTGGAA
>CAZBCQ010000403.1:0-2533 GCA_964490255.1 uncultured Terriglobales bacterium | reverse complement strand
GTTCGCGCGCAACATCATACAATCTGGCGATTTGCGATGACCAATCTGGAAGGAACGACGTGGAGGCGGCGTCTGGAGCGTGCGCGGATGCAACTCCTGTACTAGCAACTCAATTCAAGTCCAGCACAAAAAACTTCACCTGTCATCTCGAGCCCAGCGAGAGAACCCTATCTACACAGCCAAGGAGACGAAGTGTCACAAAGGTAAAAGCCAAAACCTTCGTGTTTCTTGGTGCACTTCGTGGTGAATGGGGTTTATTGCTTCTTCCCCGCCTTCGCCGCGGCCGCCACCGAACCTCCTTGCGGCTCGGATAAAACGGTGTCTTGCGGTGTCAGCTCCGCATAGAAGCTCATCTTTTCCCCGACTGCCACAAACGACTGCTGCCATGCCATGTACGCAGGCTGCTGGACTAGAAGCAGGTAGGTACCCTTCTCTACGGGCACCAACGCAGGCGTGCGGCCCACAAAGTCACTATTCAAGTAGATCGCCGCGCCGTCCAAATTCGACTTAACATCCAGCACCGTCTTTTCTTCGAGCGCCTGCGCGGACGCTGGCGAATCCTGTAACGTCTTCGCGGCCTCGGTATGCACGGTTTCGCCGGCGCCTTGCCTCACGACTCTCATGCGGAACTCGCGCCCGCCGGCGTCGCGAACCATAAGGTCGTCGTGATCGACTACAAACTTCACCTCCGCGCCCACGTCTAGCTTCGGAGGTTTCTCCCGTGGACTGTCCCGCTGCAGGACGTATCTCACCTCGCCCGCGCTCAATACCAGGCGGCACGTGAGACGGGTTTGCGTGCCGTCCCCCGAACTCGACGGAGCGGTCCATTCACGCGAATCAAAGCTAAGCACCTTCCCTGTCTGCCAGCCCGCAGGTGTTACAGAAAACGCGTTAAGAGAGCAAACGGTTATAAATAGCAGTAACCACCACCGCTTCATATTCCCTCGCAAAACAAGTTTCGATTCTATGGGGGCTTGGCTGCAATTTCCGCCGAAGACGTTACCGGGCAGATAACCTTGGTAATGCGAGAGGAAGCTCAAAACGGGACGCAACTAGGCGTGCAAAAACACCGCGCCCCGGGCACACGCATCAGCATGTGCGCGGGGCGAAGTTTCAATCGCGAGCTGAAAGAATTACTGGACTGCGGTGGTACGGGTATCCAGTTCCTTCAGGCGGGCAGCTTTGCCGCGCAGGCCGCGCAGGTAATACAGCTTCGCGCGCCGCACTTTCGCTGACCGGACTACTTCCACTTTGTCCACCACTTTGGAGTGCACCGGGAAGATGCGCTCGACGCCCTGGCCGAAGCTGATCTTGCGCACGGTAAAGCTTGGCTGTAGACCCGCGGTCTTCTTGATCACGACGCCTTCAAACGCCTGCAGGCGCTCTTTATCGCCTTCCTTGATCTTTACCTGGACGCGGACAGTATCGCCCGGCTTGAACGTCGGCACGTCACTGCGCTGTGCCTTCGCGAGCAGTTTCTCAATAATCGGTGATGACGACATTTTCTTTTCCTTCCAATCTAATGATGTGCCGGGCCTCACACCCGTGCCGCACGAATCGCAATCCGTGCTGAACCCTATTTCTGCCCGCGCTCCATCTGCGCCAGCAACTTCCTGTCTTCCGCGCTCAACTCCACCCGCTCCAGCAGATCGGGCCGGTTGTGCAATGTCTTCGCCAGCGCCTTCTGCCTGCGCCATCGGCGAATCTGTTCGTGGTTGCCGGACACCACTTCCTCCGGCACGCCCATCCCGCGATACTCCGCCGGACGCGTGTAGTGTGGATAATCCAGCAGTCCGCCCGATCCGCACGTCGAATTCGGCAGCTCCGGGTCCAACTCCGCCACCGCCGCCGTGAACGACTCCTGCTTCGACGACGCCTCGTTCCCCAGCGCTCCCGGCACCAGTCGCGTCACCGCATCGACGATCAGCGCCGCTCCCAGTTCGCCGCCGCTGAGCACGAAGTTCCCGACCGATACTTCGCGATCGGCGAGATGCTCGGCCACGCGCTCATCCACGCCTTCGTACCGCCCGCAGATCAGCACGACTCGTTCAAGACCTGCCAGCTCCGTCGCCAGCGCCTGGTCGAACATCCGTCCCTGCGGCGACAGCAGGATCACCGTCTCTTTCGCATCGCCGCTCAAGCGTTGTTCACGCCCGGCGACTCCCAGCGACTCCACGCATTCAAAGATCGGTTCCGGCTTGAGCACCATGCCCTCGCCGCCGCCAAATGGGCGGTCATCTACGGTGCGGTGCTTGTCTTTCGTAAACGACCGCAGGTCGTGAATCCCAACGCTGACAAGCCCAGCTTCCCGCGCCCGCCGCACGATTCCGTAATCCAGCGGCCCGCGAAAGAAATCCGGAAAGATCGTCAGTATCTCGAAATTCATGTCGGTGGTCCTTACTCGTTGGTCGTTGGCAAAACCGGCTAACGACTACCGACGAAGGACCAACGACAATCGATCGATTACTGACTCGTGCTCTTCTTCTCTTCCGCCGTCAGCGGCGCGTTGATCTCGAGCATCCCCTCGGGCAGC
>CAZBCQ010000402.1:0-2542 GCA_964490255.1 uncultured Terriglobales bacterium | reverse complement strand
TTGGGAGGATTACAGGTTGCGATCACTAAAACGCATATAGTCGGCATCCGATGCACTTCCTGGAATGCACCGGGAGAGTTCGAAGCGAGTTTCAGACGCGACGCAGGCAAAGAGCTTTTACAGGTGACGACACGATTGAGAGTGATCGAACGCCCCTGTGATTTGCTTATGATATCGAAAGAGCTTGCTGGGAGCCACTGTCAGAAGTGTCAGCGAACGTTTCAGTGCGGGATGTAGTCTAGAACCAGCTTCCGTGTTCTCGGGAGAGAACAGCGGATCTGGGCACGCGAAGTAGAGCTGCGCGCCGATTGTATGGGGCTTAGCTGCAAAGAGTGCCCGCTTCGTTGTTGGCAAAGCGGGCGGGGCTAATCGCGTAGTTCCCTACGCCATCCTCGTCACAACTCTTCACAGCGCAACGCAAGTACGTCCATCTACTTTCGTTCAATGATCGAATCGCCGAAGCAAGCGTGATCCAGCCGAACCCGCCAATGACAAACAACCGAGAAGCGCAAGAAGCGGCAATTCGCTACCCGTCTTTGGCAATTGTTGCGGCGCGGCCTCTTGTGCCGGTTCCTGTTCTGCTGCAGGAGTAGCTACAGGGACGATGACAGCAACGAGGATCGGCTGATCAGCCGGAGGAGCAGGAGGTGGTGGTGGCATACGGCCAGTCAGTTGATGTTGCTTTTCAATAAGGGTTTCCGGTTCCTCCGTGACCTTAGTGGCTGTAACCGTCATTCCTTTCCTGAGGTGCCAGGCGTCAACCTCGCGTCCATTAACGTTGAACGTCTGCCCCTTCGGAATCGTAAATCGCTCGTTCTTGCCATTGTCCAGAGTCAGGATGGCGCTGTTCGGCGGCTGAATACTCCAGATTTTTCCGGTGACAGTCTGAGTTGTAGTGACGGTCTTCGGAATGGTCGTAGTGGTGATGGTGCGCTCCAGCTTCATCCCTGGTTGCAAATCGTGAATACCCAACTCTTTGCCATCCACCAAAACTTTTGTGCTTTCCGGCACGTTGGCAAAATGACGGATGGTGCCATCTTGCATCTTGACCACGAGATCGTTGCCACTCACATGGACCACTTCAGCGTGTTCGACCGACACTTGCTGCGTCGGATGTCCCGTTGTCGTAGTCTGTGTTGTTTGAACTTGTGCGCTCACTCCCAGGGCAAAGACGAGGAACATCGCCCCTACCGTGAGAACGAGCAACACGCGTATCAATCCAGTTCTCCAGTTCATTGTTCATTCTCCTTCATTTCCGAATGTGTCCTTTTCAAGGTTTGGCTCACGCCGTCGGGGTCCTTCGTCAAGGACGCGTGAACGACGTATCTCTGCGGTGCGTTTCCGATGAAGTAAAACGGGTAGCAGGTCACAAGCGTCAGCGACGGCGCTTTGTCATCCTTCAGCACGCTGACATCACCCGGAGCGACCACTTGTACCCTGGTAATTGTGTAGGTCAGTGTGCGAGTCGTCGTTTGCAGTTGCACGACATCTCCGATAGTGAGGTCTTTCAGTCCGCGGAAAAATCCGTCACGATGCCCTGCGATTCCGAGATTTCCAGGAGCACCGATATGTGCGGTGCCGATGATCCGTCCTACTCCGCGATTCAAGGTCAACTCATCCGTGCCGTTGAGAACAGGCGCTACGAGATGAATCTTGTCGATTCGAAGCACAGCCTCGAGTTCTTCAATCTGCCCAGCGAGGCTCGTCTGGTATTCGCGAATGCGCTTCTGATCCCACAGACTGAAGTCAGGACGTGAGCTGGCTGCGGACGTCCGATTCGTGGTCGACTGTGCAGTTGCATGAAGCTCGAATTCATTTAGGGCGAGGCGCGAGTAGACCTGACCTGCGATGAACGCGACCGCGCAGACGCTCAACAGCGCGACCCCTACGGCGAACAGTACCCGTTCCAATATGGTTGGAATTTGCATTTCGCTGCGCCCGCTCCAGGACAGCTACTGCGCGTCCAAAGGCCTGGGATATAAGCGCGTAGAGCACCGACGTTAGCTATAGCGTAATTTCGGAAGGCCCTTTTCAGAACTGACAATATTGCTAGCGCGCGCGGCAAAAGTCGTAGTCACGGGAAAAAGTCAGACGTGGCTCTCTGACCGGCAACCAACGAAGGGAGCAACTTAGCTAGATTGCGATTTTGTTCTTGAAGTCACCCTGCGCTCCGGGCGTTAGTTTGAAAGGGTCACTTTGAAAACGTGATACCCCCATCCCGGCAGATCGAGGAACAAGCCTTTCGATCGCACCTGATCGCCGTCTCTCTCGTAAACGGCGGTGCCCATAAGATCCGTGAACGTGACGGACTTCCCCGCGAATTCATTCAACGGAAGCTCGACGTAACACTGGCTCTGATTGGGCGCGTAGTTCACAACGGAGACCAATCGATCCCCTCCGGGCTGTGTCCATGAAGAGCTGATGAAGCAGTCCCATGTCCAGTTTCCATTCCATGCCGGAGCGCAATTGAGCAGGCGCCATTCGCCATCCCGTGTTTCGGGTCGATGTACGCACGCAAGCAGATGTTCATAGAACTCGTGCA
>CAZBCQ010000401.1:0-2578 GCA_964490255.1 uncultured Terriglobales bacterium | reverse complement strand
CCTGCCGTGAAGGCATAGATGATGCCCTGTAACGGCAATCTCGCTAGCAGTTCTACAGCGTTGTCAGGGCCGGGAGGATCGGCATATGTCCGGTAGTCACGAAAGGGCACACGCGCCGTGTGAACGGACACACCGTCATTCGCTGATCGATACCGCGCCAGAATGTCCTGGGCTACCGCCATCCGACAGCCTGGAGGAGGCCCTTGAGGAGGAGTGCTTTACGGTGGAGGGCACGCCAAAGCCCGAACTCTCCTCTAAGGTCCTAGGCATGCGCCAACTGAAGAGAATCGCTCGAACTGTAGGGACGGACGGAGAGATAGTTCGCATAAATGGCCAGCGATTCATGCTCAGCGGGAAAAGATTGCGATCAGTGGCGATACCGGTCTCCAGCAGGTCTGCGAGGTGATGGCCACAGATACGCTTGGCCCTTGGCAGAAGCCATGAAGGAAGCGGGGCTCGTGCTCGGATGATAGGCCGAACTGGGCCAGCTTTACTCAAAGTAGGTGTCGATTCTTCCCCCATCGGTGTCATCAGGGCAGAAAGTGCGAAAGTAGCGACTTTTTCGGAATCCACATTAAAGTCAGTGTCACAGCCGTGATAAGATTCCCGTAACCAGCTACTACTTACAGCGGCAGCATACCCGTGCAACAGTCTATACTTTCTGTTTCCTACGATCCCTTGCTTCTCGTAACTCGTCATAAATTGTTTGAGGAGCAGGGCTACAGCGTGACTTCTGCTCTCGGCTTTTCCGAAGCGGACGCCCAATGCAAGCGCGGCGGCTTCTCTCTTTTAGTGCTCGGCCACTCTATTCCCCCCAATCACCAGAAAACGCTGATTTCGCATTTTCGCGCCAACTGCTCGGCTCCTATCGTGTCCCTCTTGGGGGTTGATGGACAGCGAGTCGATGGTGCCGACTACCACGTATCGTCGGCCCATCCCATTGAACTGTTACAGGCAATCCTCGCCATTCTTCCCGTGTGGCGCGAGAGGGGCGAACGCCCAGCCATATGTTCCGACGACAGCGTTGGCGCAACCCTGGCCGAAGGAAACCCGTATTTGCTGTTTGGAGACCGTACGTGGATACGCGAACTCCTCGTCTCGGCAATCTTCGCGAGTGCCGCCGATTTCGGTAACGTCCAACTTTTCGATCGCTCACATCGCGCTTTGAGAATTGTGGCGCAGCATGGCTTTGGTAGCGAATTCCTGAGGCACTTTGAGATGGTGCATGAAGATGGTTCTGCCTGCGGCTTAGCTATGCAGAGGCAATCGCGTGTAGTCGTTATGGACGTCGCTTCTGATCCACTGTTTCAAAATAATGGTTCCCGAGAGGCGCTGTCGCAGGCGAAGGTGCGTTCTGTCCAATCAACGCCCCTTATTGATTCTTCGGGGAGGTTTATCGGGGTTTTGTCAACGCACTATGAGCGACCCAACAATCCCCCGCCAGGTGCGTTGGAGCGTCTGGATCATGTGATCGCTAACTTCACTGCGAATTTCGTTGTCCGCCGACAACCGCACCACCGCTTCCAAAAGGAACCACGGCAACTGAAGAAACGTCATTCGTGAGTGCGGCTACTTCGGTATCACCGCCTTCCCACTCACAATCCCTAGCGCGTTACACTGCCAAATCTATGGCCAAAACGAAACCTAAAACCAAAACGCCGGAGCTGTTGAAGGGCTGGGCCGCGATCTCGAAATTTCTCGCCGTCTGAGCCCCGCGACAGCACAACGCTGGGCCAACCGGGATGCCGGTTAGACGCGAAGGCCGTTATACCGTCGCCGAACGGGACAAATTGCAGGAGTGGCTTGGCCGCGAGTCGGGCATGCCCAAGCCTGCGCACGTGCTGACCGGCGACGCGGATATTCGGCTGCGTTGAAGGACTCGATTGCCGTGCTGCGGCGTGGACGAAAGCGATAGGAAGCCAATCCGTCATCGCCCCTCGCCAGGTCGTCCCAAAACAGGAATTAACATTTCTATCGTGAACAACTAAATCCTGCGACACTACCTTGGGACCGAGGGGAAACTGGTGACTGCAGACCAGATGCCGCAAGGCAGTGAACCCAACGAACGCACGCGACACAACAAGGCGTTGCTGGACTGCTACCTCCTTCCGAGTGGCCTGATTCCCGTGTGTGCGAGGTGCGGCAGATTGCGGCGGAATGACGGCTCTCTGACATGGGACCAGATCGCTTCAGAGCTGATCGCGGAGTTGCAGAACCTCACGCACGGCATGTGTCCCGAGTGCCAAGCGATTCTATTCCCGGGCCTGCCTTCGTCGAGAAAGTCTTAATATCCTGTGGGTGGTTTGCCGGCGCGATGTCGAAACCGAGACAGCCCCGGGTGGCAGACAATGAAGGGACTGACACGTCCTGACCGGGTGCAGTCCCTTTAACTGTTTGACGTGTTAGTTCTTCACGTTCATTGCTTCCGAATCTACGGCTTTCTTGCCGGTCACGCCTTCCAACGCGGCCAGCACACCGCGATAGTCGTTCGTGTCGCACTGCACGGCGAGACCGCCTTTTTTATCGCCGTCAGCCCAAGTCAGACCGACAAAGTGCTTCTTGGATTTACTAAGGGCCG
>CAZBCQ010000400.1:0-2583 GCA_964490255.1 uncultured Terriglobales bacterium | reverse complement strand
CCAATGAAGGTCACCTGAAAACCGGCCAATGAGAAGGAAGGTTGAGGACGTTGAATCCGGTGGAAGGCAGAGTAGCCTTCCTCGGCATGAGCAACGTCTTGAACGAAGAAAAGAGACAACAAGTGATCGCGCTGGGACGGCTTGGATGGCCGTTGCGGCGCATTGAGCAAGAGACCGGGGTACGACGAGAGACCGCCGGTGCCTACCTGAAGTCGGCGGGAATCGGAGTGCGGCCGCCCGGGGGATGGGGACGGCGAGCGCCCGCAAAACCGGCCAATGAGGTGACCACCGGGTCGCCAACCCAAGCGGCGGTGGTGGCCAGCAGCAACAGCGAAAACCTTTCCTTTAAGGGAAAAGCAAAAACCGAAAACCCAAAACCGGCCAACGAGGTGACCACCGGGTCGGGCGCGGAGTGGAGTGCTGCAGAAACGAAAAATATCCCAGGTTCCACCTCCGTCAGTATCTGTGAACCGTTCCGGGAAGAGATCGAGGTGGGCGTCAGTCGTGGTCGCAATGCGATCGCAATCTGGCAAGACCTAGTCGCTGACCACGGGTTCAACGGCAGCTACCAAAGTGTGAAACGTTTCGTGCGCAAGCTGCGCGGAGCGCAAGCGCCGCAAGCGCGGGCCGTAATCTTCACGGCACCGGGAGAAGAGGCGCAAGTCGATTACGGACAAGGACCGATGGTGCGCGACACTCAGAGCGGTAAGTATCGACGCACCCGGCTGTTCGTCATGACCCTTGGTTATAGCCGAAAGGCGGTGCGCTTGCTGACCTTCCGTTCCAGCTCGCGCATCTGGGCGGAGTTGCATGAGAAAGCCTTCCGCCGGCTGGGTGGCAGCACGCGCGTGGTGGTGCTCGACAATCTACGCGAAGGTGTCTTGATCCCTGACATCTACGATGCCACACTGAATCCCCTCTATCGGGATGTGCTGAGGCACTA
Source organism: uncultured Terriglobales bacterium (assembly GCA_964490255.1). Taxonomy (GTDB): domain Bacteria; phylum Acidobacteriota; class Terriglobia; order Terriglobales; family Acidobacteriaceae; genus JAJPJE01. Next base: position 1,640 of record CAZBCQ010000400.1, on the reverse strand, counting down.
CGGTAGTGTCGCTCTTCCTTGTCGGATCAAAGATCCTGATCGTAAAGGCAAAGTCGAATCCAGCGTCGGACATGCCCAGCGCACGCCGCTCAAGGGGAAACGCTTCGAGAGTTTAGAAGAAGCACAAGCGTATCTGGATCGGTGGGAAACCCACTGCGCCGATACCCGCATTCATGGCACCACCAAGCGGCAAGTGGCTGCCATGTTTGCCGAAGAAAAGCCCGCGCTGTTGGCGCTGCCGCTGGAACCGTTTCGCTACTACCAGCACGGGCAGCGCGTCGTCCATCTGGATGGTTGCGTCGAAGTCGAAGCCGCCTACTACGGCTTGCCGCCGGGCTGGATCGGACGAGCCGTGCAGGTGCAATGGGATGAGCTCTATGTGCGCATTCTCGATCCCCGCACCGGTCAGCTGGTGCGTGAACATGTACGGCAGAAACGAGGCTGGTATCGCATCCAAGACGAAGATCATCCCCCGCGAGCTCCGCTGCGCATCTCGCAACTGTTATGGCGCACCACTCGCGTAGGGCCGCAGACCGGCACTTTGTGCAACCTTATTTATCAGCACGAAGCCGAAGTGGGGGTTCGCCGTATTCTCGGCGTTCTCGCCTTGGCGAAGAAGTTCGGGACCGCGGCGGTCGAGGACGCTTGTGCCGCGGCCCTGGAGATGGGCGTCCATGAATACCGCTTTGTGCGTCGCTATCTCGAACGTGGTCCTCAACTGACCCTGCGACAAGTCGATCCGCTCATTCGCGAACTCGTGCATTATCGCGACCTCATCCAGTACCGCACTCAGGAGCCAGAGGAATGAATCTCAACGAACTCAATCGTGCCTTACGGCAACTGCGCCTGGGCGGCATGGCCGCCGTGCTCGAGACGCGTCTTCACCAGGCACAGGCCGAACCTATGCCCCCGATCGACTTCCTCTCCTGTCTGGTCTGCGACGAACTCACCCGTCGCGGCGACCGACTGCTGGAGCGAAGAAGAAAGCAGGCCGCCTTTCGCGACCCACACAAGAGCCTCGACAACTTCGACTTCAACTTCAATAAGAAGATGAATCGCAGTCTGATCTTCGACCTGGCCACCGGTGCCTTCATTGCACGTCACGAAGATGGGTTACTTTTAGGTCCGCCCGGAACCGGCAAAAGCCATCTTGCGCAGGCCATTGGGCAAGCAGCCATTCAACAGGGCTACCGTGTGTTTTATCGCGAAACCCATAAGCTGCTCGATGACCTAGCAGAAGCCACCCTCGAGGGAACGCGCAAGCCACACATGGAACTGTTGGCGTCGGTGCCGCTGCTTATCATCGATGATCTGGGTATGCGCAAGCTGCCGGTTACTGCCGCTGAGGACCTGTTGGAAATCGTGATGCGACGCTATGAGCGCGCCAGTACTCTGCTCACTTCCAACCGACCGGTGGAGGACTGGGGCAAACTGTTGGGCGACAGCGCAGCGGTCACCGCCATGCTGGATCGCCTCCTCCATCATGGACATGTACTCAAATGTGGTCCGCGGAGTTGGCGCACAAAAACAGGCTTGCCTCTGCCAGAGGCGGCAGGGTAAAAACAACTTAGTCCTCGGCTACTTCCGTTGGCCGGTTTTGCCCTGACCACCGTTGGCCGGTTTTAACCTGACCCCTGAGG
>CAZBCQ010000399.1:0-2595 GCA_964490255.1 uncultured Terriglobales bacterium | reverse complement strand
AATAGATCACGCGGCCATTGAAGATCGTGTAGTGGACTTTGGTCGTCGGAATCTCGCGGGCCGGAAGTTTGCGGATGTTCTTCGTCAGCACGATCACATCAGCCAGCTTGCCGGCCAATCAGAGTCATTCGATAGCGGGGGTCGAATTCCGGCCAAGCGGCATTACAGTGACTTGGCTGACGCATGAGGTTCGATAGCTGCAGGTCTTCGGATCCGGGAGCCATGCCGAAATTGCCGAACACGCAGGAAACTTCAGCGCCGTGGGCCGGATCATCGCTCTCGGTGTGTCTGACTTCACGGCCGAGTGTTGATGATACGCTGGCCTTCGACTCCTCTCCTGAATACACAGCGTTGAAGGTCATTCACGACAAGTCAACCAAGTGGCGCTCCTTTGTCGTCGAGGGACTGCCACTTCAATGTCACCGCGCGAACACCAACTTCGATACCCTGAATCAGTCAAGCGCCAAAGAAGATCATGTCGACGCGTCTGCGAGGCGATACCCTGACGGAGAAAGAAGCAAGACGGCTATTTCGTCGGTGCGTGTGGATTTCGCTTGTTCCGCTGTCGGGAATTGCGGCAGCTCTCGGCCTTGCGACCATTGAGTCCTCGCTGCCGCCGGACTCCGTAAAGCCCATAGCGTTTGTTGCCGTCGCCGCCATGTTCGGCGGCGAGCTCTTCTTTTGCCGCGATCTTGGGCGCGTCGCATTCGGACTGGGTCAAAGCGCTTCACGTTGAAGCACGGGCGTCTGGATTGCATCCAAGTTTCCAGCCTTCATCGCTTGGTGGTTGGCCCTGCTCAAGAGTGAGAGGACTTCCAAAGCGCACTTACGCCCCGCAACCAAACCCCATCTTCCCTCGATAGACAGGCACGAAGAACGCCGCCGCACTCGTCCCGTCGCTCCCCCGCGCCTCAATTTGGCTGAGTCCGGTCAGAGGAGCGGCCGCTAGATCCGTGCCCTCAATTTACCGGAAAGCGGCCGTTCGAATGTTTTTGGCGTGCAATCCGGCCGCTATGCAAAAATCCGCTACATCTTGCCGAGCAGAGTGTGTCGAATGAAATGGTATTCCCCAGTGCTGGGTGCCGTACTTGCGGTCGTGATAGGTCCGCCCGATTGCGCTGCCACAGTTGTCGTTCAGGACCTCGGCGCCACGTACGAATTCCTGGTGTCCGACCGATTGACCAAATGGGGTGCTCTGTATTTCCCCGCTGCCTATCGCAGGCAAGGGATCGTTGTGCCCTTTAGCTTCCAGGACAGCGAACAGTACTGGGGGGAGTATGTCTGCGCCTTTCCAGACAGGAAATGCGCAGTTACCGATCTGTATGACCCGGCGGACTACACGCTGAAGCCCGGCAAAGGAGATGCTGGAGTTCTCCAAACCGAGCGGGTCAACGTCCACAACGGCACGAATATCTACGATGCGGCGGTTTGGCAAATCGCCGTCGTTTTAGGATCGGTGGTCAACGGATTCGTCAACTTTATCGATGCAGACGCGTACCACCTGGCTACACATCAGAACAGAGTGCTGGCTGACGCGGAAGGTCGCGCGGCGCTGGTAAGCACGCCTCTTGGAAAACGGGCGATCACCAGCGGTGATCTATATCGCTACAACGATCATGTCGTTCAGAACCCAAAGTCAGCCTATTCGTTCAGGATGGCCGCGCCCGCATGGCTCGCCGACGATCCGTTGATGGACTCCCGTTACGCGTCCTTGGTCGCAGCGGGGGAAATGCCCCGGGACAATCCACAATATAGGCGCGGAAGAATCGTCTGGACAGATTGGAAGCCGGTGACTGGCGAGAATGCCTGGGCCTATCTGCTCGGGCCGCTGCACGCCGCGTACATTCACTATGTTGTCGGGCAAACGGGAAAGTGCGTGCCATTCGAGGAGTTAGCGGTACGCAATGCGCTCGAGATCCTGCCCACTTTCGCGGCTATGCAGTCGGCGCTCGGCGCTGTTTATTACGCTCCGTCGCACACCTTGAAAAATGATGGCGATGAGCCTGTAGGTCCTCACTATGTGTCGGTTGAAAACAATTTCTCCCTATACGCCGGCCTGCAGGTTCTGAGGGCGACACTGCAAGCTGAGCTGACGAACGACACCCATCTCACCCAAGATGACAGAGGCAGGATACATAGCGCTCTCGCGCTGATTCGTACAATGGTCAGCGGAGGCCAGTTGCCGGATCACCGGCCGACTGCTGGGCTGTTGAGTTTCTTCAGAAACGCGGCCTGGAACGGCAGTGGGTTCGTGCAGGGAGGTTTTGCGAATGATCTCACCCTGAAACGCCCGTGGATACCTGTGCTGCGGCCACGTGCGGTCGACGTCAATACCTGGGGCGTCGCGGCGCTCGGCGCAGATCGGATAGATGAGTGGTTCGGATTCGGTGCAGCGTCTCGTATCTGGAGTGACGTAAAGAGTTGGGGTGCGTACGGGGTGGGCCACACACTCTGGGGCGTCGGTTATTCGGATCAGGACGGTAATGGCACGAATTCTGATGGCACGTACAAACAGGGCGTCCTGTCCGCGGAGTGGACTGCGGGCGCAATCGTGATGGTGCGCAACATGATCAGACACTACGGCAGAGGACCGCG
>CAZBCQ010000398.1:0-2612 GCA_964490255.1 uncultured Terriglobales bacterium | reverse complement strand
CAGACCGTCCCGGACACGATCGTCTATGAGCGCAGCCCGATCGGTAAAGTGCTGCTTGTGGCTGTTCTGGCGGTGGCCGCAGCCGCATTGCTGGCTTCGCGCTCGGAAGCACTTCAAAAGGTCTGGGACATCCTTACCGGCCATCAGCTTCCAGCGCAAGGGAAGCCCGTCGCGGCGAGCACGCCGAAGCTTTCCGAACACGTCCGCGAGTGGATCGAATCGCAACCGCCACAAGTCCAGGCCGAGGAACTGCTCTCAGACGCCATCAATCATGATGAAGGCGCGACCGACCTTATCATGCGGAAGCTCGACTCCTGGTACGGCCAGATCAAGCTGACGCCGAAGCTCACTAATCTGGAAATGACCGCACTCTACTCCAACGATCTGCGCGTACGCGCCGCCGCCATTGAAGTCACACTGGTCGCCAACGAATTGCAGAAGACGCCCGAAACCGCGTCCCGCCTGCTCCAGATGGGCGAAGAGACCGCCTCCAGTCGTCCGTATGCCGCCTGGTATCTCGGCATGCTGGCGAATCGCGGAGTCGACACGGACGAGATTCACGAGCGGCTCGTGGCCTGGACTCATGACTCCGATGAACAAACGCGGTTATGGGCCGTGGAAGGTCTGGCGCACATCGGCACCGACACAACCATCCGCACGCTTCTCGATGTGTTCCGCAGCGATCCTTCCGATAACGTCCGCGAACGTGCCGGATGCAGCCTCGCCAAATCCGGCATGCTGACCCGCGCCCAGCGAATGCAAGCTGTTCCTGGGCTGATTGACCTCTCCGCGGACGAATCGCTCGACACCGCCACACACGGCTGGGTCTTCCAGGCCGTGCGCGAGATCACCGATGAGAACCTGGCCAACGACACTACTCAATGGCGCCTCTGGTACACGCAGCACGGCTCCGAGCGCCTGAACCAGTTCCAGCAGGCCAACCAACAGTACGTGCTCGGCAACAGCTAGTCCACGCCCGGGAACATAGTTTCCTGTAACATTCTGCCCTCCCGAGCATCTCTTCTTACAGGGACAACCGCCTTTACCCCGGTTGTTACAATAATCACGAATGTCCACCACGCCTCTTCCGCTGGCCGCCTTCGTTGCCGGTCTGATCTCTTTTCTGTCGCCATGTGTTCTGCCGCTTGTGCCCGGTTACGTTTCGTTGATCTCCGGCGCGAGCCTCGACAACACGACGCCGGCCCCCGAGCAGCGCCTGCTAGGCCGCGTCATGATGAACTCGCTCATGTTCATCCTCGGCTTCAGCCTCGTGTTCATTGCCCTCGGCGCGGCGGCCACCGGCATCGGCCAGCTCACGCATGAGTACTACAAGTACCTCACGCGCATCGCGGGCGTGGTCATCATCATCTTCGGCTTGCACCTGACCGGCATCTGGAAGATCAAAGCCTTCTACGCCGACAAGCGCATGCACAGCGTGAAGGGCAACAGCTCAGCCTGGGGATCATTTCTGGTGGGATTCGCCTTTGCCTTTGGATGGACGCCCTGCATCGGGCCCATTCTGGCGACGATTCTTGCCTTCGCCGCTTCCGAAGACAGCGTCGTGAAAGGCGTGCTGTTGCTGGCCATTTACTCCGCGGGGCTCGCGGTGCCGTTCCTGTTGACGTCGCTCGGAATCGATCGCTTCCTTTCGTTTTACTCGCGCTTCCGTCGTCATCTGCATACGGTGGAAGTCGTAAGCGGAATTCTGTTGATCGCTGTCGGTGCGCTTGTCTTGACGCGTCACTTAACTATCTTGTCGGGCTACTTATCTTTCTTGAATCGCTTTTCGTTGTAGGAGTTTTTTGGTGAATCGCAACACAACTGTTCTTGTTGTCGTAATCTTCGTCGTAGCGGGCATGCTACTAGCCGGCCGCTTCATTTCGCAGCGCCGCTCGGCGGCTCCTGCGGGAGCAGCGTTGACGGCAGCCGACCCATCGGGCAGAGCAGCTCCCGATTTCGAGTTGAAATCCATTGACGGGAAGAGCTATAAGCTCGCTGATCTGCGTGGCAAAGCCGTGCTGCTGAATTTCTGGGCGACGTGGTGCCCGCCCTGCAAGATCGAGATCCCCTGGTTCATCGAACTGCAGAAGCAGTATGCGAATCAAGGACTGGTCGTGGTCGGCGTCGCCATGGACGACGACACTAATAAGCAAAAAGTCGTGAGCGACTTCGCCAACCAGATGAAGATTGATTATCCGATCCTGCTTGGCACTGACCAGGTAGCGGATCAATACGGCGGCGTTGATGCACTGCCCACAACCTTCTTCATCGGCCGCGACGGCAAGATTGTTCGCCGCGTTATGGGACTCGCCGGTCACAGCGAGTTCGAAGAAGCGATTCAGGCCGCGTTAAAAGAAGGACAAGTCGCCCAGACGCAAAACGTTCAAATGGAGACTGCTCAAGCCAAATGAAGACCAGCCCTGCCAAGCTGATCGTAATTCTTGCGTTTGTTACCGCCACTGCCGCTGCACAACTCGAAACTCAACGATCGACTCGAGTCACTTTCGCCCCCGTGGCGCCCGTCAAGCTCAAGCGTGGAAGCTCTGCGAAACTTGAGCTCACGTTTCGCGTAGCTCCTGGCTATCACGTCAACTCCAACAAGCCGAATTCGG
>CAZBCQ010000397.1:0-2642 GCA_964490255.1 uncultured Terriglobales bacterium | reverse complement strand
GTCCGATGCTCAGGTTTAATGAGGTGGCACGATGGGCGAGTGATTTGCCCTGCACACGTTCATGGTTCGAGGTTACATAGTCGCGGAACTCGCGCACGACTCGGGAATTGACTCAGTTTTGGGGCACTCACGCAACCCGACTCGAGGCGCTAACCTCGGGATGATGCTTGATGGAAAACAGTTCGGGGCGGCAAGCCAGCCACGGGCGCCTCGTCGTCAATCAGGGTGAGTGCCGCGTCTTGCACTCTGGAATTCTCGCTTCCAAGTGTCGGGCTCTCTGTGTCTTCGTGATACCGCAAGGCGGTAAGCAGAAAACGATCATCTCCCTCTCTGAGGGCTTCACTTGCACGTTCGCACATTAGCGCAAATGCCAGGCTTTGACTCATGCGCTCCAGAAGCTTGCGAGCATACCTCTGCGCATTTTGCGAGCTCGTCATAAGAAGTGCGATCGCCTCATGATCCGCGGTTAACCTATGCTCCAATCGCCTGCGCAATTCTGCAGCTTCGTCCGGCATTCGCTCCAGGATTTCGCGGATGCGGTTCTCGTAATGAGCCGATGCGTTGTACTTCGGCGAGAGCAGGCGCACAAGTTCCAAGGCCTGAATGTTGGCGGGGCCTTCCCATACCGTGAGTACCTGCGCATCACGCAGAATGCGGGCTATGGGATAGTCGCTCGTGTATCCGTTTCCTCCAATCGACTCCAGAGCTGCGCGAGCCGAGCGATTCGCATCCTCCGCCGTCTGGTACTTCGCCAATGCAGTCACCAGGCGCAACCAGGTTCCATGTTCTTTGTTTTCCAGAGCCGCATCGAGCGCAATTGCCGCTTCAAATGCCAGCAGTGCGCTGGCCTCGAACCTCACGCGCATACGCAACAGCTCGTCCTGAACCATCGGGTATTCGATCAGCTTGTTCCCAAACGCGTCTCGTGACTTCGCCCACGCGAGCGCTTCGCGCAAGGCACGGCGCTGGACGCCAGCAGCTCCTACGGCGTTGTGAACGCGGCTGTATTCAAGCGCCGCCATCATCAGCTTGATACCATCCGGAGGTGCGGCGATTTCAATCGCCTCTGCACCTAACAGTTCGATTTCGCCGGTAGCGAGTCCCTTCGTTCCGAGCTTGTCTTTCAATCTTCGGATCCGATAACGATTCGGTCGCCCATCTGGCAGATGGCTCGGGACCAGATACACTCCCAATCCCGCTGAGCCGCTCGGCGCGCCCACTGGACGCGCGGTGGCTACGGCCAATCCGCTGCTGGCATTGCTGGTGAACCACTTCAGACCTTCCAGAGCAAAGCGGTCGCCGCTCGGAATCGCTCTCGTAGTGGTCGCACCTACGTCGCTGCCGCCGTGTTTTTCTGTCGCCCAGGTACCGCCGGTCTTTGTGTGGCCGTCCATGCGTATGACATCATCCAGATACTCCGACCGAATCCGTTTGTCCGCGTGATATCCGAGAACGTACGCGACGGCGCCCGTTAACGTCACGGGACAATGAAGGCTGATGTCGGCCTGCGAAAGCAGATATCCCATGGTGAAGCTGAGCAGATGTGGCGCACCTTCCGCGTATGGCAAGCCGATGGCGCCGCGCCGGTAAATCTCCTGATGCTGCTCCTCATACCGTGGATTGGAAACGATCCGGTTCACGACTTCGCCATCGCGATCGTACGTTTGCAACGAGGGCGGCGCGTAACGATCGGTGTAGTTAGCCTGTTCGTCTACTTCAGTAAGAACCCAGTCGCGGAACTCAGATAATTTCTGCAGATAGGGACTCAGCTTCGGCTGCTGGGCCACCAGGATGGGCTCGAGATACGGATCAAAGCTCGCACGACTCGACATCACGATCTCCGTCGGTTCTACAGTATGCGCCATGTCAAGCGGTAACGCCGCTGCAACATTGCCAGAAGAACCAGACTACCCTTCGCCTTCCCGTGCAATGTACGATGATGGACCTGAACTCACAATTGCGCAGAGGCTTCATGCACAAGCTACTTTTGCTCAGCTTAGCTGTTTTGATCTCAAGTGCGCTGTCTGCCCAGCAGCCTGCCTGGCAACCGGCTGGTCACGCTGCGCTACAACTCTGGCCCCACGGCGCTCCCGACGCGCAGCCCAGCCTCGGTCCCGAAGTCAATACCACTACGCGAAAAGAACCGCTCATTGCAGGTAAGCCCGTGATTCGGCTTGGGAACGTGTCGTCGCCGACAATCACTCTCTATCCTGCCAAGAAGAACTCGCAGAGAACGACCGTCGTTGTTTTCCCTGGCGGCGCGTATCGGATTCTCGCGATCGATCTGGAAGGAACAGAGGTCTGCAGCTGGCTGAATTCCATCGATGTTAATTGCGTTCTGCTGAAGTACCGGGTACCGAACTCGGGCCCCTACCCGAAGTCTTCTGCCGCTCTTCAGGATGCTCAGCGGGCCATCGGCATGGTCCGTCTCCATGCTGCGGACTGGCATCTCGATCCGCAACGTGTCGGCGTTCTGGGATTCTCAGCAGGAGCCCACCTTGCCGCCGCTCTTGGCACGCACTTTGATCATCGCCTTTACCCAGCCATCGATTCGGCGGATCAACTGAGCTGTCGTCCTGATTTCGCAGTAATCGTCTATCCCGGATACCTGGCGCTGTCGGAACAGAACTTTGCCTCTAATC
>CAZBCQ010000396.1:0-2647 GCA_964490255.1 uncultured Terriglobales bacterium | reverse complement strand
TTGTCAGCCGTGACGTACACCTTGCGGTGACCCTTGCTGACTTCGCCGAACTTCACCACACCGTCGATTTCAGTGATGACGGCCGGCTCGTGCGGCTTGCGGGCTTCGAACAGTTCGACCACGCGCGGCAGACCGCCGGTGATGTCCTTGGTCTTCGTGGTTTCGCGCGGGATCTTCGCCAGCACATCGCCCGGGAAGACCTCGTCGCCATCCTGCACCATCAGGTGAGCGCGTGACGGCAACAGGTACCGCTTGCTGCCGACTTTGCCCGCACCCTTGATGATGATGGCCGGCTGGTGCTTCTCGTCCGGTGACTCTGCCACAACCAGTCGCGACAGACCGGTGACTTCGTCCACTTCTTCGTGCAGCGTCAGACCTTCGTGCAGGTCCTTGTAAGACACCGTGCCGCCGATCTCCGTAAGGATGGAGAAGGTGTACGGATCCCACTCGACCAGCACCTGGCCCATTTGCACCTGCTGACCCTCTTCGCTTTTCAGCTTGGCGCCGTAAACCACGGCGTACCGCTCTTTTTCGCGGCCCTTCTCGTCGACGATCGCGACCGTGCCGTTGCGGTTCATCGCTACAAGATCGCCGCCCTTGGAGCGTACGGTCTGCAGGTTGATGTAACGCACGATGCCCGGGTTCTTGGCTTCAAGGCGCGATTGCTCGGAGACTCGCGACGCCGTACCACCGATGTGGAAGGTACGCATCGTGAGCTGCGTTCCGGGTTCGCCGATCGACTGAGCAGCGATAACGCCGGTTGCTTCGCCGAGTTCGACCATGCGTCCGGAAGCCAGGTTGCGTCCGTAGCACAGTGCGCAAACACCGCGCTTGGCTTCGCAGGTCAGCACTGAGCGGATCTTGACGCGCTCCAGACCAGCCGCGGAAATGGCGTTGGCCAGCTCTTCCGTGACTTCCTGGTTCACGTCGACGATCACGTTGCCTTCGAAGTCCTTGATCTTCTCGAGCGAAACGCGTCCAACGATACGGTCGCGCATCGGTTCGATGATGTCGCCGGCTTCTACGATCGATCCGACATAAATGCCGTCGACCGTGCCGCAATCGTATTCGCTGATGATGACGTCCTGAGCCACGTCAACCAGACGACGGGTCAGGTAGCCGGAGTCAGCGGTCTTCAGCGCCGTGTCGGCCAATCCCTTACGGGCGCCGTGCGTGGAGATGAAGTACTCCAACACGGTAAGGCCTTCGCGGAAGTTCGCCGTGATTGGCTGCTCGATGATTTCGCCCGAAGGCTTGGCCATCAAGCCGCGCATACCGGAGAGCTGACGAATCTGCTGTTTCGAACCGCGGGCGCCGGAATCGGCCATGACGTAAATCGGGTTGATTGCGCCCGACTTGTCGGCCTTTTCCATCACCGAGAACATTTCGTCGGCGACGCGCTCCGTGATGCCCGACCAGATTTCAACGACCTTGTTGTAGCGTTCGCCGTTGGTGATCGCGCCATCGAGGTACTGCTGGTGAACTGCAATCACCTGCTTCTCGGCGTCGCCCACCACGCGCTTCTTGCTTTCCGGGATGACCATGTCGTCGATACCGATCGACAGACCAGCCTTGGTGGCGTAGAGAAATCCGAGTTGCTTGATGCCGTCGAGCATCTGCACCGTGGTTTCGAGACCAAAGCGCAGATAACCATAGTTGACCAGAGAGCCGACGCCCTTCTTCTTCAGCAGGCCGTTGATGTACGGCATGTCCTTGGGAAGATGGTCGTTCAGGATCGCGCGGCCGACAGTCGTGTTGATGAACTGGCGGTCGAAGCGAACCGGTTCGGTGCGAACCACGTCCTGATCGTCGTATGCGATCGTCAGATCAATGACATCGCCCGTGTAGCGCAAACGGATCGGGCTGAGCGTTTCCACTTCGCCCATTTCCAGCGCCAGGGTTACTTCTTCGATGTTCGCGAACGCGCGGCCTTCGCCTTTCGCGCCTGGCTTCGCCTTGGTCAGGTAGTACAGACCGAGCACCATGTCCTGGGTAGGAACGGTGATCGGGTGACCTGACGCGGGCGACAGAATGTTGTGCGAGGCCAGCATCAAAACGCTGGCTTCTACCTGCGCTTCCGGCGAAAGCGGAATGTGCACGGCCATCTGGTCGCCGTCGAAATCGGCGTTGAATGCAGTGCAGACCAGCGGGTGAATCTTGATGGCCTTGCCTTCCACCAACACCGGTTCAAATGCCTGGATACCCAGACGGTGCAGGGTTGGAGCGCGATTCAGAAGAACCGGGTGGTCCTTAATTACTTCTTCGAGGATGTCCCAAACGATCGGTTCCTGCGCTTCCACCATTTCTTTCGCTTGCTTGATGGTGGTGCAGTGGCCGGTTTGTTCGAGCCGGTGATAGATGAACGGCTTGAACAGCTCGAGTGCCATCTTCTTCGGCAGACCGCACTGGTGCAGCTTCAACTCCGGACCAACCACAATGACGGAACGGCCCGAGTAGTCGACGCGCTTGCCGAGCAGGTTCTGACGGAAGCGGCCCTGCTTGCCTTTCAGCGTATCGCTGAGAGACTTCAGTGGGCGGTTGTTCGCGCCACGCAGCACGCGTCCGCGACGTCCGTTATCGAACAGGGCATCGACGGCTTCCTGCAGCATGCGCTTTTCGTTGCGCACGATCACTTCCGGCGCGTGCA
>CAZBCQ010000395.1:0-2671 GCA_964490255.1 uncultured Terriglobales bacterium | reverse complement strand
CTTCGTATACGGTTTTCATTCAGATACTCGCCTCGATGCACCGGACTATAGCACAAGTAGGTTGCCCGTCCATCCGAGTTTGCACCTAGGTTCAGTCCTTTCCACCGGCCTTTTGGGTAGAACCGTGACAAAGCTGGCACAGCCCCACGCTTCTGCTTGAAAACATAGGTAGAACTCACAAATAATGGAAGTACTTACCTGCGCCGAAGCTTTTTCGATCGACCGAGGCAGGACGCAGCGGGAGTAATTTGGCTGGCAACGACAAAGGTGTCTTTCGCGGCAGTCATCGCGTTCGCATGCGAACGTCCGGATCGCCTTTGCCAGACCGGGATTTCCTGCAAGCGCTGCTGGCTTTTGCCTTCACGGTTCAACAGGAAAATTATCGCCTGAAGGGCGAGATCTCGCGGCTTGCCTCGGAGAAAAATGCTGAGGCTGAATCCAGCGAAGGCATTCATGTCTCGCTCAATCGCATTGTTGCGAGTGCACAGAATTTAACTGGCGCATCCGGCGCGGCCCTTGCGCTCGGCACCGAAGAGGCCATGGTATGCGTGGCGCGAAGTGGTCGCATCGCGCCCGGCACCGGATCGGCAGTTCCACTCGATCACGGTCTTGCTGGCGAATGCGCGCGCACCCGTCAGAGCGTGCTTTGTATCAATGCCGAAACCGACCCGCGCGTAGACGCAATTTCCTCACGTACGCTCGGCGTGAGCTCAGTGCTTTATGTCCCGCTGCAAGCGCAGGACGAACTGATCGGCATTCTCGGACTGTTCTCCGACCGTGTGTCGAATTTCAGCTCCAGCGACTTGCAGTTGCTGCGCTATATCGCCGCGCTCGTGCTGGAGCAGTTGCACAAACAGTCTCCTCTGCTGCAGACAATCACTCCGCGAATTCTTGTCGAGACGATCAAGTCGGCGCCGCCGGCCATTGTTGAAAAAGAACCGGAGACTAAGTCTCCAGCGCAGACAAAATCGCCAGAACCTGCGCGCCTTCAGCCCAGTCCATCAACTGCCAAACTGCCGAGTCCGAAGGCAGCGACAGTCGCGCCACCTCTGCCGATGCGGTTGCCGAAACCTGCGGAGACCCCAAGCAAGAAGGCCGCAGTCGCTCCGCAACTCGAAGAAATCCTAAGCACTCCGGGCGCGGAGAACGAGATCAGCAGCACTGTGCTGATCTCCGCTGTGCTGTTCGTGTTGTTTGCAGCGGCCCTCGGCGGTGGCTACTACATGCGGCACCACGCGCCGCCGATTCCAACGAAGCAGTCCAATGCGACGGAACAGAAGCCAGAACCAGCCGCGAAGCCCGCGTCCCCCTCTCCTGCGCGAGATATAGAACTAGGCCACTCGCTAATGCCCGGTATTCGCTACTGGATGGCGGACGGCCGCGCCATGGTCACCATCGCTCTCGAAAAGAAAGTCATCTACACATCGGTGCGGTTGCACGATCCTGAGCGCGTTTACTTCGACCTACCTGGCGTGGAATTCGGTCCGCCGCGCGATCGCGTGTTCGCGATCAACGACAGCATGTTGCAGCGAGTTCGCATCGGGCGCTCTCCCACTGGCGTCACTCGGATCGTGTTCGATATGGCTCGCCCGCTCGAGTACACCGCTACCGAGACCACGAATCCGGACGGGTTGGTGATTGAGTTCGATACCGCGAAATCTGATGCCGCAGCGCCCAGCGCCCAAGTCACGACTCCCGACACGCCGGCTATGCTGACGCCCCACATGTTGACCGTCGTGATCGATCCTGGTCACGGTGGCAACGATACCGGCACGATCGGCCACAATGGCCTGCAGGAAAAACAGCTCACACTAGACATCGCCCGCAGGCTTGGCAAACTCCTCGAGCAGAACCTGGGAGCCCACGTTCTGTATACGCGCAAGGACGACCATTACGTCTCGTTGGAAAACCGGAGCGCACTCGCCAGAAAAGCCGACGCCGATTTCTTCATTTCGATTCACGCCAACGCCAGCCTCTTACCTACAGTCAATGGGGTAGAAACCTACTACTTTAAGTCTTCTTCCGAAGTGATGGAAAACGCTGGGGGCACAGGCGCGCGTGGAACCGATTCGTCTGATCGTGCGCGCCGCTTTGCCGCAGCCGTACAGCACTCGCTGATCCACAACCTGAGCAGCACCCAAGTCGCGGTACGGGATCGCGGAGTGCGTACTGCCCCATTTGTCGTCCTTCGAGACATGCAAATGCCGGCGGTTCTAGCCGAGATATCCTTCATCAGCAGCGAGTCCGATGAGCAGCAATTGCGCACCAGCGATTATCGCGACCGCATCGCCAATGCTCTCTACCAGGGGATCGCGAACAACGTGCTGCCGAAGACTCCTGAAGCGGGATCGGTGGCAACGCTCACTCGCGGAAGTGCTTCTGCGCCCTGATCGAGCGCTTCTCGTTCCGCAGCTAAGCATCCCACTCGATAGATGAGATGGAGACCGTCAATGCGCAATGCTTCCCTGCTTCTGCTATGCATCGTCCTGGCGTTTCCATATGTAAGCCCGGCACAGACTTCGCACCGCCGCCCGTCTCCGAAAACGAGTCGTGATACGTCCACAGCCGCCGAAGACCGGGCAGCCATCCAGGAACTCGACGATAAGGAGATCAAGGCGAATCTCGCGCTCGACACCAAAGCGCTTGAGCTGCTCTTTGATCCCGAGATCGT
>CAZBCQ010000394.1:0-2697 GCA_964490255.1 uncultured Terriglobales bacterium | reverse complement strand
ACCGCATAGAGCAGACTGCCGTCGCGCCGGGGCAGGGCGATGAGCCAGTCGTGTTCGCGCTGGCCCTGGATCGGCGAATTGCCGGTCAGATCTACAGACTTGCCGTGCACGCCGTTCACAGTGATGTCGTTGCTGCTGATCGTCTTGAGTCCCGGATTAGATTGCTGCATGGAAGAAACCAACTGCTGCACGGCATCGTTCAGATCGCCAGCGTTCTGAGGGTCAACGCCATTGATAATTGCGCCGTAGGCGACCGCGTTCTGGCTCACGCCGCCTTCCGGCGCGATCGTCACCGCCGAATTCTGATCGCCATAGACGTGCCAGTCCTCGGGGTAGGAGATGTCAAAAGCACCATGATTCAGGGTCTGGAACGCGCTGCTGGTTGCAGGCACCGCGCCACTGATTCCCTCGGCTCCGCCAGACTGCGCGCCATACGCGTGCTGCTGAATCTGCTGCGCCGAGTACGCCTTCATGTTCATCGCCTGCTCATGCGCCGTCGTAAAGGCCGGGCTGTTCTCGATGAAGTTCTTGGGCGGAAAATCCGAGATCTCTTTCCGGATTGCCGCCTCGCGATTACCTGGATTGGGGTGGTCGCTGAAGAATTGCGCGCTCTGGGCGCCTCCTTGTTTCTCCAGGTTCTGGAAGAAGTTGGCCAGTTGAATCGGATCGTATCCCGCGTTGTACATGATGCGCGCACCCACAGCATCGGCCTGCGACTCCATATCGCGGGAGTACTTCAGGAAGATGGACCCTGCGCCGAATTCCAGTCCGAGACGCGCAGCAGTCCCGGCAATGCCGCCGCCGAGCAATGCGCCGAGGACACCTAGCGGAACCTGCGCAGCCGCCTGCTTCGATGCCTGCTTGGTCGAGTGGCGCTCGTATACGTGGGACATCTCGTGTGCCATCACTCCGGCCAACTGAGCTTCGTTCTGTGCAGCCTGAATGCTGCCCAGGTTGATAAAGACCGGGCCTCCGGGAAGAGCGAACGCGTTGATGTCCTTCTGCTGCACCACGTGAAACTCGTAGGGCCACGTGGGCTGAGGCATGGTGGACACCAGCTTTTGTCCAAGTTGGCGCACGTACTGGCTCACTGGATTCGAGTCGGGAAGAATCGGCATCTGCTTCCGCACTTGGGCCGCAGTCTGCTTTCCGACCTGGATGTCCTGTTCGGGAGAAAACATGTCCCAGCCGGTTGGTTGTGGCAAGGGTACGACGGCAACAGCGAATGATTGTGAGAGAAGAGTCAGCACTGCCAGAGCGGCAGCGGCGGAACGTCGCACGAGCGAAGCTTTCATTGCAGTTCAGTCCAGCAGCTAGATGGCCTAACAACTCTGTCTGAGAGATTGGATGCTGCCGCCCGGGGTCGAGGAGATTGTAGAGCAGAAACGAACTACGAAGAAACAAAGCGGGTTGGACAGCCAACCCGCTTCAAATCTGAATCACTTATGGTCGTTCGAGTTCGCGCCCAACTCGCGGCGTCCAACCGCGCTGCGAGCCGCTTTGGCGGGAGGGGGAGCAGAGAATTCCGGCCCGTACTTCTCCAGTAAGACGGGCACCAGGGCGCCCTCCGCTTCTTTCACGAATTTCAACTCGCCCGGTGACGTCATATCGATGCGCACGAAGTCACCCAGCTTGACCTGTCCCGTGGCGACCAGGTTTGCGAGCGGGAAGACGATGTGCCGCTCGATAGCGCGCTTCAGGTGGCGGGCGCCGTACTTGGCATCGGTACCTTCCTGCAACAGGTATTCCTTGACGTTGGTAGTGCAGCTGAAGACGAACTGGTTATTTCCGGTCGCCTGCAGAATGCGCTGTTGCACCATGCCAAGTTCGATCTCGAGGATCTGCTGCAGATGTTCCGGACGCAGGGTCTTGAACACGACGACCTTGTCGATGCGGTTCATGAACTCGGGCGAGAACTTCCGCCGCGCCGCTTCCTGTGCCGTGCGGGACATTTTGTCGTCGAGTCGGTTGTCGGCAAATACGGCCTTGGGACCGAAGCCCATGCCGCCGTCCACCAGTTCCGACATTTCTGCCGCGCCCAGGTTCGACGTCATCACGATCAGGCACTGCGACAGATCCACGCGGCGATTGTCGCCCAGCGTGAGACTCGCTTTGTCGAGGATGCCAAGCAGCAGCTGCCACAGGGCGTCAGAGGCTTTCTCGATTTCGTCAAAAAGGACGATCGAGAGCTTCAACTTCTCGGTGTGCCACTGATTGAGCGCCTCCTGCGTTAGCAGAGGATGAGTTTCACGATGGCCGAGATAGCCGGGAGGCGAACCAATCAGCTTAGCGATTTCGTGCGAGTGTTGAAACTCTGCGCAGTCAATCTTGATGCAGGCGCGGGCATCGCCAAAAAGCGCTTCGGCGACGGCCTCCACGACGCGAGTTTTGCCCGAACCGGTCGGGCCCAAAAAGATCAGGTTGCCGACCGGACGGTTTGGCGGATTCAATCCCGCCAGGAACATCTGATAAATCTCAGTTACTTTCTCAATCGCGGCATCCTGGCCGACGATCCTGCGGCGCAAAGCTTTTTCGAACTCAGTTGCGTCACCGCTTCGACGGGAAGGATCCAGAACAGCGTTTATACCGGTTTTCATATTCCCCACGAACCTGGGAGCGGGCCGATGCCCGCGTTAATTCTTGTGGGATGGGATCAGCATGTCTGAAAGTTGCTATTACTAAGTAGTCACGTCAGTC
>CAZBCQ010000393.1:0-2721 GCA_964490255.1 uncultured Terriglobales bacterium | reverse complement strand
AAAAACTAAACGCACTTCAATGACAGTTAACGCGCACTTCCCTATTCAGTTTAGCGAAATGGGTGGGACCTACCGGACACATTCGCGAGGTTTATATCTGGCTTGGATTGAGGAGCTTGGGCGGACTTTGTGGAGATGAGGGGCTTGACAACTGTCTTGCGCAGCCCCGTCCGGTGTCTGGAACTGATAGCGCTTACTCCCGTCTGACAACCGACAACCAGCAACTGGCAACTGCTATCTCGGGCGCATGGCATACTGACCTGTGCCCACCCATCACTTCGACGCGATCGTTCTCGGCGGTGGCGCCGCTGGACTGATGTGCGCCATGGAAGCGGGGAAACGCGGACGCCGCGTGGCGGTGCTTGAACACGGCGAGCGTGCGGGCAAGAAGATCCTTATCTCGGGCGGGGGTCGCTGTAACTTCACCAATATTCATTGCGAGCCCGAAAACTTCATCTCGGCGAATCCGCATTTTGCGAAATCGGCGTTGGCGCGTTACACGCCTGCGGACTTCATCGCGTTGGTTGAGAAACATCGCATCCCATATCACGAGAAAACGCTGGGCCAGCTCTTCTGCGATGGTTCTTCGCGCGAAATTCTGGACATGCTGCTGGCTGAGTGCCACGCCGGTGGTGTACAGATTTTTCTGAAGCAGCGCATTCGAGAAGTTCTCCGCACGACCGAATTTGTCGTTCGCGCCGAAGAAAACGAATTTCGCGCGCCTGCTGTTGTTGTAGCCACCGGCGGCTTATCGATACCGAAAATGGGCGCTACCAGTTTCGGGTACGATCTCGCTTGCCAATTCGCATTGAAAATTCAAGATCCGCGTCCCGCGCTCGTGCCGTTCGTCTTCAGCGCGTCCGATCGCAAGGGCCTCTGCGACCTGGCTGGAGTTTCCGCCGAAGTCATTGCGTCAGCCGATCACGCGCAATTCCGCGAGAAGATGCTGATTACCCATCGTGGCCTGAGCGGCCCTGCCATTTTGCAGATTTCTTCCTATTGGAAATCTGGCGCGCCCGTTCGCATCGATCTCGCTCCCGAACAGAAAATCACGCCTGCGATTCGCGACTCCAAAACACGCGACCTGACGACGGTCCGCAAATCACTCGAGCGCGTTCTTCCCAATCGCCTCGCCGCACGATGGATCGAACTGAATCCGCCGGAGTCGTATACCAATCCAGGTCTCGACGCCTTCGAGGAGCAACTACACGAATGGACGATCACTCCGGCAGGAACCGAAGGATTCGAAAAGGCCGAGGTCACCGCAGGCGGAGTCGACACGAATGAGCTATCCGCCAAGACAATGGAAAGCCGCAAAGTCCCCGGCCTGTTCTTTGTCGGCGAAGTGGTCGACGTAACCGGCCACCTTGGCGGCTTCAATTTTCAGTGGGCCTGGGCTTCGGGTGCTGCTGCAGGGCGCTCGCTATGATCGAGTTGCTCGCGAGTTCGCGATCTCTCTGCCTAAGCACGGAGGTAACTGGCGCAGGATCGCGTGTGGCGCTACACTCCGCGATCATGGCAGAACGTTTCATCTGCAACGTTTGCGAGTTACCCGAAGAAAAGTGCGAGTGCGAGCGTTATTGCGGGCTGTGCATGGGCGCGCACCAGGTGCGACTATGCCAGGACGGCCAGTACTATTGCCTCGAATGCCGCGAAGCCTGCGATCTGCAGGCGCAGAACTGAGGTTATTCAGCGCCTCCCTTGTTCCGCGATTTACAATTCCTCGTTTCGTATTTGCGAGATGATACGCATCAATCCCAAAGATCTGAAATGTAAGCCAGTCACAGCCGCCGAATGGCCTGACCTAGTTTCGTTGTTCGGATCGCGCGGTGCTTGCGGTGGCTGCTGGTGTATGTCGTGGCGCGTTTCACGTGCGGATTTCGATGCTGGTAAGGGCGAGTCCAATAAGACTTCGCTCAAGAAACTCGTAGACAAGAACCACGTTCCCGGGATCCTCGCCTACATTGGAAACGAGCCAGTCGGCTGGTGCTCCGTTGCGCCGCGAGAGGAGTTCATTCGACTCGAGCAGCACCGCACGCTGAAGCGTATCGACGAGCAGCCGGTATGGTCAGTGGTGTGCCTCTTTGTCGCTAAGCCATATCGAAATCGCGGAGTTTCCGTGGCTTTGCTGAAGGCGGCTGCAAAATACGGAAAAAGCCGGGGAGCGAAAATAATCGAGGGCTATCCTACGGAACCGAGCAAGCGATTGCCGGACCCGTTCGTCTGGACAGGATTAGTATCGGCGTTTCAGAGCGCCGGGTTTGAGGAAGTAGCAAGGCCAGCGGCCACACGGCCTATCATGAGATTGATACTGAGATGATTCCCACCTCTGCCAAAAGATGGCAGAGATGGGGCACCCAAACTTCGTAGATCACAACAGCTTCTTTGTATTCACCGAGAAAGTTGCGCATGGCGTCTGAAATTTCGCCAGCCGTGGCGTACTTGTCACATGAGATTGATACTGAGGTGATTCCCACCTCTGCCAAAAGAAGGCAGAGATGGGGCACCCAAAGGCACCCAAACTTCCTAAATCACCACGGCTTCCTTGTACTCTCCGAAAACCTTGCGCATCGCATCGGAAATTTCGCCGACCGTGGCGTAATTTTCGACGGCATTCACGATCGCCGGCATCAGGTTCTCGCCGCTGCGTGCAATGTCTTCGACGAGCGTCAGAGCATCGCGCCAAACGCCGGCATCACGTTTCGCCCGCAATGCACGAAG
>CAZBCQ010000392.1:0-2738 GCA_964490255.1 uncultured Terriglobales bacterium | reverse complement strand
AGGGTTTCCACGTCCCTTCCGCTAACTATTTCGGACTGATGAATCCCACGCCGACCTACGTCGCGGTCCTCGCGGAAGCCCTCGTCGCCGCGCTTAATCCGCAGCTTGCCAGTCTTGCGCGTTCGCAACTCGCTTCCAAGATTGAAGCCGAGACAGTTCGCTGGATCGGCGAACGTGTCGGCTGGAACTCCGGCTTTGACGGCACTTTCACCAGCGGCGGCAACGAAGCTAACTTCTCCGCGCTGGCGATGGCACTCGCCACCCATTTTCCAAACTCAGTCGAGGAGGGTGTGGCCTCCATCGGA
This sequence comes from uncultured Terriglobales bacterium, assembly GCA_964490255.1. GTDB lineage: Bacteria > Acidobacteriota > Terriglobia > Terriglobales > Acidobacteriaceae > JAJPJE01. Next base: position 2,433 of record CAZBCQ010000392.1, on the reverse strand, counting down.
GCCCAGCCCGTTCTCTACGCCTCCGCGGAAAGCCATCATTCGCTTGACAAATCCGTGGGACTGCTCGGACTCGGACGCCGCGCTCTTCGCCGCATCCCGGTGAACACCCGCATGCAGCTCGATCCCGCCGCTCTTGACTCTGAAATTCAAGAAGATCTCGCGAAAGGCCTCAAGCCTTTCTGCATCATCGGTACGGCCGGGACCACCAACTCCGGCGCTATCGACCATCTTGTCGCTGTCGCGGACATCGCTCGCCGCAATCAACTCTGGTTCCATGTTGACGGAGCGTATGGCGCCGCCGCCATCGTTTCCGATCAGCATCGCGATCTGGTCCGTGGCATCGAGCTTTCCGACTCCATAACCATCGATCCACACAAGTGGCTCGCCATGCCCTTTGCTGCCGGCATCGTTCTCACGCGTCACGCCGCCAGCCTGCAGGACACATTCGGCGTCTCGACGCCCTACATGCCCAAAATTGCCGGCGCCACCATGATCGACAACTTCAAAGTCAGCGCGCAGTGGTCCCGTCGCATGAATTCCCTGAAGCTGTGGCTCACTCTCAAAATCCACGGTCGCCGTGCCTACGAAGAACTCATCGATCGCCAACTCCAACTCGCAAACAAGTTCGCCGACTGGATCCGCCAGTCCGACCAATTCGAACTCGCCCTCGATCCCCAGCTCACCATCATCAACTTCCGTCTTAAGGATTCCAATCTCTCCGAGCCCGAACTCGCCGCCGCTCACGCGCGCATGGTCGAGGAAGTCACGCGCGATGGTCAGCGTTGGATCTCCACCACCGTAGCCGCCGGTCGCAGCGTCCTGCGCATGATGGTCATCAGCTATCTCACCGAAGAACGCCATCTACTCGCATTACAGGACGCCCTCTCCGCGGCATCGCAAAAAATTCTTCAGCCTGAGTCCAATTCGGCCTAATGCTTTGCGCTGCCATTCACTGACACAGACCAGCATTTCCCCTTTGTTTATCGCACTTTAACAATGTGCCATTTCCGGCACCTCACATCCGCTCGTGCGCTTGGTCACAGACCCCTACGGCAAATAACCCGTACAAGCGTAAGGAACGCGCATGAGCATAAATATCGGTTTGGACATCGGCGCGGTCAGCCTCAAACTGGCCGCCATGGGAAACGCCGGCGACCACGAGCTGCTGTCCGCACTTACGTCGCACAACGATACCTTCTTTGCCGCGCAGTTCCCTTCCGGCAGCGACATGGCAGGCCGGCCCCTTGTCCTTTCCCGCTATCGTCGTATTCATGGCAGCCCCATTCAATCCACCTTCGACCTCCTCCGTGAGTTCTACGAGAAGGTTCCCGAAGAAAACGTTGAAGGCATTCGCGTCACCGGATCAGGCAGCCAACTCATCGCCAAGATCCTCGGCATCTATTTCGAAAACGAATTCCGCGCCGTTGCCAAGGGCATGCGCGTCTTCTATCCCGGTGTGCGCACCGTCTTCGAAATGGGCGGTGAGTCGTCCAAATATATCCACCTCGAAGAGACCGCCAGCCACTCCAAATATCTAGGCATCGTCGACTACTCCACCAGCGGCGACTGTGCCGCCGGCACCGGTTCCTTCATCGATCAGCAGGCGACCCGTCTCTGTTATTCCGTAGAGCAAGTCGGTCCCGCCGCCTGCGCAGCCAGTTGCGGCGCGCGCATCGCCGGTCGCTGCTCCGTCTTCGCCAAGTCCGACATGATTCACGCCCAGCAGAAGGGCTATTCCACGGATCAGATCCTTCGTGGTCTCTGCGACGCGGTCGCCCGCAATTTCAAATCCTCAATCGTCAAAGGCCGCCATGTGATTCCGCCTGTCGCCTTCATCGGTGGCGTCGCACAGAATCAAGCCGTTCGCATCGCCATGCAGCAGGCATTCAAGCTGAACGACGACGAACTCTTCGTCCCCGAGTTCCACGCATGGCTCGGCGCCCTGGGCGCGGCTATGTTCGAATCCGCCGAAACGCGCAAGCGCTCTTTTAAGCGCATCCACCAGCTCAAGCAGCACACCGGAAAACAATCATTCGCATTCAGCGATCCGCTCAGCATGGAGCACGTAAGCCTGCTGCGTGATCGCGTCAAAGACGTCTCGCTCCCGACGGATGACAGCCGGATCCCCGCGTATCTCGGCATCGACATCGGTTCGGTCTCCACCAATCTGGTCGTTGTCGACACCGCAGGCAATCTTCTGCACGAGATCTATCTCCGCACGCAGGGACGTCCCGTTGAAGTCGTGCAACGCGGTCTCGCCGAAATTGAAGCTGAACTCGGCGATCGCCTCGACATCCTCGGCGTGGGCACAACCGGCTCCGGACGCGAACTGATTGGCGAACTCATCGGCGCCGACACCGTTAACGACGAAATCACCGCCCACAAGACCGGCGCCATGCACGTCTCCAATCAACTCGGAATGGAGCCCGTCGA
>CAZBCQ010000391.1:0-2745 GCA_964490255.1 uncultured Terriglobales bacterium | reverse complement strand
GCCTCGGCATGATTGCGCTGGTTGGAACGGTGCTTGCGATCCTGGCGAGCCTTTACCAGACGCAGTACACGGGCATGGCTTTCTTCGACATGATCCGCGTGGACGCGTTCAGCATTTTCTTTCACGTGCTGATCGGGTTGATTGCCGCGGTCGTCATCCTAGCTTCCTTCGAGTATCTGAACGTGCAGCAGATTCGCTACGGCGAATATTACGGCTTGATCCTGCTGAGCTCGGTCGGCATGATGCTGATGTCGTCGGCAGTGGAACTGGTGCTCATCTTCATCGCGCTCGAAATCTCTTCGATCGGCACCTACATCCTCGCGGGATTCCGGCGCAACGCGCCCATCAGCATTGAGTCGTCGATCAAGTATTTCCTGCTCGGATCGTTTGCGACGGCCTTCTTTCTCTACGGCGTGGCGCTGATGTTCGGCGCCACAGGTTCGACCAGCATTTATCCAATCGCTGCGACGCTCCGGCAGGGAGCAACTCCGCTGGCGTATATCGGCGTGGCGTTGATGTTTGTCGGACTCGGATTCAAAGTAGCGTCCGCTCCCTTCCATATCTGGACACCGGACGTCTACGAGGGCGCGCCTGCTCCGGTAGTGGCGTTTATGTCGACTGGACCGAAAGCCGCCGCGTTCGCTGTATTGCTGCGCGTACTGTTCGCGACTGAAGCTCCGGGATGGTTCTGGCTGATCTGGGCGTCCGCCGTGCTCTCAATGACGATCGGCAACATCGGCGCCTTGGTGCAGAACAATGTCAAGCGCCTGCTTGCCTATTCGTCGATTGCACAGGCCGGATACATTCTCGTTGCGGTCGCAGCGGCCAAAGACATCGGGATCTCTGCCGTGATTTTCTACGCGGCAGCATATGCCGCGATGAACGTCGGCGCATTCGCCGTGGCCAGTCACCTCGCGAATGTCGGCGAGAAGTATGTCACCCTGGACGACTACGCCGGGCTCGGCCGTCGCGCTCCCGGCCTGGCCGCCGTGCTCACGATTTTCATGCTGTCGTTGATCGGCATTCCCGTGACCGGCGGCTTCCTCGCGAAGTTCTACGTGTTCCAAGCAGCAATGCAGTCGCACCTCACCGGACTGGTGATCATCGCGGTCATCAACAGCGCGATTGCCGCTTACTACTACTTACGCGTAATCGTCTACATGTACATGCGCGAACCGCAGCGCGATGTGCCGGTGCTGCGTATGCCGCTCGGGCTGGGTGTTTCGCTGGCTGCATGCCTGCTCGCGACAATCTACCTGGGCGTGTTGCCGGGACGAGTGCTCGACTACGCCATGGAATCGGCGAAAGTGTTGACGCGTTGAAGCTAGCGGAGAGCGGCCGGCCGCTCTCCTTCCCTCCCCTGTGGATTCAGAAGTTCCAGCTGCTACTCTAGTAACAGTAACTCCGAACGTCGAATGACCAAGATCTACCTGATCAACATATCTGGCCAGGACAAGCCCGGCCTCACCAGTTCCCTCACCAGCATTCTGTCCAGCTACAACGTGCGCATTCTCGACATCGGGCAGGCCGTAATCCATGACACGCTCGCGCTGGGCATGCTGGTGGAACTGCCCTCAGGAACGGAAATTTCACCGCTCAAGAAAGATCTGTTGCTGCGGGCGCATGATCTCGATCTCACGATCCGGTTTCAGCTCATCACGCACGGTGCTTTCGCGGAGTGGGTCAGCAAGCAAAGCAAAGATCGGTTCCTCATCACTCTACTTGGCCGGATGATCACCGCCCAGCAACTCTCGCGGACCAGCGCGATCATCGCACGGCATGGGTTCAACATCGATCGCATTGAGCGCCTCTCGGGGCGCAAGTCCCTTTCGCAATCAAGCTCGAATACGCGAGCGTGCATTCAATTGAGTGTCAGCGGCGCCGCGGCATCGCCTGACAAAATGCGAGCGGATCTGATGGAGCTGACACACGAGCTTCCCATCGACGTCGCGTTCCAACGCGAGAGCATTCACACCCGCAACCGGCGGCTCGTGGCGTTTGATATGGATTCCACGCTGATCCAGGCAGAGGTGATCGACGAACTGGCGAAACTGGCCGGTGTTGGAGACCAGGTCACAGCGATTACCGAATCCGCGATGCGCGGCGAGCTGGATTTCAAGCAGAGCTTCGCGAAACGCGTATCGCTGTTGCGGGGATTGCCAGAATCGCGCGTGCGCGAGGTAATTGATGCGGTACCGCTCACCGATGGCGCCGAGCGGCTGATCACCACCTTGAAAAGCCTGGGCTACAAGACTGCGATCCTGTCTGGCGGGTTCAATTTCGTGGGACGACGACTCCAAGAGAAACTTGGCATCGACTACCTGCATGCCAACGACTTGGAAGTTGCCGATGGAATCGTCACCGGGACTGTCGGCGATCAGATCGTAGACGGTGCACGCAAGGCAGAATTACTGCAGGAGATCGCCACGAAAGAAGGTCTCAGCCTTGATCAGGTTATAGCAGTCGGTGACGGTGCCAACGATCTGCCGATGTTGAACATTGCCGGATTAGGAATCGCGTTTCACGCCAAGCCGGTTGTGAGGCAGACAGCGAAGCACGCGATCTCAACGCTGGGGCTGGATGGGATCCTCTACCTAATCGGTGTGAGAGACCGCGAGACAGAGAATTGAAAACCGAAGATTCCGCTGACACCTGACCGGCTGCCGGTCTTCTGGCTGTCATGTCGAGCCAAGCGAGACAACGCTATAGCCATGCAAATGCGCCAGCAATAGAGTTTCCTCGCCT
>CAZBCQ010000390.1:0-2762 GCA_964490255.1 uncultured Terriglobales bacterium | reverse complement strand
GGCCCTTCTTCATCTGGTAGACGTAATAGCCGATTCCACCAACGATGCAGCCGATGAGAACCACGACCAGGAGCATCGGCCCCCAGCCACCTTTACCTCGTTCCAGTTCTATTTCCTGTTCGAACATGCGGCACCCCTCCCGAAGAAGTGTCGTGGCGCGACCGCGAAGGTCTGCTCAACCGTGCACCATCGTAGGTGGAAGCTGAAGGGAAGTCGTTGCCGCAAATCACCGAGGACTGTGACGCGTATGACTGGGAAGATGCGGGCGGACGCCGGTGATTGCGCATGGGAACAGTCGTTCACTGGTTCCTTGAATGTCAGGTGTGTAGCTGAATTGACAAGGACCGGCCTAGCCGTCTATTTTCGGCTGAGTAAACGATTACCGAAAACCGGGAGCCGCTATGCGGTTGCAGTCACTCCGTGACGAAGTTTTGGAAGCTAATCTGGAACTGGTCCGCCGCGGATTAGTGCTTTACACGTTTGGGAATGCCAGCGGGATTGATCGCAGCGAAGGCCTGGTGGTGATCAAACCGAGTGGCGTGCCCTACGAGACGATGACCGCGGCCGATCTGGTGGTGACGGATCTTGAGGGCAAGATAGTCGAGGGCAGTCTGCGTCCGTCTTCCGATCTGCCCACACACCTGACCTTATATAAAGCTTTCTCCGACATCGGTGGCGTGACGCACACGCACTCACGATATGCAACGGCATGGGCGCAAGCGCGCAAGGCGATCCCATGCTTTGGGACAACGCACGCTGATTACTTTCATGGGTCCGTGCCCGTGACCGAGGTGCTCGACAGCGACGAGATCGAAGGCGAGTACGAGGCCAACACCGGGACCGCGATTGTGCGCGCCTTCCGTCAGGTGAATTGCTCGGCAGTCCCGGGAGTTCTGGTAGCGAACCATGGTCCATTCACGTGGGGAAAGGGCGCGAAAGATGCGGCGCACAATGCGGTGATCATGGAAGAGATTGCGCAGACTGCATATCTGACATTACAGATCAATGGTGATTCGGTCGCGATTGGACGGGATTTACATGACCGGCATTACCTGCGGAAGCATGGCAAAAAAGCTTATTACGGGCAGTCGAAATAATGGGCAGAGCAGTGATCGACGAGGCGATCTGAATTCATATGGCAAAACAAAAGATGACGATGGGCGTAATTGTAGCGAACCGCGGATTCTTTCCGGATCACCTGGCGAAGAGCGGACGAGAAGAGATGCTGCGGGTTCTGGAGAGCGCAGGATTCGACGTGATTGCTCTGAGCCCGGAAGAGAGCAAGTACGGCGCCGTGGAAACCCGCGAGGAATCGCGACGGTGTGCCGAGCTGTTCAAGAAGAATCGCGAACGAATTGACGGAGTGATCGTAACGCTGCCGAATTTCGGCGATGAGCGAGCCATTGCCGATGCTCTGCGCTTGGCAGATCTGCGGGTGCCGGTGCTGGTCCAGGCGACGCCGGATGAACCTGCGAAGATGTCGATTGCCGCACGGCGCGACAGCTTCTGCGGCAAGATGTCGGCGTGTAACAACCTGAAGCAGTACGGCATTCCATACTCGATCACGACATTGCACACGGAGGCGCCTGACTCACCGGAGTTTGCGCACGACCTGGAGTGGTTCTCGGCTGTGTGTCGAGTGGTGAAGGGCTTCCGCAACCTGCGCGTGGGCGCGATTGGCGCGCGTCCGGCGGCGTTCAACACCGTCCGCTATAGCGAGAAGATTCTGGAGTCGAATGGCATTTCGATCGAGACGCTGGACCTTTCCGAAGTGCTGGGCCGCATTGCGCGGATGAAAGACTACGACGAGAGCGCGCAGGCGAAGCTGGCGGCAATTAAGCAATATGCGGACTCAAGTAACGTTCCGCAGCCCGCGCTGCTAAACATGGCGAAACTGGGCGCAGTCATCGATCAATGGATGGCGTCGACGGAAGTTGCGATCAGCGCAGTACAGTGCTGGACATCACTAGAAGAGAATCTCGGCGTCGTACCGTGCACCGTGATGAGCATGATGAGCAACGAATTGCTCTCGAGCGCGTGCGAAGTCGATATATGCGGCGTTCTGGGAATGCATGCGTTGCGGCTGGCATCGGGCACGCCTTCGGCGCTGCTCGATTGGAACAACAATTATGGCTCGGATCCGAATAAGGCGGTTTGCTTCCACTGCTCGAATCTGCCGAAGCATTTCTTCCGCGAAGTAAAAATGGACTATCAGGCGATCATTGCCGGCACGGTTGGGATCGAAAACACGTACGGAACCTGCGTTGGATTGGTGAAGCCCAGCAAGATGACGTATGCGCGTTTTTCTACTGACGACAACGGCGGGCGGATTCGCGGATACGTGGGAGAAGGCGCGTTCACCGATGATCCGCTGAATACGTTTGGCGGCGCGGGCGTGGTGGAGATTCCGCAGATGCAGCGGCTATTGCACTACATCTGCGAGAACGGATTTGAGCATCACGTGGCCGCGAATCTGTCGTCGGTGGGCGCGGCTGTGAATGAGGCGGCAACGCGGTACCTGGGCTGGGAGATGTACTACCACGGCTCCGAAAACGGAGCCTGCTGATGGCAATTGTTGCCGGTGTCGATTTCGGGACCCTGAGCGTGCGGGTTTCGCTGGTGGACAGCGAGCGCGGGCTGCTGGATTCGGCGATCGCCGAATATCCGCTGCATCGGAAGCGTGAAGATCCGGAACATGCGACGCAATCGCATGAAGATCACATGCGCGCGCTGGCGAAAGCATGCCGCGAGGTCCTGAAGAA
>CAZBCQ010000389.1:0-2801 GCA_964490255.1 uncultured Terriglobales bacterium | reverse complement strand
GGGGCGAAGATGGACGAAGGACTGCATCCCTCTTCAACTCTCGATCCTGATGTTTATCAAGTCCGCCCCTTTCAGCGCCGAAGGCGAAGCGCAGTCTGCCGAAGGCAGAAGTCCACGCCGGATGTGGCGCGCATAAGGGTTTCGAGACGAGGCGATCGGGGGGAGCCCCGTCTCGGGGGTGTGTTGGAGCTGTTGGAGTGATCGCCGGTACTGCAGATGCTGGGAGCTGGAGACCGCGGGGGGCTCGATAGGAAGGCCGTAGCGCCAGGTAAGAAGGCCGACCCGAGAGCCGGGTCGGCCGTGAGGAGGCCGGCTCAGCCGGCTTCTAGCTCGTTTTGAGCGAGCCGCTGAGGCCCTTGAGCTTGCGCACGGACTCGGATTCAGCTTTGGCTTGAAGCTTGAACGCATTGTGCACGAGACGGTCCATCAGGGCGTCGGCAAGGGTGGGATCGCCGAAGGCGGCGTGCCATGACTCCAGCCCGAGTTGGGTTGTGACGATCGTTGACTTACGATCGTAGCGATCATCCAGGATCTCCAGCAGATCACGCTTGACCTGCTCGGTAAGGCTTCCGATCGTGAGGTCATCGATCAGCAGGACGTCCGCTTTAGCCATGTCGCGCAGGAAGCCTGAGCGACGTTGCAACGCGTGTGCGCGGGCGAGCTGCTCGGCGAGCTTGCACATCCTGAAGCAGCGTACGCTGTAGTCTGCGCGGCACGCTGCATCGGCCAACGCCGAGGCAATAAAACTCTTACCAACTCCTGTTGGTCCAATAAACAGAACGTTGAGGCGTTTCTTGATCCAACCCAGTTCATATAGGCTCTTCAGGGTCATGCGGTCGAAGTCACGCGGAAGGCTGTGATCAATATCTTCCAGCCGTGCTTCCGGGATCGGGATCTTCGCCCAACGGCGTCGTTTCCCGTAGCTTTGATTGTCGCGTTCGATGCGCTCGTTCTGCAGCATCAGGTGCAGCCGTTCCTCGAAGCGCAATTCCTCGTGATTCTCGGTCTTGAGCTGTCGCTCGAGCGAGTCGGCCATACCGAGCAGGCGCAGAGCGCGCAGTTGTTCGATGAGTGTTTCGATAATCATGGTTTCTAACCTATCAGTGTTTGGTTCCGCCGCTGTAGTAGGCTGCCCCGCGTACGTTCTCGTGCATCAGTTCCGCGGTAGCGGAGACGCAGGGCTTTGCGGAGCCTCTATTCCAGGCCTGTTCCAGCAGATCGCGTATCGCGCGATAGTTGAAGACGCCGAACTTCCGCGCGGTCTCGCAGGCGCGCTCGAGTGCCTGAGGGGAAAAATCCTGCGCCAGACGCAAAATCCCCAAGGCACCGCGGATCACCTCGTCCAGGTGCTTCTTGCTCAACGCGAGTTTCCCCAGCACCTCGGCGGTGTGCGGCCCAATGGCGCGCGCACGCTCCAGGAGCTTGTCGTACCCAAGTTCCAGGTACGCCTGGTGTTCTGGTGGGCGGTGCTGCGGCAGTGTTCGGCGTTTCCAGGGCCGGGCCACCCGCTGATGCACAGCGATCAACTCACCGTTCTGGAAGATCTCCACGATCCGCGCCGCCACACGAGCCCGTACCTCGCGGCCGATCAGCGTGTAGTGCACCGAGTAGAAGCCTTTGTCCACCTGGATGTGGTAGTCCGGATGCACCAGAGCATCGTACCAATCGGCATACTCGTAGCGTCTCGCCGGCAGAGCCCGGGCGGCGGGCCGGTCATAGAGCTCGAAGAGTTGATTACGCGTGCCCTCGCGCTTCTGGAAGCGCTCGTTGTTCATCTCATCGACGATCTTGCGGATCGCTGTGTTAAGATCCGCCAGCGAGAAGAACACCGCATCCCGTAATGCGCCCAAAATCCTTCTCTGACACATCAACACTCCATTCTCGACCTTTGCCTTGTCGCGGGCTTTTTTCGGACGTGCAGGTATGATTGCCAGACCAAAATGCTGCGCCAGAGCCGCATATTGCGGGTTCTTGTCCGGATCGTAGTAACACGCCTTGATGACAGCGGCCTTGGTGTTATCCGGAGTCACCACGTGCGGCACGCAACCAAAGGCATCGAACGCGTTGACGTGCGCCATCACCCAGTCCCGGGTAGTCTGTGTCGCCGTCGCCTCAGCATAGATCTTGTGGCTGAAGCCCCAGACCGCCACGAACAGCTGTGCCGGAATCAACTCACCCGTCATGCGATCCACGTAGTGAGCCGGGTCACCGCTGTAATCCACAAACACCCGCTCCCCCGGGGTATGTACCAACGTCAGCGTCGCCTCCGCACCGAGGCGCTTACGCCACTTGCGGAACTTCACGCAGAACGCGGTGTATTGCAGCCCCTGGGGATACTGAGCTCGGTATTCCCTCCACAGCTGCCGCCGCGTCACATGTTTGCGCGACAGCTCCTGCATCACCCACTCGAAGTCCGGATCCGGTCGCTGTGTTTGTGGAGTCCTCGACACCTTCGCCGGATACAGCCGCCCCAGCAGCGCGCCCTCATCCAGTCCCTCGGGTAATGGCCAGCCGATCCCGGCCTCCTGCGCGCGCTTCAAACACTCCTGGACCGTCGATCGCGCGCACCCGACGCTCGTAGCGATCGCTCGCTGCTTCACCCCTTGGGCTTGCAGCCTCAATACCTCGCCAATCTTCATAACGCTCAGCCTCTCTTGGGACATCCCGCACGCCTTGTTTCACGCAAAAGGCGGCGAGGATATCCACAGTGGCCCGCGTCAGAGACCGGCGCTCAGATTTACCTTAATCTGGACCGCCTTGGCGTGAAATCCTGGACCGGCATGCCGTGAAATTCCGGCCCG
>CAZBCQ010000388.1:0-2802 GCA_964490255.1 uncultured Terriglobales bacterium | reverse complement strand
CGCCGCGAGTGCGCGAGCTGCGGCTGTAATCAGAGAGTCCATCCGAATCCCGCCAAACTTGTAACTCCCACCCCTCCGATGCTCCGCGGTAAATATAGCGCATGGCAATGAAACACCAAATCACATCGAGAAAGTGACGAAAGGAGACAAAGATAATGACCACACACGAAACCGGAACACGCGAACAATGGCTGAAGGCTCGGATCGAACTGCTCAAAGCGGAGAAGGACCTCACACGACGAAGTGACGAGTTGGCACGGCAGAGGCAGGAACTGCCGTGGGTGCCGGTCAATAAGGGATATCGATTCGAGACCGATGAAGGGAGCGCATCGTTGACCGACCTGTTCCGCGGACGCTCGCAGCTACTCGTCTATCACTTCATGTTTGGTTCCGACTACACGGCGGGCTGTCCGTCCTGCTCGATGATCGCGGACGGCTTCAATGGATTTGCCATCCATCTGGCGAACCATGACGTCACGCTCATGGCGGTGTCACGGGCGCCGCTAGCGAAGTTGCAGGCGTACAAGCGGCGGCTGGGCTGGACCTTCCCCTGGGCATCCTGCTTCGGTGGCGACTTCAACTTCGATTTCAGCGTTGGGTTCACCGAGGAGCAGCAAAGCAAAGAAGGCATCGAATACAACTACCGGCGCGAAGCACCATTGCGGGCACCCGGACGAGAAGGCGCTGACATCTCGCGCGCAACCCCCGATGGGCCTGCGAAGTTCGCAGCTATGTGCGGAACGGACGCTGCGACGTTCATTCGCGAAAGACCGGGCATGAGCGCATTCGCGCTCGAAGACGGCATCGTTTATCACACCTATTCCACCTACGCGCGCGGACTGGACGGTCTCTGGGGAATGTACCAGTGGCTTGACCGCGCACCGAAAGGCCGCAATGAGACCGGCCTCTGGTGGCGCCGACACGACGAGTATAAGAAGCAAAATCAAACGGACTCATGTTGCGCGGAGTAGCAGCGGGAAGCCGCCGAGTCTTGACAGATGTTTGGACAAAACTGAAGTAGAGGAGAAAAGCTTATGTGTCCAGCATGCATCGAAAGCACAGCACTGATAGTCGCCGGAGCCGGAGGAATTCTGACGGTGTGCATCGGTAAGTGCAGAGCAGTTTTCAGAACGATTGATCTCAGAGTGTTTCAGAAGAGAAAGGATGGGAATCTCTAGTTCCGCTGTGCAATAGATTCCATCAGGAAAATAACAAAATGGCAGAAACCTTAATGAACTCACCTACAGGTAAGACAACGGAATCCCGTGGATACGCACCTGTCCACGATCTGTAGATGTATTACGAAATCGAGGGAACCGGAGATCCGCTCGTTTATATCCCTCCTGCCTTTGGATACGCCGGGTTGAAATCGTTTCCTGCACTTTCTCAAAACCATTCGGTCATTACGGTCGATCTCCAAGGGCATGGTCGCACGGCGGATATTCCGGAACGTCCGCTTTCCATCGAGCAATATGCCAAAGACGTGGTCGGTTTGTTGAACTATCTTGGAATCTCAAACGCCGACTTCTTCGGCGAAAGCTACGGCGGCAATGCAGCGGCCATGATCGCAATTCACTACCCCGAGCTCGTCGGTCGGGTGGTGACCTACGCAGCAACTTTTGGCCCTCCTCAGATTGCCTTAAACCCTCAGACAACGCACTTTGACCAACCGCCTACCGCTGACTCCAGGAACATCCAATTTCAGAAAGAAAACTACAAGAAAGTGGCTCCTGATCCAAACTACTGGCCCAGAATTTTTGACAAGCTTGGAAGCATTCAGTGGGAAGGATTTTCGAACGAAGAGTTGGCTTCAATCAACGCGCCGATTCTCATCCTTCTCGGAGATTACGATCTTGTCCGCCTTGAGCACGCCGTTGAGACGGTTAAGCTCATCCCCCACGCCGAGCTGGCCGTGATCCCCTCCGCCAGCCACTTCGTCCTATTTTCGGAACCAGAAAGGGTGATCCCAATAGTTCAGCATTTCCTGGAAAAGCCTGAGAAGAGCATTCCGTTGGCAACTGCTGAGACTGGTTATCACCCCGGTGAAACCAGATAAGACCAAAAAGGAGAAAAATGATATGGCAACGAGCAAAGAGAGAGAAAAGGAACAGGCGAAAGGGAGCATTTCAATGAAGACACCCCCGATCGTGTCGCAGCAGGAGTGGGAGGCTGCGCGGCAGCAACTCCTCGTAAAAGAGAAAGCTTTCACCCGGTCCCGTGATGCGCTGGCTGCCGAGCGTCGCCGGATGCCGTGGACGGCAGTGGAAAAGAAGTACGAGTTCGAGGGGCCCAGCGGTAAGGTTAGCCTGCTCGACGTGTTCGAGGGGCGCAGGCAGTTAATCGTCTATCGCGCATTCTTCGAGCCGGGTGTGTTCGGCTGGCCCGAGCACGCCTGCCGCGGCTGCTCGCTGGGCGCCGATCAGGTCGGCCACCTGGCCCATCTGCACGCTCGCGAGACAACCCTGGCTTACGCCTCACGCGCGCCCCAGGCGGACGTCGCACGCGTGAAGGCACGGATGGGCTGGCAGATGCCCTGGTACACCATCACCGACAGCTTCGACAAGGACTTTGGCGTCGATGAATGGCATGGCCACAACGTGTTCTTCCGTGACGGCGACCGGGTGTTCCGCACATACTTCATCAACAACCGCGGGGACGAGGCGATGGGGACCATCTGGAGCTACCTCGATATCACGCCACTCGGCCGTCAAGAGGCTTGGGAGGACTCGCCAGAGGGCTATCCCCAGACCCCGCCCTACAAATGGTGGAACTGGCACGACAACTATGACGCCGAGCCCACGC
>CAZBCQ010000387.1:0-2803 GCA_964490255.1 uncultured Terriglobales bacterium | reverse complement strand
CGGCCGTCTTGATCAGCTCGATATCCAGGCAGAGCGACTGCAATTCGCGAATCAGTACGTTGAACGACTCCGGTACGCCCGGCTCGATCGCGGCTTCGCCCTTAACGATGGCCTCGTAAATCTTGGTACGGCCATAAACGTCGTCGGACTTTGCCGTGAGCAGTTCCTGCAGGATGTACGCGGCACCGTAAGCTTCGAGCGCCCAGACTTCCATTTCTCCGAAGCGCTGTCCGCCGAACTGCGCCTTGCCACCCAGCGGCTGCTGCGTGATGAGCGAGTACGGACCGATGGAGCGTGCGTGAATCTTGTCGTCGACCAGGTGCGACAGCTTCAGCATGTAGATGTAGCCCACTGTGACTGGCTGTTCGAACTTATCGCCAGTCATGCCGTCGTACAGCGTCGTTTTGCCGGAGGTTGGCAGACCTGCCTGGTCCAGCATCGACTTAATTTCCGCTTCGCGCGCACCATCGAACACCGGCGAGCCGATGTAAACGCCCTTGGTCATCGACTTCGCGACCTTCTCGAGCGTTTCCTCGTCGAGATCGTCGAAGTGATCTCCGAACGCGACGTCTTTGAACATGCTCTTCAGCTCGCGGCGCAGATGCTCCGCGCGGCCGTTGTTCTTGATCAGCTCAGCGATCTTGGTACCGAGCACTTTGCCTGCCCATCCGAGGTGGGTTTCCAGAATCTGACCCACGTTCATACGGGAAGGAACGCCCAGGGGGTTGAGCACGATTTCCACCGGCGTACCGTCTTCCATGTACGGCATGTCTTCATCCGGCAGAACGCGCGCAATCACGCCCTTGTTACCGTGGCGTCCGGCCATCTTGTCGCCGACGCTCAGCTTGCGCTTCATGGCGATATAAACCTTCACCAGCTTGATCACGCCCGGCGGCAGTTCATCACCCTTCTGCAACTTTTCGATCTTCTCGCGCATGATCTTGCGGAGCACATCGATCTGACGCGAAGTCATTTCTTCGATCTCGTCGATCTGCTCGTTTACGCGAGGATCCTTGTCGTTGTACCGAATGCGCTTCAGGTTGCGGGTCGAGATGCGCTCGATGGCCTCGCGGTCCAGAATCGCGCCCTTAGTGAGCAAACGCTTGTTGGTGCGCTCGTCGTGCAGGTCGGCGAGTACTTCTTTTCCGCCGAGCAGGGCTTCGAGGCGCTTCAGGCGCTCGTCCGTCAGGATTCGGATTTCGTCCGAAAGGTTCTTTTCGAGCTTCGCGATCTGCGTTCCTTCGATCTGCTTGGCGCGTTCGTCTTTCTCCTGTCCCTTGCGGGAGAAGATCTTCACATCGACGACCGTGCCTTCGATTCCAGGAGGGGTGGTGAGCGAAGCATCGCGAACGTCGCCGGCCTTTTCGCCGAAGATCGCGCGCAACAGCTTCTCTTCCGGAGTCAGCTGGGTTTCGCCCTTCGGCGTAACCTTGCCGACCATGATGTCGCCCGCCTTCACTTTCGCGCCGATGCGGATCACACCGCTCTCGTCGAGATCACGCAGCGCCGACTCGCTCACGTTCGGAATGTCACGCGTGACTTCTTCCGGACCGAGCTTCGTATCGCGTGCTTCGAGCTCGAACTCCTCGATGTGGACGCTGGTGTAGTAGTCCTCTTTCACCAGCTTCTCGCTTACGAGGATCGCGTCTTCGAAGTTGTAACCGCGCCATGGCATGAAGGCCACCAGCACGTTGCGTCCGAGCGCCAGTTCGCCCATCTCGGTGCAAGGACCGTCGCCGATTACCTGTCCCTTCAGAACCCGGTCGCCCTTTTTCACGATCGGCTTCTGGTTGATACAGGTGTTCTGGTTCGACCGCTTGAACTTCGTGAGCTGATAGATGTCGCTACCAACTTCGCGGGAGAGCTGCATCGGATGATGCTCACCTTCCACGCGAACGATGATGCGCTCGGAGTCGACCGAATCGATGATGCCGCTGCGGCGAGCCAGCACCACGGCTCCGGAGTCGCGGGCAGTTACACCCTCCATTCCGGTACCGACGATCGGCGCTTCCGCCTTCAACAGAGGCACAGACTGACGCTGCATATTCGCGCCCATAAGAGCGCGGTTCGCGTCGTCGTGCTCCAGGAAGGGCACCAACGAGGCAGCGACCGAAACCAGCTGCTTCGGGCTGACGTCGACATAATCGACCTCGTCACGGCTGATCAGCACGAAGTTGCCGGCCTTACGAGCATTGACCAGGTCCGCAACGATGCGGCCCTTGTCGTCCAGCTCGATGTTCGCCTGCGCGATCACGTGCCGGTCTTCTTCCCACGCTGACAGATAGAAGGAGAACGGCTCCCATTCGACGGGCCGCTTGCGGCGCCCCTTCAGGTCCTCGTTCATCTTCAGGACTTCGCTCTTTTCGACGTGATCACCAACCTTGTAGTCGCTGTCACCGGCATTCACTACAGCAACGTAGTCAATGATGCGACCGCCCTTCACGCGGCGATACGGCGACTCGATGAAGCCGTAGTCGTTAATGCGGGCGTAGCAGCTCAACGACGAGATCAGTCCGATGTTCGGACCTTCCGGCGTTTCAATCGGGCAGATACGTCCGTAGTGCGTCGGGTGAACGTCGCGGACTTCGAATCCAGCGCGTTCGCGCGACAGACCGCCCGGCCCAAGGGCCGACAGACGCCGCTTGTGCGTGATTTCCGACAGCGGGTTCGTCTGATCCATGAACTGCGACAACTGCGAAGATCCGAAGAACTCGCGGATCGCAGCCATGACCGGCTTCGCGTTAACCAGGTCGTGCGGCATCGCCGTCGACATTTCCTGGTACACGCTCATCTTTTCCTTGAT
>CAZBCQ010000386.1:0-2804 GCA_964490255.1 uncultured Terriglobales bacterium | reverse complement strand
GCCGATCTGCGTGAACTTCTCCACCATCTTCTCGTAACTTTTCCACGGCAGAAGCCTACGAAGCCAGATCCCCATGCGAGCATCGGTTCCAATTACGTATCTAAGCTTGGGATTCGGGTCGTCTGCGACCTTTGCGATCAGGTGCGCGACAGCGGCGGCACTGGGACGACCCTTGGCTCCGCTCTTCTTCACAAACTCGGAGAAACGTTGGGCACGGGCATGGTTCGGAGCGCTCGCGTCCGAGGCGAACTTGCCGATTTCCACATTGCGCACCCAGATGTCAGTCTCGAACGCACCGGGTTCAACCAGGACCACGCGAATCCCCAGCGAGCGCAGTTCGATGCGCAGCGACTCGCTCCATCCTTCCAGCGCGAACTTCGAGGCCGAATAACTGCTCACTACGGGTTGACCGACCCGGCCCGCAACCGAGGTCACCATGATGATGTGTCCCGACTTCTGCGTCCGCATGAAAGGAATGACCTCTTTCGTGACCGCCACGTGCCCGAAGAAATTTGTGTCGAACTGCTTGCGAATCTCGTCGAGATAGAGATCTTCGGCGAATCCAGCCAGCGCGAAGCCGGCGTTGTTGACGAGCACATCGATGCGCTGGTGATCTCGGATTGTCTGCTGGACGGCGTGCGTGATTGACAGAGGTTGGGTGATGTCGAGTTGCGCTACTTCGATGCGACTGCTGACACCTGCTTCGGCAGCCGCCTTGTCGAGCCGCTCGCGCCGCGAAGGCTCGCGCATCGTTGCGATGACGTGATAGTTGCGACGTGCTAGTTCTACTGCGCTCAGCAATCCGATTCCGCTCGATGATCCGGTGATGAAGGCGATCTTGGGCATTTCAGTCTCTCAGTTGTTCGGCCTTTCAGTAGGAGCGATAGTCTAAGCGGAAATAGAGAACTGATGTACTGAAATTCTGATGTACTTCCCCCTATTCGTTTCTGCCAGCTAAAGCAAGTGGGGAGCTACGAGATTGAGAAACTCTCTGCTTCCGATGATCTTTGTGCTCTTCCAAAAAGCTGGAAAATGCCGCCGGTTGCCCGTCACCAGGTAATCTGCACGTGCAGCATCCGCGCATTCGAGAAAGACACTGTCGGCAGGGTCGGTCGTGAGTTGAGGCAGGGGCGACGGACGGATGACGTGGGAATGCTTTCGGATGAGTTGCAGGAATTGCAGACGTAGTCCTCTCCGTATCCTAAGCTCGCGGCGCGCGAGAACCGTGGAATATTCGTCGAGAATGGGCTCAGAGACGTACCATCGGGCAGGTCTTCGGATTGCCAGAAGCAACACTGTCCGTTCCAGGCCCTGCGGCTTAAGCGCTGCTGACACTATTACATTGGTGTCCAGCACGAGCCGAACCGGAATCATCGGCGTTTAGACCGCCGAGCAGTGCGGATCACGCTGTCGATTTGTTTTGAGCTGAGCTTGTCGGTTCCTTTGCGCTTTGATTCGCTGCCAATGACTCGAAGGACCTCAGGTTCAGGAGCGGCAAGCCGAACATAATCTTTGATGCTCATCAGTACCGCGCGCGGCTTACCCCGTTTCTCGATTACCAACGATTGACCCTCGTCTTCGATTCGGTCGAGAAGTTTTCCGAAATTTGCGCGAGCGCGAAGGGCGTTGACGACAATGCTATTGCTCATGAACTCTCCATTTCGCTGCTGCTAACTGTACAGTTCGTGCAAAGCATGCGTCAATGTTACTAAAAACGGCGTCAGCAATCTGGCAATCAGGGCGATGCAGCTTGAGTATCCAAAACCCCGACTAAGCACAACTGAATTGCTTTTCTGCTCTCAATACGAGAACATAGACCGTTTTGCATCATCATTTTTGTTTTGATAGGAAATGCTTATGGCATCGCGGCAAAGTTCTGTATCCGGCAAGGCTTCGCAACCGGGGAGCGAAATCAAGTCGGCAAAGGGCAAGTTAGGCGTAATGATTCCCGGCATGGGTGCGGTGGCGACAACCTTCGTCGCTGGTGTAGAAGCAGTGCGCAAGGGTCTGGCACAACCGATCGGCTCGCTGACACAGATGGGGACCATTCGCCTTGGTAAGCGAACCGACGGGCGCTCGCCGAAGATCAACGAGTTCGTTCCTCTCAGCAGACTGAACGACCTGGTTTTCACCGGTTGGGACATCTTCGAAGATGACATGTATTCGGCGGCAAGCAAAGCTGGCGTGCTGGAGCAGGAATTGCTTGGGCGGGTAAAGCCGTTTCTGAAAACGATTAAGCCGATGAAGGCTGTTTTCGATCACGACTACATCCGCAACATCGATGGCCCCAACAAGAAAAAAGGGAAATCGAAGATGGATTTGGCGGAGCAGGTGCGCGACGACATACGCAAGTTCCGCAAGAGCAGCAAGGCCGACCGTCTAGTCATGGTCTGGTGCGCATCCACGGAAGCGTTCCTGAAGCCGACTGAGATTCACAGCACGCTGGAGAAGTTCGAAAAGGCGCTGACTAAGTCCGACGCGAAGATTGCGCCGTCCATGATCTACGCTTACGCCGCGCTGAAAGAGGGCGTGCCTTTCGCCAACGGCGCCCCGAACTTGACTGTCGATATACCTGCAATGCTCGAACTTTCGCGCGAAATGGAAGCTCCGATCTGCGGCAAGGATTACAAAACCGGCCAGACGCTAATGAAGACCATCCTCGCGCCGGGATTCAAAGCGCGCCTGCTCGGGATGAGCGGGTGGTTCTCGACCAACATTCTCGGCAACCGCGATGGGGAAGTGCTCGACGATCCGGCTTCGTTCAAGACTAAGGAAGAGTCGAAGCTGTCGGTGCTCGAATACAT
>CAZBCQ010000385.1:0-2805 GCA_964490255.1 uncultured Terriglobales bacterium | reverse complement strand
GCATACGAATAGCTCGCGCGAAATTCCAGAGGCCGATTATCGCCCGGTTCGAGGTGAGCGGGCGCCATCGGGACTCGTGCATTCGTCTCCTATGCCCAATTAGGAATTGCCCACTCCAGCGATGCGGTCAACTTTGTTGCCATCGCGAAACAATCGATTTAGGATTCGTGCCGTTTGCGGGCGCATTGAACGGCGATACTCCACCTCGGTCTGAGGATGGGGCGCCGGATCCGTTCAAGGCCATCATCTTTTTTCTGCCAAGGTCGAACATGCGAAATCTGCGACGTGTCGTTGCTGTGTTTGCTTTCCTACTCTGTTCACTCCCATTCATCGCACAGACGAAGCCAACTCCCGCCGAGGTCGACAAGCGGGTAGACGCCATCCTCGCCAAGATGACGCTCGAGGAGAAGATTGACTACATCAGCGGCGTGCGCGATTTCTATGTGCGTGCGATGCCGAACCTGAACCTGCCGGAGCTAAAAATGTCGGATGGACCGATTGGCGTGCGCAACTACGGACCGTCTACGACCTATGCGGCCGGTATTGGGCTGGCGGCGACCTGGAATCCCGAACTGGCGCAGCAGGTAGGCGGCGGGATCGGCCGCGATGCGCGGGCGCGCGGCGTCCACTTCATGCTGGGCCCGGGCGTAAATATCTATCGCGCTCCGATGAATGGACGCAACTTCGAATACTTCGGGGAAGATCCGTACCTCGCTTCTCGCATTGCGGTGGGTTACATAGAGGGGATGCAGGCGCAGGGCGTGAGCGCGACGATCAAGCACTACATGGGCAACAACTCCGAATACGACCGCCACAACACCAACTCGATCATCGACGAGCGCACGATGCGCGAGATCTACCTGCCGGTGTTCGAGGCGGCGGTGAAGGAAGCTCATGTTGGCTCGATTATGGATTCGTACAACCTGATCAACGGCCAGCACGCGACGCAGAATGATTTCCTCAATAACCAGGTGCTGAAGAAAGACTGGGGATTCACCGGCATAGCGATGTCTGATTGGGACGCTACTTATGACGGCGTGGCCGCGGCAAACGGCGGTCTCGATCTGGAGATGCCTTCAGGGCGGTTCATGAATCGCGAGACGCTGCTTCCGGCGGTGAAGTCCGGGAAACTGAGCCAGGCGGTGATCGATGACAAGGTGCGCCGCATCCTGCGGGTCGCAATTGAGTTCGGATGGCTGGATCGTGATCAGACTGATCTGACAGTTTCCACCTATGACGCGCAGAACGCGCAAGTGGCGCTGGCGGCTGCGCGCGAAGCGATGGTGCTGCTGAAGAATGATGGCGCCGTCTTCCCGCTCGACAAAACGAAGATCAAGTCGATTGCGGTGATCGGCCCGGATGCGTATCCGGGAGTGCCGGTCGGCGGCGGCTCGGCGCAGGTCGCGCCGTTCGCGACGATCAGCTTCCTGGAGGGAATCAGCAGCTATCTGGGACCGCAGGTCACGGTGTATTACCGCCAGGGCGTGCCGCGGATTCAGGAGATTGTCGAGAACACTGACTTCGTACGAAAAGCCGGTGATTTTGGCGGCGTAAAGGCCGAGTACTTCGCCAATGCGAACTGGAGCGGGAAGCCGGCGGTGACGCGTCCGGAAGAACACATCGAACTCGACCCGCGGGGGCACTTCACCATTACCAGCGGGCCCATGAGCGTGCGCTGGACGGCAACCATTCAACCGGCGAAGACCGGCGAATACAACCTCTACGTGGCGCGCTACGGCGAGAAGAGCACGTACAAGCTGATGCTCGACGGAAAACAGATTCTGCAGACCTCGAAAGCTGCGATCGATCAGAAGTCGTTCCAATTCGAAGCCGGCAAGCCACACCAGGTCGTGCTGGAGTTTGTGAAGAACGATTACTGGGACGGCGCAGGGTTCGGCATGATCAAGTCCGATGAGTTTGTCGATCCAGAGGCGAAGCAACTAGCGGCACAGGCGGACGCTACGATCGTGCTCGCGGGATTCGATCCGACGACGGAGAGCGAAGGATCGGACCGGACGTTCTCGTTGCCCTTCGGGCAGGATGAGCTGATCCAGACGGTCGCTGCGGCGAACAAGAAGACCGCGGTGGTGATTACCTCCGGCGGTGGCGTCGACATGACGAAGTGGATGGATCAGGTCCCCGTGATCATGGAAGCCTGGTATCCGGGGCAGGAAGGCGGAACGGCGCTGGCGCAACTGGTGTTCGGCGATTACAGCCCGTCGGGCAAGTTGCCGGCGAGTTTCGAGAAGCGCTGGGAAGACAACTCCAGCTACAAGAGCTACTACCCCAACGTGGATGGCGATCCCAAAGGCGTGAAGTACACCGACGGCGTGTTCGTTGGCTATCGGCACTACGACAAAGACGGCGTGAAGCCGCTATTTCCATTCGGCTACGGGATGTCGTACACGACGTTCAAGTACAGCAACTTGTCGGTGAGTCCAGCGGCATTCAAGCAGGGTCAGGACGTGACCGTGTCGTTCGACATCACCAACACGGGTTCGCGCGACGGCGCGGAGATCGGGCAGGTCTACGTCGGCGACAAACATGCCAGCGTGCCGCGTCCGTTGAAGGAACTGAAGGGCTTCAGCAAAGTTGATCTCAAGCCCGGCGAAACGAAGCACGTGACCGTTGCTCTGAATCCTCGGGCATTCCAGTACTGGGACGAGAAGGGCAAGCAGTGGAAGGCGGATGCAGGTGACTTCGACGTGCTGGTTGGGCCATCGTCGGCGGACATTGCGCTGACGGGGAAGGCGACGCTGGAGTAGGTGCGACAAAACAGAATCCCAATCTCAGGGGCGGCGCAAA
>CAZBCQ010000384.1:0-2811 GCA_964490255.1 uncultured Terriglobales bacterium | reverse complement strand
CGCGAAGTCACCAACAAGGGCGCGTTCCTCTGGCAGAAGTTTCCCAAGTTCGTGCTGGGATTCTTGCTGATCTCGATCCTCGCCACTTATCACGTATTCAGCAAGGATCAGCTCGGCTCGCTCGCGAATCTTTCACGCTGGGCTTTCCTTCTGACTTTTGCTGGAGTCGGACTGCGAACCAATCTTCGCGACATGAAGAAGCAAGGGTTGCGTCCATTTGCAGTTGGAGCAATCGGAGAAGTCATCATCGCAGTATTCACGCTCGCGCTGGTGCTCGGAGCGGAACGCGTACTTCACTTCTGATGACCAAGGTTGCGCGTTTACGCTTCGCGGCAGTAGCGCGACAAATGGTGGGTAATCGGCGCCAGGTGAAATGCCAGCGAGCTCATGCCGATATGCGCGAGCGTAAAGCTCAGCGTTGAGACCCCGATGATTACGGCGCCCAGGGCAAGCGTCACGCTCCAAGTCGTTTGCGCCATCGACAGAAATATCCGGCCACGCTGCGGGAGGGCTGCGGTCTGGGGGTCGGAAATGATGGCGACGCTGGACATGATTGTTGCCTGAGTACATCTTCAGGGCAGGCGGCTGGCGCGGCAACGGTACAACGGTAACCACGGCACCAAAGTAATGGTGAATTGGGATTGAACCCCGTTTCAGAACTCGCGGACTGAGCGCCCCGGATACTCTTCTCGTGGGGCTACGCGCGCAAGCTGCTCATTCTTTGGGGAATTGTCCAGGACCGTTGGGCGGGCTCACTGGCCCTGAAATGACAAGATGTGCGCTGTGCAATCTTCAATCTGAAATCTTCAGTGGCGCAATCAAATTGGACATCTCTGCCCCATGCTGTTTAGGCTGTCGCCGAAATCCAAACCGTGTCCATGAAACCAATTCTCTTCGGGATTCTCCTCGCCCTATTTCAACCTCTCGTGATTGCGCAAAACGCTCCGGCCACGCTCCGAGTCGATGCCAATCCGGCGCACGCGCATAGCTTCGTTCCAAACCGCGCGCTGGGCACCTCAATCGATATTCTTCCGCAGGGAACGGTCGACAAGGTCTACACGCCGGAGATTCTGAGGGGATCACTTTCGGCCGGATGGGGCCCGATCACCTACCGGCAGAACACGGAGCTGCAGATTGCGGCGTGGCATTGGAATCCGCTCGGCACGTGGAGCGATGCCGCACATCAAACCGGATATTTCACGGGAAGCGCCACTCCGACCGAGTTTCTGCGGCATTCCTACGGATATCCGCTGCCGCACCGGGGCGACACGAGGAACGGAGGTTCCGAGCGCAACTATTCGCGGCTGACCGACGGCGATGCAAATTCCTACTGGAAGAGCAATCCCTATCTCAGCCAGAAATTCACTGGCGAGCCGGACCAACAGCATCCGGCCTGGGTAGTCATTGATCTGGACGCTGTCGAGCAAGTGAGCGCCATCCGGATCGCGTGGGCGAACCCTTACGCGCGCACCTACGCGGTGCAGTACTGGACGGGCGCGGGCGATCCGTTCATCAAGCCGATCGAGGGAACGTGGACGGCGTTCACCAATGGCGGCATCACGCAGTCGCTGGGCGGCACTGCGGATCTGAAGCTGGCCGCGTCGCCGGTTCGCGCGCGCTTCCTGCGTATATGGATGACCGAATCGTCGAACACCTGCGATACACACGGGAGCAGCGACTCGCGGAATTGCGTCGGTTTCGCCATCAATGAGATCTACGCAGGCAACTACGCGAGCAACGGCGAGTTCGTCGATCTCGTTTTGCATCGGCCCGATCAGAATCAAACGGCGACCTACGTCTCGTCGATCGACCCATGGCATGCGGCCACCGATCTCGCCGAGAATCAGGGAGACCAGACCGGCTTCGACCTCTTCTACACAAGCGGCATCACCAATCACCTGCCCGCGATGATTCCAGTCTCGATGCTCTACGGGACGCCCGACGACGTCGCCGCTGAGATCGCCTACATCAAGCAGCGCGGCTATCCGATCTCGTATATCGAGATGGGAGAGGAGCCCGACGGTCAGAACATGCTGCCCGAGGATTACGGTGCGCTGTACCTGCAATTCGCAACTGCGATTCACAAGGTCGATCCGTCCCTGAAGCTCGGCGGGCCGGTGTTTGAGGGCGTGAACGAAGACATCAAGGTCTGGCCGGATGCACAGGGACGCACTTCATGGCTCGGCCGATTCCTTGACTACCTGAAGGAGCATAATCGTATCGGCGATCTCGCGTTCATGTCATTCGAGCACTATCCGTTCGACGCCTGTGAGACCACCTGGTCCGACCTGTATCGCGAGCCGCAACTGGTGAGCCACATTCTGCAAGTCTGGCGCGACGACGGTCTGCCGGCGAACGTGCCCATGATGATCACCGAAAGCAACGTCGCCTCTGCACAGAACGCCGCGATGACGGATGTCTTTGCGGCGCTGTGGCTGGCCGATAACGCCGGCGCGTTTCTCGCCGCAGGTGGAGATGTGTTCTATCACTCGCCGATTCAACCCGAGCCGCTGCGCAGTGGATGCCGCGGTTGGGGCACCTACGGAAACTTCGTCGCCGATGCCAACCTGCACATACGCAATCACACGTCGCAGTACTTCGGGAGCCAGCTCATCAACCTCGAATGGGTGAAGCAGGGGCCGGAGGAGCACAAGATTTTCCCGGGATCAGTGGATCTGAAAGACGATGCAGGGCACGTGCTCATCACTGCGTATCCGGTTCAACGCCCGGATGGCGAATGGTCGATCATGGCAGTGAATCGCGATCAGTCGAATGCGCACGCCGTTCGCGTGGTGATTGATGACGGCAGTT
>CAZBCQ010000383.1:0-2846 GCA_964490255.1 uncultured Terriglobales bacterium | reverse complement strand
CCAAGAGCACATAACTGAGTACTCGGATATCCACAGCCATCTGCGCTAGAATGCGTTCAATTTTCCGCCACTAAGTCGCCCAACGAAAGCTGATTTTCGCGCCGCCTCGTCGATAAATAAGCCAGAGGTGTCCATGAGTCTTGAAACGCAAAAGGTTGAGTATCCCTACACTCTGAAGATCGAGACCTCGACAGGCCAGTCCGTCACGGTTCCCATCGCATTCCTAACGCGCGAGCAGGTTGCCAAGTTTCTACAATCTGACTTTCAGCGGATCACGAAAGAAGCGGGCGTGAAGGGCACTCGGGTGTATGTGGAACAGGCCACGACCGCCGATTACGACAATGTGCTCCAGGAGGTCACAGCGTATTTGCGACGTGCCTCTCTAAAAGCTGTTTAGCAGCGGCAGGGGCAGGGGAGTATAGGCCAAAGAGGGCGGGCGTAAACCTTCCGAGCTGTGAGGTGTGCCCGATCGTTACAGAACCGTTGTCGCTCTAATTTGTCATGTGAAGCCGAGGTGGTATCGCGCCGACTTCAAGAGTTGCGGCGTTCACCATCTGCTTAGCCATATGGTGCCAGCCGGGTTCTTGACGACGACGTGGCAACAGCCTATCGTTCCTGCCCCATGGAGGATGCCATGCCTCACTATGTGTCACTACTCCGCTACACACAACAAGGCGCAGCGAAAATCAAAGAAAGCCCGAAACGGCTCGATGCAGCCAAGAAAGCGGCCGAGGCCGCAAAGGGAAAAATAACCGCCTGGTACCTGACAATGGGGAAGTACGATGCTGTGATTATCTCGGAGTTTCCCGACGATGAGAGTGCAGCGCGCTTCCTGTTATCCACGGGATCACTCGGAAACGTGACGACTCAAACGTTGAAGGCTTTTAGCGAGTCTGAATACCGGAAGATTGTCGAATCGTTGCCGTGAGTGGAAGGTTCAAAGCTTTTTTCCACTTCAACTGCCCGCGAGACGTAGGACAGGCGAGATCGCCTGTCCTACACAGATCTTTTGGCAACCGAGGTCGGCTGCCCCACGCAAAGTTTGTGCTTCAGTCCATCCACAGCGCGCTGGTGATGATGCGCGGATAGTAGCGGCTGGCCTTGCCTTCGCCCGACACGATCTGATCGCAGCACGCCCAGTAGGAGCTTCCTTCCGTCTGCCACTTCACGTGAGCAGCGTCGGCTTTGCGAAAGACGTCTGCCACTCCGGGATCCTGGTCCAGGTGGAAGACCTTCCGCGTGACGTGCATGAAGATGGAAATCTTGCTCATCCATGAGTTGTTGCTGGTCGATGACAGCTTGACTCCGCCATCAGCAAACACATTGCGACGCTCGGGATCGAGCAGCAGCTTGCGCGTGTGCTCCTTCAGGACGTCATACATGCGCTTCTCGGAGGGGCTTGCGAATACCTTATCCAGGGTTTGCTTCGCCCACTTTGTTTTGACGAAGTACAACGGATAGGCGCATCCCTCAATTGCCGGAAGAATACGCGAGTTGTATCCAGGATTTCCTTTTTCGAAGATAGCGGGCAGCACTCCGTCGACTGCCTGGTCGGCGACAACTCCGGCCACCTTGATCGCCAAATCTTCCGACCGCTTCTGCTCGGCGGCAGCACCCAGATCACGGAAGAGCAACGCCAGTGCCCGGTAGCTCGCCCAACTCTTCACTGCGATGTACACGTTGTTGCGCGTCTGAGCCAGCGAGTGATCGAGCGAATCGTACGTGGTGATCTCCTGGCCGCCGGCACATTTCGTGCTGTCATATTGCGCAAAGCCGACCTCGCCGCTGCGGTTGATCATGCTTTCAAAACAGGCCTTGATTACGCTCTTGTTGCGCTTGAGCCACTGGAGATCGCGCGTCTTCGCCACATAGCACGCTGCCGTGAGGATCCAGTTGCAAAGTTGCTCCTGGGTCATATAGCTGAAGCAGCCAGTCAGGTTCGCCAACTCGTAACTGCTGCGTCCCTTGGGGGAGAAGTTGTTGTGCGCGCCCATGTCATGAGTGAAGCTGATCCCGCCCGGCTTTTTGTCGTATGGGCGAGTCAGTTGCGCGTCGTCGGGGGGCGGCGGTGGTTGCGAGGGATCGATCTGGCCGACGTGTGCGGCCATTGCGATCTCGGCTTTGTAGACCTTCACTTCGTCGGTATAGCTGTACTGCTTCACGAAAGTGTCGAGCAGATTGCGCACCAGCCACGGATTGTGTTCGAGCTCCCAGAAGACGTGATCGACGGCGAGATCGAGTGTGTTCATCATGCAGTACTCGCCTTCGTTCACGACCCACAAAGGCTGACGGTTCACCTCCAGCAGTTGTGTGCTTCCGTAGTAGCTGTGGGTTGCGTGGGAGATGATGAAGCGCTGATCGTCGGAGAGCTTCGCGGAATCCAGTTTCTTATCGAGGGCCTCGGCCTTGGCGATGAGCTGCGGTGCGCGATTCAGGGCGGTTTTTAGTACGTCGCCCAATCCCTTGTAGTAACGCGTGTACAGATAACGCCCGTCCATCCCATTCGTCTGAAAGCCTGCGAGGTATGAGCCTAGGGCGATCACCAGCCCGTACTTCTTGCCCGGCGGGACTTCGAAACCAAAGCCTGGGCACGATCCAAGCAGATGCACCGGGTTGTAGCGTTCACGCACGCCATCGCTCGCGGACCAGCGCATGAAGACAAAAGGCTCTGCCTTGGGCTTCGTTCCTTTCTCGGAGGAAGTGAAGTCGAGCAATTCGGCTGCACCACCTGCTTCGCGGCGGAAGGCGAATCCCAAACGCCGTGGGCCCAGGTCATCTTCGAGGATTCGCGAGCCCGGACGCGCATGATTCAGCGCGAACATTGCAGTCTTGGTCGTCTTGCCCTT
>CAZBCQ010000382.1:0-2852 GCA_964490255.1 uncultured Terriglobales bacterium | reverse complement strand
GATGGGGCGAATCTCAATTGTGCCTTTGAGTGCTCCCGGAAGCCGGCCTGCGATGCTGATCGCCTCATCGAGATCCACTGCGTCAATCAGGAAGAATCCGCCCAATTGTTCGCGTGTCTCGGCGAATGGACCGTCCAGGACCATGCGTTTGCCTTCGCGCACCCTCACGCTCGTGGCTGTCGCGATCGGCTGCAGCGGCAGGGCAGCCATACACTTGCCTGACACCTCAAGTTCCCGTGCCAAGTCGCTTGATTCGCGATAACACTTCTCCCGCTCGGATTCGGTCCAGACTTGTTCGTCGGCGTATAGCAGCAACATATATTTCATTTCCATATTCTAGCTGGAGTTGCCTGCCGGCGGGGTCGTCGCGAGGCCGACGTGCGAGGTTGACCAGGTTGGGGTCGATGCCGCAGAGCAGACTCTGCACTTCCCCCATGCCCTCGGCCGAGTGATGCGATACAGTTCACATCATGGCACATCCCTGGTGGGTCAACTTCTCCATTGCAGTTCCAGCTCTTTTCTATTTGTACTGGCGACGGGCGGGAATTTCGGTGACTGCCGCTCAGCTCTCATTCTCCGCGTTGTTCGCCGCTTCATTCGGAGTCGTGGAAGGAATTGTCGTGGTGTATCTCCGGGCTGCACTCGGATCAGTGGCAGGCTACGGCACCTCAGCGTCCGACGTGGTGCGTTTTGCAGAGTCTCTCAAGGGAGCCGTTGCCGTGGGTTCGCTTCCTGGCAGCCTGTGGCGAATCGAAACCTTCCGCGAAGCGGCGACCATGCTGATGCTCGTCAGCGTAGCGCTGTTAGCAACCCCAACCCGGCGCGAACGCTGGCCAATTTTTCTCTGGAGCTTCGCAATCTGGGACATCACCTACTATGTCACTTTGTTTGCGACGATGAAGTGGCCATCTTCCTTGAAAGACATCGACGTTCTCTTCCTCATCCCCGTCCCCTGGATCGCGCCGGTTTGGTTCCCAGTTCTGGTGAGCAGCTTAACCGCGTGCGCGGTTTTACTCTCGCGAAGAGATATTCTCGCAAGAGTTTCGAATCAGCGTAGTTGAACTGACGGTGCTACAGCGTCCGCTTGAACAGCGGCGTGGCGATCAGCAACGCGATTGCAGCGAAGGCGCCAAGGAAGAGCATGTCCCCGGAAACCGCGCTGAGACTGGCGTCTTTGAGCAGCAGTGCCTTGAAGCCGTGCACCGCATAACTGAACGGATCGACATAGGCGATGCCTTTGAGCCACCACGGAAACGCGTGAATCGGATAAATCGCGCCGCTGGGGAAGAACAGCAACGTGTTCATGACGCCGAACGTGGCGCGCGGCACCAGGGGATCTTCGACGCGCACCATCATCAGGAACATCATTGCGTTCAGGGAGATCGCGGTAAGGACGATCATCATCATCAGGCCGAGAAACACGTCGGGGCGGAAAGTATTGCCCACACCGGCGAGCAACGATCCGATGATGGTGATGACGACTCCAGCGACAATGGCCTTGATTGCGCCGGCCACATTGAGTCCGAAGACCAGTTCACTGCGTGTGATCGGCGTGACCAGATAGCCTTCGTGAATGCCGCGAGCCTTGTCGTCGATGTATAACATGCCGCCGCCGATCATCACCGAGACGAACATTGCCAGCGTGATCGAGCCGGGCAGCAGGTACTTCATATACTCGATGTAAGGATAGAGCTCGACGGTTTCGAGCGCGATGTTCTGGAGCATGCGCGGCTGAACCGCGGGAGCATTAAGCGCGTCGGTGAGTTCGCTCATCTTCTGCTCGAGCGAGGAGCTCATGAAGTTGTCGCTGTTGTCGACCACGAGCCCGAGCCGCGGATGCTCCTGCTCGTAGACGCGCCGCGAGAACTGCGGCGGGATGATAACGGCGCCATCGATCTTACCGTTGCGCACGTCCTCCATCGCCTGGCGGTCGTTGTCGTAGTAGACCGGCTCGAAGGTGCGGACATTCGCCTGAACGGAATCAAACGCTTCGCGAACCTTCAGTGCCATGGTGCCGTGATCCTGGTCGACGACACCGAGCTTCGCGTCGCGGATCTTGCCGCCGAACGCGTTCCCGAGCACGATCAACTGGACGAGTGGAAACACCGTCGCCACCAGCATCAGCGCCGGCGAGCGCAAGAACTTGCGCAATTCGCGTTCGACAATGGCCCACATTCTCATGGCTGGTTCCAACACCGGTTTTGCCCGGCGGTCCTTTTGACAATCGCTGGCGTAGCTAGTAGCTGGTCGTTAGTCGTTGGCGTTGGTCCTTCGCAACACCGAGCGACTAGCTACCAGCTACCAGCTACCCAGCACCGTTTTTACTAATCGCTAACCACTAACCACTCGCCACTCTAATAACCCGGCCTGTCCGGCATCACGAACGCAAACGCCTTTACCTGCTCGTCGCGCAACTGGCGGCCGGTATAGTGAACGAATACGTCGTCGAGCGACGTACTTTGTACGGTCAGCGATTTCACTTCGACGCCAGCCTTCAGTGCCAGTTCTACCAGTGCGGTCGTCGTGCTCGGACCGGTTCCGGTCATCACGCGGTACATATTCGCGCTTTCGTTCTGCACGTTGTGAACGCCCGGCAACTTCTGCAGCTGCGCTTCCCAGTCCGGCGGCGTATTCGCAAACTGCACCTCGATCACATTGGAACCGGGAACGGTTTGCTTCAGCGCCATCGGCGTATCGAGCGCGACCAGCTTGCCGTGATCGACGATGGCGATGCGGTCGCACAGGCGATCGGCCTCATCCATGTAGTGCGTGGTGATCAGCATGGTGAGCTTGCGCTCGTTCTTGATGCGCGTAAGCATCTCCCACACCGCGACGCGCGAAACGGGATCAAG
>CAZBCQ010000381.1:0-2927 GCA_964490255.1 uncultured Terriglobales bacterium | reverse complement strand
GCGCAGGCGACCATCAAAACCTGCTTTTGCGCACGCGGGATCAGCTCGATTTGCGCAATCAGCCCGCCGTAGAGCAGTTTTTTGCTAAGGAGCGTCCGGAATATGTGTTCCTCGCTGCGGCAAAGGTCGGCGGGATCGTTGCGAACCATACGCGTCCAGCGGAGTTTATCGACGAGAATCTGATCATTCAACACAATGTTCTGCACTCGTCTATGGTCAACAAGGTGGAGCGGCTGCTATTTCTGGGCTCCAGTTGCATCTATCCGAAGCATTGCCCACAGCCCATCAAGGAAGAATATCTTCTAACTGGTCCGCTTGAGCCCACAAATCGGGCATATGCGATTGCCAAGATCGCCGGAATTGAGACCTGTTGGGCATTTAATCGGCAGTATGGAACGCACTTTGTGGCCGCAATGCCCAGCAATCTATACGGTCCGGGCGATAATTACGATTTGATGGGCTCTCATGTCATCCCCGCTCTGATCCGCAAAATGCATGAGGCCAAGTATCGCGGTGACGCAAAAGTGGAGCTCTGGGGGACCGGTACTCCCCGCCGGGAATTCCTATTCAGCGACGACTTGGCTGATGCTTGTGTGTTCCTTATGAAATTGGGTACTCAGGACTGCAGGCTTTACGGCTCTGTTTTGGGGGCCGTCTCGAACAAACTTCCTGTCGCGGCCTCGGCGGGAGAAAGACTTGCCGCGGGCAAAGAAGGTTCTTTGTCTGCCGCTGCCCCTGATCTCGGAGCGTTAGCGGGCTTGGTTGCCGCCGATTTCTTGGCCGCTTCTTTCGCTGTCTTGGCGGCGGCAGCCATCTCCGCTTTGGCGTTTTGCAACGTGCTCGATAGCTCAAGATGCGAGCCTACGAACTCGATTAACTGTCTTGGCAGTTCCCGGTCCAGCTCTGCAGGAGTGCCAGTGAGGCTCAGCGGTATCGTGAGCGCTGTGTTCTCGTCCTTCTCGCCGGCTTTAAAAGGTCGAGGAATTACGTTGACGCAAATCTCCTCGACGTCAACCCGGGATAAAGTCAGAACCAGGACGCGTTGCGCAAGTAACGGCATGAGTTCTTGAAACATGATGAAGCTCCTTGGTCAAATTGAAATATCAGCGCCATGGATTCTGCTGCGGAACGCGAATTACACCAGGGCTCCGTGTCCAAATCGTCAGCGGGAGCCATCAAATTGAAGCCCTTCGCGGTCGCGGCAAATGCGATACTTATCTGGCCACGATCTTTCCAGACTTCCGATGCATCTCACTTGGGCCGTCGGCGTTACCAACCGCTACCCCCCGCAATGTTCACCTGCCCAGACCCTACCCGATACACAGTAGTCTGCGAGGTCGCGACGGTATTGTTGATGTTGATGACAGAGTTGTCCATCGCCGTGAAAGAAGGATGTGTCGAGGAGTCTTGAAGTAAGGTGACGGAGTTTAGAGTCAAAGCCGAGGTGGAGTAAGTCTGAGCAAGATCCGCCCAAAGGCTCACATTTGCATTCAAGGTCAGCGAGGACGAATCGAATGTATTCACCTCATTCATTATCGTTGCTCCGTTCCAAACGAGATTACTTGTGCCGGACAGGTAGAGATTGACGCTCGCAATCTGCGAATTCGTCCACGTAAATTTCGGATTTCCGGATGCGGAGAAGTCAGCAGCGCCTGAAGTGGGGGCCGCTGAAGTGATGCTGCTTGTGAAATTACTGTTCGTGTAGTTATTCAAGTGGAGTGACAGCACGACCCCGCTCGCGTTTCCAATCGTCAAGTTAAAGTTGTCTTGCAGGTCGAGCTGGAACCCGTCGACATCCGAATTGGAGATCGTAACAGAGCCGGTTGTTGTGTTGCTCGTCGGCAAACTCAACTTTCTTGTGATCCCGGTCCCTGCGTTGAATTCGCCTGATCCGAAACTGGCGGATACTGATCCAGTAAAAAAAGCGACCACATAGGCCGACGATCCGTTCTGTAGGGCTAGCGAGGCATTGTCGTGGACCTGAACCTCCTCTACATTGGAGTTATCGCTGGTCAAGGTCGAAGAATCGTAAAAGCGAAGTCCCGCATGATTGGTGGCAACTGAAGATTGCGCGAACGACACCGTACCGGTATTTTGCACTGTTAGATTCCATTGCTTGCCGTTCCCTGATCTCAATGTGCTGTGGATTACGTTTAAGCAGCCGTTCCCTTGGATGACAAAGGATCCTGTGTCTTCGACTGCCGGACTAAATAAGATCGTCGAGTTTGTCAGCGTCAGGCAGCCGCCATTGGGAATGGTCAGAGTCCCGTTGATGGTCACGGTCTTACCGGACCATGACGTTGGAGAGCTGATCGTAAGAGAGCCGTAAACGACATTACTTCCCCCCGACCCGTTCCCGCCCCCTGAGCAGCCCGTAAGTCCACTCAGCAGCGACAGCGGTAGAATCATGGACAGAATACGCCACCATTTTCTGGGTTGAATCATGAAAAAACCAATTCCTCTCGAAACATCAGCGATTCCCTGGCGATGTCTTATCTGAGGGTCTCGCCTCGCGGATTAAAATCACTTCCCTGCATGCTGGCCCTTATGCGCGAAACACAAGCTGATGGCGCGCGCTACGGCCTGCAGAAGATAGCCGCGTCCGTGGGACGGTACTACGTCGCGGGCCCCTAAATCCTGCGCTTTAGATATCGCTCAGGGTAAAATCATTATCCCATCGGAGGCGTAGGAACCAGTACTCGTCCGGGCCGAGCGTTACTTTGGTCATTCCGCCTCAACTCAATGGCTTCACCTTTTACTCGCACTTGTTCGATGACGATTGCGCTTTCTTGGTTCGGATCGAAGCCGGAATTCCTCAATTGTGGGTATATCTAGGCGCATTCCCGCAGCATCTGTCGGCTGAGATGCTCAACGGCCCAAAGACACTGTGTAACACAGAAGTGCGTGTTACGCAGTTTGTCGTTAAG
>CAZBCQ010000380.1:0-2931 GCA_964490255.1 uncultured Terriglobales bacterium | reverse complement strand
GCCCGATTTTTCTTCCCGGAGTCACTTAGGCTTTTCTGAGGTGGAGCAAGTTCCTCGCGAGAAACGCTTAGTCCTGATTGGCGAAGTACTTTTACTACAGGAATTTACCGGGAGAACTTACCTGAAAAATACCTACTACCATCTAGTCAGAGTTCCTGATGAAAGTGGCTGATTGCCTCGCTGCTACTTAGCGGAAATCGCAGATTCGGGACCTTAAATTAGGAGCCCTAACTCCATCCGGCAACTCCGGCGTGGTACTTACTTCAAGGGTGAAAATTGACTTAGGAATTTCGAGAGCGCTTGGATGAGAAGGTGCGAAGAGGGCGAGTGGCGCAGAAGTTGAGATTATCAGGCAGTGTCACGCCTGGGCCTGGCCACGTGCTATAAGGCGTGCGCGGTGCTGTGTCAGGCCTAGCGAGGCGAACAGCGTTACCGCTGCGAGACTTGACTCGCGCGAATCACTCCGCCTCAAAACTGACGAAGTCGAGCGCTCCGTCACGCTCATATTGCAACACTACAGCCTGGCCGGTCTTCACTGCGGAGATCTTCGAGCGCAACTGATCGAGCGAGTTCACCGGCTGATTGTTGACCGCGTGGATGATGTCACCGGGTTGCAAGCCGATGCCGGCGCCGCCTCCGAACGTGGTATTCGCGACTACGACGACACCCGAATTGATGCGCGCGTCCGGGAGCAGCTTCGCAATCTCTTCATTCATGTTGACGCCGAGCACACCCAAACCGGGCACGAGATTTTTCTGCGGATCGGCGAGGTCCAATAGCCGGTCGACATCGTGCCGTTCCGCCACCACTGGGATGTGCATTGTGATTCGCTGCTTACCGCGCATTACCTCCACCGTCATCAGTTCATCTGTCGGGTGCAGATACAACCTGGCGCTCAGGGTCGGAAGAGAGTGGATTGCGCGGCCATCCACCGTGACGACGATGTCTTCGATCTTCAACCCGGCGGTATCGGCCGGACCTCCGGGCTTCACGTCCGAAATCATAACGCCGGAATCAACAGGAAGATGCAGCCCTTGGGCAAGCAGTGGAGTAATCTCCGTTGCAGTGGCGCCGATCTCGCTGTGGTCGACGTGGCCATACTTTCTAAGCCGGCGGTAGACGAAGTTGACAATGCGCGCGGGGATCGCGAAGCCCAGTCCCTCGCTGCCTCCGCTTGAGGAAAGAATGAAGGTATTGATGCCCACGAGGTATCCCTCGACGTCGACCAGTGGCCCGCCGCTGTTGCCGCGATTGATGGGCGCATCCGTCTGAATGTAAAACATGGGGCGGTTTGGATCGGCCTGTCTCTCGACCGAGCTGACCACGCCCATGGTCACCGAATTCTGCAGGCCCTCGGGGCTGCCGAGTGCAATCACGAGCTCGCCCTGGCGCACAGTTCGCCGACGATCGATAGGAAGGAATGGAAGCCCTTTGGCGTCGATCTTAAGTACCGCCAAGTCGGTGTCCGCGTGAACGCCGACCAGTTTGGCTAGGTATTCCTTCTTCTTCGCTCCGGGCGCAGCCATGTCGGCTTCGTCGGTGGGCAGCGTCAATACGACGCGGATCGTCTGCGCGCCAGCAACTACGTGGGCGTTCGTGATGATGTATCCGTCGGGATCAACCATGACTCCGGAACCCAGGCTTTGCTGTCGAGTGATGACCGCTGTGTTCGTTGTGCCGTTCTCCTGTTCAACCGGTCCGAATCCTCGTACCAGAATCTGGACGACCGCCGGCGAGACCTTCTGGGCAAGGGCCTCCAATGAAGTGTTGAACTGTTTCAGAAAGTCCGTGTTCGCGGTTTGCGCTGCCTGCTGGCGATTCAACTGGATACCCGTGCCCGCGGACTGCTGAGGCGCAGTCTGCGCTTCGGTCTCAATGCAGCCAGCAATGGCTCCGCAGACAAGCAGAACGCACCATAGCGGAACGAACTTCGAGTGAGTGACAGCCGTCAGAGGAATTTGCATGATTGCCTCTTCAGTCACAATGCTGGTTCTGGCCTTGATGTTTTGCGCCCATTATCGTACTGGCAGAAGGCACCCCATCTCTGGCTGGCAGAGGTGGGATTCACCCCGCACACACGATCCACTCCGGTTTACAACGCACTCTTCCAGAAATCTTCCATGACGTGTTCGCGATGGATTCGCGCCGGATCGTCGGTGAAATCGTGCTTGCGCATCGGGTAGACCTCGTTGTGGTAACCCTTCCCTGCGGCGATCAGAGCGTTCATGAACGCCTGCTCATTCTGCGGATGCACATTGTCGTCGTATGTACCCCACATAATCAGCAGATCTCCATTCAGATCTCCGGCGCGCTTGACGAGCGACGTGTTGTCATAGCCCTGCGCATTTGCCTGCGGTGTTTTCATGAACGCCTCCGACCACTTCGAGTCGTAGTAGCGCCAGTCGGTCACAGGAGCGCCCGCAATCCCTGCTTTGAATTCCTTCGATCGCGTCATCAGGTTCAATGTGTTAGTTCCGCCGCCGCTCCACCCCCATACGCCGAATCGGCTCGCATCCACCCAAGGCTGCTTCTTCAGCCAGCGCACCCCGTCAGCCAGGTCTGCCGTCTCTCCCGCAGCGGGATTCTGGCCAATCAGGTCCTCGAGTTTTTTGCTGATCCCAGTCGCTGCCCGGTTGTCTATGCTGACCATCACGTAGCCATCACGCGCCATGACATTGTCAAAGTAAATGCCGCCGATAAAAGAATGGCCCCACTCATTTGCCACGACTGGCGCCGATGGACCGCCATACACGTACAGGATCACGGGATACTTCTTCTGCGGATCGAAATTTGCCGGCTTCAGAATCGACGCGGGCATCCGGAACCCATCTGAGGTCGGAATGGTCGTCAACTCCGGATAAACCATGCCTTCGGGTAACAGGTTCGTTTTTGGCGCAGCCAACGTGGCGAGCAGTTTGCCATCGGAAGCAT
>CAZBCQ010000379.1:0-2934 GCA_964490255.1 uncultured Terriglobales bacterium | reverse complement strand
CGGCAAGCCTTTGCTCGGAGTCGTCGACAAGGCAAAGGGCTACTAGCGAGCTCTGATTTTGATCTTTTCCGGTACAGAGCATCGGCGTATGATCTCGCGCTATTGGGGCGCTTTTCCTTCCTGATCCTCCCCGCCGAGGGAAAAGCATGCAGAACGGGTCAAAGGGTCGGTTGCTGCGTCCGACGCGGCAAGCTACCACAACATCGTCTGCCGAGGACAATCGTATGCTTAAAAAAATTATCGCTGTCGTGATCTCGATGCTCGGAATGCTGAGCATCGTTACGGCTCAGACGCCCAAGGAAGTGTCCGATGCTGAATACACGAAACAGGCTCTTTCGGCTGCTCCGAAAGAAATCGCTCAGAATGCCGGGATCATTCGCGTAGGCGCAGACGGTAGTATGAAGACGCTTCGCGAAAGCAAGAACGGCTTTACTTGCCTGGTCATGGGCACCGACAAAATGTGTAACGACGCCAACAGCATGGCGTTTATCCATGCGATGATGACGCATCAACCGCCGCCGGATAAACTCGGCATCTCCTACATGCTCGCCGGCGATGACGGCGCCAGTAACACGGATCCGTATGCAACCGGGAAGACCGCTAACAATCACTGGATCGTAACTGGTCCACACATCATGCTGTTCGGTCCAGCGAGCAAGATGCTCGGCTATCCGGAAACAGCCGACGCGGATCCGACCAAGCCTTACATGATGTGGGTGGGCACGCCGTACGAGCATGCCATGATCCCGGTGTCTTCGCCGAAATAGCGCGACCCAGGAGGAGGTTGTTTATTACGCCATCGCTGCGGCGCGTGCCTGGACCGTGCCCATTTGCGATATTTGGTTGGTGATCAAGCGGCGCAGGCGTGAACGCTCGTCGAGCGTGATGTCTGCGATCTCGAAGCTGATCCCGCCCGTGACTTCGTGGAACAGAACGCGGCTGCGCAGCGTGCGCATCCCAATTTGCATCTCGAGCATGGCGTCTGTGCCCAGCGGCAACCGATTCTGTTTCGTCGCGAGCCCTCCGCCGAGACTCAATGCCGAAAGGGATACTGTGGTTCTTCCTTTCGCGCTGATTGCAGTCGCATTCAATGCAGTCTCGGGCGCGACGCGCGGGTAACGACGCTGCCGGACCCACGCCTTCGCAGTCCCTTCCAAGGGCTTCATCGTGAGTTCTTGTTGGGAGAGGCCGGTGTTCGGTATCACTTCGGCAGCGCGGATGGGATTCATGATCTCCAGCGCCTGCGCGGCCGCAACTCGCAGCTCGCGTGGGTGTGTCCATGCCAGGAACTTGCGCGCCGACAGAATCTCCGTCATTAGAGGCTCGGCGGATCGCATTCGCAATCGCGCCAGGGCTTCAATCGACTTCACCTGCAGGTAGGGAACTGAAGCCGCTTTTCCACCGCCGGAAGCCAGTTCAGTGAGCTTGAGCGCCGGCAGATTTTCGCCGCTGAATCCAATTTCGTCGAGCGCCGAAGGCAGAATCAACGGATCCAGATAATCCAGCATGCTCATCAGCAGCTCGCCGCGTGCTTCCGAACCGGCCATCGCAATCATTCGTACCGCTGTGTCCTGTTGTTGCCGATTCCACAATCCAAGCCGGCTGGGAATATCCGATAGCAGCAGTGGCATATCAACTCGGCTCAGCAGCGCCAGCGATTGCAACGACTCCTGCACAGAGCGCTTGAGGAACATGTCGCGCAGGTGACCTGTAGCATCGTTGCCAAGCTGCATCAGGACATTCACAAAACGCGCACATTCGTCGCGCGTCACTGCCTTGGAGAACTGCAATGCCAGTTCCTCGGCCGCCGCTTTCGGTGTACGTCGCAGCACATCAGCCAGTCCCTGCGGAGGCATGCCGCTCCGACTGGCTTCCGAAACGAACTCCCGCAAGCGGTTCTGCACAGAAATCCTGGGCCGTATATCTTGAGCCACCGTCGGCAGTTGCGTTTCGATCCGTTGCAGGCTCGCCATCGACTGCTCGACTGCAGGATAATCCCGCGTGTTGAGCGCCTCCTGTCCGAGTCGAACGAAGGTGGCGCTCAGCAGCGTGCGTAACTCCGCGTCAGTCTCGCGACTCAGCTGCCGTCCCGCAGCCAGAATCGCGGTCTGCAACAGGCCTTGTTCACCTCTCGCATAAAGGTCTGGCATCTCGATGAGGCCAATGGCGGCTTTGCGGCGCGCTTCCAGATCCGCGTTCTCGAGCCCGCGAAGGTAGTTGCGCAAAATCTTGTTCGACGTCGGTCCATCCCGCCGCCCGATGAGCTGTTCAACATAGCTTCGGATATTGCGCGGCGGAACGCACCACGAATCCTCCGAGAGAAGAACGTTGCGCTTTGCCCAATCAGGAACCGTCGCCCAGAATTGTTTGTCGAGGATATCCGAATGCGATTCGGCAGCCACTCCTGCGCGCGCCATCTTGTCTTCCTGGTGACGCAAAATGCGGCGCAGAGCATCGAGCTCCTTGGTCATGCGCTCGAGCGACTGATGGATCGCGTTGTACTTTACGTCACCGCGCTCGTAGCTTTCCACCGCATAGCGGATGGCCAGATGCTCGGCCAATTCGAGCAGGTCCGGCATCTTGTCCTTGCCATCAAAGGCCGAACTCGCCGCAGAGTAAAGTGCCTGGTACAGCGCCGAATAGCCACCGGACGGAATCTGTTGCGCTTCGTTGGTCAGCTTCTCCAGCGCGCCCTGGCCAGTCTCGGCATTGCCGCACGTTGCCAGGAATCGGATCACTCCCAACACGTCTTCTTCGTGAAGCGGCGCCTTTATCTCCGCCTCGTGTGCTGCCACGATCTGCCCCACTTGGCTCGAACTATGCGCCCCTTCCGCCGCGGAAATCAGTTGCAGCAATTTTTTCGGATCCGTAAGCCACTCGGCCATATGGCCGGGAACTCCTCGCAGGGTAGCAGCGGCAATCTCTGCCGCTACG
>CAZBCQ010000378.1:0-2974 GCA_964490255.1 uncultured Terriglobales bacterium | reverse complement strand
CTAGTGCAGTGACGCCGCTCTGGCTGGCCCAAGGTCGCCCGGAATTGGCACCAGAGAGATCGCATCTTGCAGCACGCAGGCAGCACTCCCGCTATGTAAGGACTTGCTTCGTCACTGACTTTTGCTACCGCTTGGTGCAGCATGCGAATGATAAGCGGCAGTACTTCCAATTATTGACCCGCTCGGCTGGAGCAAGGAGAATGAAGCCTTGCAACGAAAAACGAAAATCTCTTACTTCTCTCGCAGACTTTGCGATTGGCCTTTAATTCTGATTGGACTCTCCGTTTCGTGGACTTGCGCACAAGCGGCCGACAAGGCCACGCCAAAAAGCGCCCCGCAACCAGCGTGTCCTCGGGGAGCCGTGGGCAGCATCGTCGAAGACGCTCATGACCGCGTGAGTAAGAACGGCTTGCTGGAAATAACGCTGAAAGTTCGTTCTTCCATGGACGAAAACGGCAACCCGCGATATTGCTACATCGACGAAAATGGCAACCGTGCCCCGACGTTGCGAGTGCAGCCAGGAGACACGCTTGTCGTTCACCTGAAGAATGAGATTTCGCTGCCTGCAGCGCCCGGTGCTCATTCGCATCCGGTGAAGACAGGAAATCAGCGCCGCAATCCGTGCGACGGTGGCGAGATGTCGGCTGCTTCGATGAATCTACATTTTCACGGGCTCGCAATCCCACCGGTGT
The DNA here is from genome assembly GCA_964490255.1 of uncultured Terriglobales bacterium. Classification (GTDB taxonomy): domain Bacteria; phylum Acidobacteriota; class Terriglobia; order Terriglobales; family Acidobacteriaceae; genus JAJPJE01. The sequence goes on along the minus strand of CAZBCQ010000378.1, from coordinate 2,282 downwards.
GCCACCAGGACGAGACTTTGAAAACGGTGATTCAGCCCGGCGATCCCCCTTTCGAATATCGTGTACAGATTCCGAAGAGCCAGCCTCCAGGGCTTTACTGGTATCACCCGCACGTACATGGATTCAGTGAAGAACAGCTTCTGGGGGGCGCGTCCGGTGCGCTGGTTGTGGAAGGAACATCACGCAGGGTCTCGCAGCTTGCCGGATTGCCAGAAAGGGTGCTGGTGATTCGCGATGAAAAGATGCCCTCTCTAGCCGCAGGCGATAAACCCGATCCAAACCGGCCGACGAAGCAGATTTCCATCAACAATATTCCTGTTCCGTACCCGAGCTACCCCACGCCTGTGATCAAGATGAAACCGGGAGAGCGCCAGTACTGGAGAGTGCTAAACGCTTCGGCGGACACGTATATAAATCTGGCCTTGGAGTACGACGGTAAGCGCCAATCCGTGGGTCTGGTTTCGCTGGATGGCGTGCCGCTTCGATTCGGAGAACCCGACAGCGATGCTTATGTGCCGGAGCAGACCGATGTTTTTGTTTCTCCAGGTGGACGCGCAGAGTTCATCGTGACCGCTCCTCCCGAGGGAGTTACCGGGCGTCTGGTTACGTTTTCGATGTATCGCGGTGCAGATGAGGATGGAAAACCGGCGGCTCGAAGAGCTGGCGATGCGCCTGCTGCTCGCATAGGGCAGGACGACAATGATCCATTTCGTCCGCTGGCAACAATCGTCGCGTCCGTCGATGCCGGGGGCACCCGGATTTCAGAACGTTCCTCGGGACAGGCGCCGGAAATGGAGTTTCAGCCGCTATCGAGTGTCCGTCCCACACGCAAGCGAACGCTGTATTTCTCCGAGAAGCTAGTCAATCCATCTGATCCGAAGAGCGCTACGCACTTTTTCATTACCGAGGAAGGGCATACGGAGAAGGCATTTGACCCGACGTCGGAACCGAATATCACGGTTCATCAAGGAGAGGTAGAGGACTGGACCATCGAGAATCGCTCGCGCGAAGTACATACCTTTCATATTCACCAGTTGCATTTTCTGGTAGTGAACCGGCGAGGGACTTCCTGGGAAGAACCCTCGTTACGCGACACGGTCAACCTGGCGGCATGGAGCGGTTTCGGGCAGTATCCGAGCCTCACCGTGCGGATGGATTTTCGGGATCCGCGGATTGTGGGGACGTTCCCATTTCATTGCCACATCATGCAGCACCTGGATGGGGGAATGATGGGGACTGTGAAGGTCGAGGCGGAGAAGAAGACGGAATGAGGATGACTGCGCTGGGCGGAGCGCGGAATTCAGTGCTTCTCGATGATTTCTCGTTGTGCGACACAGTTTCTATGTCCGTGGTCGAAGTGCCCCCCGACAGTTTCGTATCGGCCAAGTGGGGATCCGGTAACTCTCGATCGAGATGACAGCCTTCACTGCGCTCAGACTTATAGTTCGCACAGGGTTCGCACCTTGGGCGTTGAGACTTTGCGTTTCTCCGTTCCTCTGTGTCTCCGTGGTGAGCTGGTTTCGAAAATAAACCGCCGTGGACTTGCGCGGAATGGTGATGGCTGGTATCTTCAATTCACCGCAGAAGAGCGCGGTGGCAACGCTGATTCGCGATCGAAAGAAAGATTGATCGGACGTGAATTTAGGGGTTGCGGGATTCAGATTGGTTTGATATAACAATCAAGCGGCATTATGTGCCGCAAAAGCCGGAAAGTTTTGAATCTGGCGGGTGGTTCTGGGAATCAAATCCTATAACTGCCAAATTCGCTCCGTCCTGGAGCGTACGATTCGGGGACAGCGTCCTCGAAGGGTTTTAGCGGTCCTGGTAATCGCGAACCTCCAAGAAGATCTTTAGAAGTTTTGAAAACTCTCTCGGCTCAGTATTGCCTTAAGTCGGAATTCATAGCCGGAGGGAGTCTTATCGCGTCGCCTGAAAACGGCAGCGCTCCCCTAAAATCGACAGCGGAAAAGCTGTGGGATTTCTGTGTAAAACACAGAAAATACACGGGTTGACAGCGCGCGAGGGTACGCGATAAGTTGAATAGGTTTCGAGGACGCCAGCAGGCTGATAAGCAGGTTGGAGCCTCGACTGAAGCGCGCCGCTCAGGCGGAAAGCGAATCGGTCTTTGACAACTAGGTTGAACGTGCCAGTCGTATTGTGAATGGTGCTCGGGTTTAAGTTCGAGCGACTCACGAATACTCCGTAGCTACTTCGGTAGCTACAAAATCAATCAGGTTTCAAACGAGAGTTTGATCCTGGCTCAGAATCAACGCTGGCGGCGT
>CAZBCQ010000377.1:1414-2974 GCA_964490255.1 uncultured Terriglobales bacterium | reverse complement strand
TGCCGCGCGTGGACGATTAATCGCGGAATGCGCGCAGTGGAGGCTGCGGGGGCGATCCATAGTGATCTGGAGAAGCACTTCATTCGTGCGGAGACAATTCACTGGGACAAATTGCTGGACGCGGGATCGGAAGCAGTCGCGCGTTCGCAGGGCACGCTGAGATTGGAAGGCAAGGATTACATCGTGCAGGATGGCGATGTGATGCACATTCGCCATAGTGGATAAAGACTGCAAACCCACACATCCAAAAATGGGATGTGTGGGGCACCCGACCCAGTTTTTGTTTCGCGTGGCAAACTGGTACTCTGCTTCTTCCATGCATCCGATTGCTCTTAGCCTACTCCTGGGAGTTACTGCGGCTGCTGCGAATATCTTCGGCGGCGCTATCATCGTGCAGCGCAGTTGGAATCGGCGGTTCCTGCGCTACTTCGTGGCGCTGGGAGCGGGGTTCATGCTGGCTACATCGCTCTCAGAGATGGTGCCGGAGAGCGTCGAGTTACGAGGCGGGCGCGCGGGATTCCTCATCCTGATTGGCTATCTGATCGTCCATTTTTTTGAACACACCGTCAGCCCGCATTTTCACTTTGGCGAAGAGACCCACGAAGAAGAATTTCTTCATCACCACAAAACAAATTCCGTGCTGGCGGGGCTGTTGATCCATACGTTCTTCGACGGCGTTGCCATCGCGTCGGGGTTCATTGTTTCCAACTGGCTTGGTTGGATCATCTTCATCGCGGTCTTTCTGCATAAGGTACCCGAAGGTTTCACGGTCGCATCGGTCATGCTCGCAGGCGGGAGAAGCAAGGCATACGCATGGGGCTCGTCAATTCTCCTGGGCGCTGCGACTCTGCTGGGAGTGATGACAATGGCCGTGACCAAGCAGGCGGTCGGAGTTGGGCTACCGATTTCGGCGGGTGTAACGATTTACGTTGCCGCCTCGGACCTGATCCCCGAAGTTAACCGAGAGCCCGGCATTGCGATGGCGCTCTTGGTATTTTTGGGGGTCGGACTAATGTTTTTCCTCGATGCGTACTTTCACATTCATTAACATTTGTCGCCCTCTGCACGGCTTAAAATAACGTCTATCTTGCTTATGAGTACTCCTCATCCAGCTCTGGACAGCAAAGCACGAAAAGAGGACTTAGACATTGCGGAGCAACTCGCGCCCCCGCGCGAGGGCTGGCTGTTTCGCTCCTATTGGGGAATTGCGCTGCTGGCATTTCTGTTCGGCTCATTCGTATTCGTGCTCGGGTTCGGACTGGACTGGACGTTACTTCACGATCGCGATTCCATTCGCCGCACACTGGAACTTTCTGACGCTGCCGCAGCCTTGATCTGCGGATTCGTGTTCTTGCTGTTCCTTCGTTCATATCGGCAACAGCGCGCGATGCTGCGGCAAAGAGTTGAAGTGATCGCCAACATGAATCACCATGTACGCAACGCACTGCAGGTGATCGAGTTCAACTCGTATTCGACGGCCGATCAGCAGAAACTGGAAGCCATGAAGAGCAGCGTGAATCGAATACAGTGGGCGTTACGGGAGTTGTTGCCGAAGCTGTA
>CAZBCQ010000377.1:0-1314 GCA_964490255.1 uncultured Terriglobales bacterium | reverse complement strand
GCAACCACCTGGTATTTCAGGTTCTTTCCTTTTTGATCGTGGATCTCCAGCGGGCCGCCGTTGGGAGCAACCACTTCCACCTTCAGCTTGCGATAGGTGCCGTCAAGCGCCGCGTTCGTCGGGTGATAGGTGATCACGTACTGATTGCGGATGTCGCCGGCGATGTCGCGGAACATCTCCGGAAGTTCGCCCTGGAAACGGGGATGGTACCAGCGCCCGCCAGTTAACTTGGCGAAGGTCTGCATCTGATTGTCACCCTGCAGGAAGTCGAGATTCCTGATCGCAGCTCCTAAGCCGCCGCCTCGGCTTTCCGCCAGCGTGCGCCATAGTTCACCGGTGCTGATGGTGAAGATGGTCACGTTGGGAGTCCCTTTCACTTTTTTCAGAATCTTGTCGAGGGTGAGCTTGCTGAAGGTGTCGACGCCGCTGGAGATCAGAACGATGTATTTGCGACCTTCCAGGCGGTCGACTCGGTCCAAGGTATCGTATAGGGCGTCGAAGAGATTGGTTTCGCTGAAGCCGGGAATCTGGAGCGTCCGGATGGCGCCGAAGACCTCGCGCTTGTCCTGGGTGAAATCCGTAAGCATGTGGGGCTTCATGTCGTAAGAGACGACAGCCACCCAGTCATGAGGACGCAATGTGTTGGCGAACTGATACGCGGCGTTGATCGCGTCGTACATGAAGTAGTAGTTCGTGTAGGCGAACTCGACGAGCAGCACGCAAGTGATAGGAGCCTCGGTCTGGCTGAATTGCGCGACCTGCTGCGGAATGCCGTCTTCGAAAATCTTGAAGTTGTCCTTTTTCAGGCCGGGGACGAACTGGCCGTCTTTGGTCACGACGCTGACCGGCACCTGCACTTCTGGAACGTCCACACGAATGGAGAAATCGGGCATTCCCTCGGGATTCTTAGGGGCAGAGGGAGTACGCTCACGCTCCGGCGGAGCTTCGTCTTTCTTCTTCGGGATGGCCATGGGCCCGGTATCGCCCGACGGTCCTCCCGCTTCTGGAGCCTGATCGCCGGTATTCGGACTCTGCGACTGCGCGTGAGACGCCGACGGCGTGAGGGTAGCAAGTGCAAATATGGCTAACAGAAGAGCTGCCAACAGCGTCCGCGACGCTGAGGAAAACCGTTCCCGTACAACATGGCCCGCAACCTTGAAATTCGTTGAACCGATCCCCATTGAGAACTCCACCGCTCCGGATTGGGTTCTTTTTGACCAGTTGCCATGCTCCCTGGACCGGCAGCAAGGCAGGGTCCCGCACCAGAATCTCTATGCTAGTATAGAACCTCAAATCCACCATTTTGACTCGACG
>CAZBCQ010000376.1:0-2976 GCA_964490255.1 uncultured Terriglobales bacterium | reverse complement strand
TGATCTTGCCAACTGCCATGAAGATCACGTTCACGATCGTAGAAGCAACCGCCTCCAAGAAGTAAATAAGAATGGAGCCCGCTCGCCCCCGAAGCGGGTAGTTCGCGAAGCGAACGTTATTTTGTTGTCATCACGAGCGGACGTTAGTCCGCGAGGGATCTGCATTTCGATCCTACACTCTTCGAAAGCCGTAGGATGGGGCCCGATCGCCTAGTTCGCGAAGCGAACGTTACTTTGTTGTCATCACGAGCGGACGTTAGTCCGCGAGGGATCTGCATTTGGATGCCACACTCTTCGAAAGCCGTAGGATGGAGCCGACCGGCAGTTCGCGCAGCGATCGTCTTTTGTTGTCATCACGAGCGGACGTTAGTCCGCGAGGGATCTGCATTCACATAGCGAGAACTTGTCAACTCCCTCAACTCGTCACTTTCCCGGCAAACCCATCATTCCACGATAGAAATAAAATCGGCGAATGTGTCCAGTAGGTTCCCTTGAATTTGCAATAATAAAAGTAGCAGTCTGACAACTTACAACTAGCAACTGACAACTGGCGCCAGCGGCCGACGCTAACTCCTTTGTTTTATCGGACGACTCGGACTAAGTCCTTTGTTTGCCGGGACGAAGCTCATCCCATGCCCGTAAGCCCTTTAGAATGCGGGACAGCGTAGGGGGAGGGGGTACCCGGACTTCCCAAATGAGGAAATAGACGCCACGCTAAAGCCAGTCGCCAAGCTCACGTGGCGCAGCCGACCCTGCCCTGAGCGAAGTCGAAGGGCCAGCTGCGCAGTTTTTGGAAATGATGCACTCTGCGCGATCGCTTCATTAGAATAGGAATTATGACCGACTCTCTTACTATTGCTGGCAGGCAGTTTCGTTCACGTCTGATTGTTGGCACGGGCAAGTACAAGTCAGGCCAGGAGACCGCGAGCGCAATCGAATCCAGCGGCGCCGAAATGGTCACCGTTGCCGTGCGTCGCGTGAACCTCGACCGCAGCAAGGAATCCTTGCTCGACTTCATCGACCCGAAGCGCTATTTCCTGCTGCCGAACACGGCTGGCTGTTATACCGCCGACGAAGCGATTCGCACCGCGCGGCTCGGACGCGAGGTCGGCCTCTCTGACTGGGTCAAGATTGAAGTCATCGGCGATCAGGCCACGCTCTATCCCGACACGCAGGCCACGCTCGAAGCCACACGCGTCCTTGTAAAAGAGGGATTCACGGTTCTTCCCTACACCACTGACGACATCGTAGTCGCGAAGAAGTTGATCGACGCCGGCGCCTCCGCCGTGATGCCACTTGGCGCTCCGATTGGCTCGGGACTTGGCATCCAGAACACTGCCAACATTCGCATACTGCGCGAGATGATCACCGAAGTTCCGCTAGTGATTGACGCTGGCGTAGGCACTGCCTCCGACGCCGCCATCGCGATGGAACTTGGCGCGGACGCCGTCCTGATGAACACCGGCATCGCGCACGCAGGCGATCCCATCCTCATGGCTGAGGCCATGAAGCACGCAGTTCTTGCGGGACGCCAGGCCTACATTGCCGGACGCATGCCGCGCAAACTCTACGCCACCGCCAGCTCCCCACTGGAAGGTGTCGTCCGCTAGCCCTTTGTTGTCATCACGAGCCGCGCAGCGGCGAGGGATCTGCAGTTGACAGTGCGCGCAGGGCAGGGTGCCCTACACATCCTGCTGTCGGATGTGTGGGATTGTGAAACTGAAAAACTGATGTACTGAACAAGGCGGCCGAGGCCGCCTTTTCATTACTTTACTTGCGCCATCTCCACGTTCTGGACGTGTACCGTGCCGTTGCTCACGGCGCCGGTCACATTCACATGATGGCCGAGGTGATCTTTCACCGCATCGGGATTATCGACTTTGAGAATCTGCTTGTCTTTATCGGTCACAAATACAATCGGCGACCCGGCATCAACGCACTTCTTCGCGCACGCCTCTTTGCCCGGACCTGCGTGGGCAGCGCACTTCTCGTCGGAAACCCATCCCGTCATGGAGGAATCGGCCGCGAACGCAACCGACGCCAGGAAGCAGCAGGCGCATGCCAGTGCCAGTGATTTTTTCATATCCAATCTCCTTGTGTGTGCCAGTTTCCTGCCCGCGGGATGTGGCAGTAAAGAACTGCTCCCCAAAAGCGCCCTCTGTTTCAACCCAATCCAGCCTGCGCTGGGATCGTATGATTTTGACGCGGGTGCTCGCGAATTGCAATTACTTCAATTTAGCAGTGGCATTCGCCGGTGGCGCCTGTTGTGCGCGCGGCAGCAGGTAAATCACTTCGCCGGGACGCGCGTATCCGAACTCCTCACGAGCCGCCTTCTCAATCGCTCGGGAATCGGTCCGCAGCGCCTCCACTTCTTTGTTCAGACGATCGTTTTCCTTCTGCAGCGACTCTACATCGGTCTGCACCTGGCTGTACTCAGCCTTCTTGCTCTGGTACACCACCATGCCATTCGCGCCGAAAATCACATGGAACGCCATCCATGCCGCTACGATCGCAACCGCCGCGGTGGCCAGTTTCCGGCGCCAGCGGTAGGCGAAATCGTACGCGCGGTGTACGTTTTCGTTCGCCTCGATTTGTTCAACCAATCGTTCCAGGTTTTCCTGCATCTGTCCCCAACTACGGACTCACTGGTTAGTGAGCCGGGTCGCGCCATAAAATCAAATCTGGGTACCGACCCAGTTTGTAGTGAACGTCTCTTACTCTTCTGCGTCAAGCAGAAGTTCGGATATCGCACTAACAGGAATCAACTTTGGCAAAGAAATCCCGAATTTGCGCGCAACTTTCACCATCAGCAGTGCATTCCAGAAACTCTCTTTTGAGATGCACGAATCCGCAGCGACGAAATGTCTTCGCAGATTCCGCGCAGGAACAGACAGAGTAACGGCATGACCGACTATCGCATTATTCTGACAACCGCTGGATCCGCCGACGAAGCTGAACGCATCGCCGCTGCGCTCG
>CAZBCQ010000375.1:0-3000 GCA_964490255.1 uncultured Terriglobales bacterium | reverse complement strand
CTAGGTTAAGTTCGGCGCTATACTGCGCGCTGCTTGGGTGTGTCATGGCCGTTCTCGACAAGCAGAGAATTCGCTTCGGGCCATTCGAAGTCGACCTTCACTCCGGAGAACTTTTCCGCGACGGTATCCGTCTCAAACTCCAGCCCCAGCCCATTCAGGTCCTCGGAGTTCTTCTCGAACATCCCGGCGAACTTGTAACTCGCGAAGAACTGCACAAACGCCTGTGGTCAGAACACACGTTCGTCGACTTCGAACAAGGTCTCAACACTGCGATCAAGAAACTCCGGCAGGCACTCTGCGACGAAGCGGAAACGCCGCATTACATCGAAACACTGCCCCGCCGCGGATATCGCTTCATTGCGGCACCGAGCACAGACTCTCCCAAACATCCTCAGACGGTAACTCCGCCCGATTCACCGACTGCGGACTCAATGACTGCTCAGCCTTTTTGTCCCAGAACGCCGTGGCTCGGATTACATCTCAGGATCATCTTGCTCCTCGCTGGCGTCGTCGTGGTGGTGCTTCTAACGAAAATCAGTTATCGCCAGCTATTTCCCGTCATGCCCCGTGTCATCGGTTCTCGGCAACTCACGCATACACGACTTCCAAAGAGCTCGTGCTTCCTCGCCACCGACGGAACGCGCGTGTACTTCCAGGAGAATCACGGTACCGACCAGTGGATTCTTTCGCAGGTCTCCGTCGCCGGCGGCGAAACGTCCGAATTGCCAAGCCCGCTGACGACTCAGTGCCTCCTCGGAATCTCGCCCTCTGGCTCTGAGCTCCTCCTGGAGGACTCGTGGCCGCACTGCAAGTTCTGGTCTCTCCCCATTCCCGCGGGTACACCGCGCCTGCTTCCCATCCCACCCGGATCTCTTTGGCCGGTGTGGAGCCCTGACAGCAGCAGCTTGTTCTTTACGGAGAGCCATGCCACCCAGCTGGTTCGCATCGGCCTCGACGGCGCGAACAAAACGCGCGTACTTTCGGCTCCCTCGATCCACCGCCCTCGCATCTCGCCTGACGGGAAGCAGATTCGCTTCTCCGCGATGGGCAATTTCAGCGGGCCCAGTGACATCTGGCAGATTGGCATCGACGGGAGCAATCCGCATCTACTGTTCCCCGAGTTTCGCGGGCGCACCTTCTTCGGTGACTGGACACCCGACGGCAAACTGTATTTTTTCTATCGCAGCACTGGTTTGGCTTCGACTCTCTGGGCGACTCGTGAAAAAGACGCCGGGGTCCTATCATCACAGCGGAAGCCAGTTTTGTTGTACGCAGGGCCATTGCAACTTCAGCAGGCCATCGCTAGTAAGAACGGGAAGGAACTCTATACTGTAGGCATTGATCGTCGCGGAGAAGCAGCAATCTACGATCCCCACTCCTCCACATTTGTGCCATTTCTCGGCGGTTTGTCCGCGTCTGACATCACGTTCTCCTCCGACGGGCAATGGATCGCCTACGTCTCGTATCCCGAAGGCAGCCTTTGGAGGAGCCGCGTTGATGGCTCAGAAAAGATGCAACTCACCTTCCCGCCGATGGGAGTATTGCTTCCGCGCTTTTCGCCAGATGGCAAATTCATCGCCTTCATGGAATGGTTCGCCTCCGAGCATCATGCGATCTATATGGTCTCTGCCGACGGAGGCCAACCGCACTTGCTGTTATCCGATGGCTCTGAACCTGCAGATCCCAGTTGGTCTCCGGACAGCCGTTTTCTTGCATACGGCACGTGGCCTCCGTCTGCCATTCACATCCTGGATCTCACGACCATGACCTCTGCCAGCCTGCCAGCAAACGAAGCTCTGTTCAGTCCACGTTGGTCCCCCGACGGCAACTACATCGTGGCAGATACCATCGACAGCAAATTGTGGTTGTATAGCTTCGCGCAGAAGCAATGGCGGATGCTCCCCGGCAGCGGTGGTTCGGAAGCCTGGTCTCACAACAGCAAGTTCGTCTACGCTTTGGACTCGCGCAAGATCATTCGCGTCAACATCAGTACCAACAGTCGCGAAGATGTTCTCGATCTGACCGGCATTCGTTTCACTTCATTCGGCCTCGGTGCAGACAGTTGGTTTGGCCTCACTCCCGACGATCGGGTGATCATTGTTCGCGACACCGGAACCGAGGAGATTTACGCGCTGGAACTCGAGTACTGATCCGCAAAAAGAGAAGGCCCGGATCGCGTCCGGGCTTCTCTTCCTCTTCTTGACGCAGGTTCTAAATTCTTACCTGGCCTGCATCGGTGCACGCAATGGCGCGGTCACTGCAGGGACCGGACCAACTCCCATGTTTTTGAGTACTGCCAGTACGACCGTTTCCTGCCGGTAGTCGCGCGCCATCTTCAGCTCTTCCGGTGTAACAAAGAACTCGCGCCCCTCGTCCGAGTACTTCAGCCAGGTCTGCGCCAGGAAATACTGATCGCGGTACTTGTGGAAAACCAACTTCGGCGGAACAACCTTATTGGCAACGCTCACAAGATTCGTGGCGGCGAGGAGCGCAGCTTTACCGCTGGCACTCTTAATAGCCATTTCGTTCCCGTCGTTGGCTGGTCCGATGTAATACGTGCCAGCCTCGAATGCCTTCCCTGCCACCGAAAACGCAAACGGGATGGAAACCTTTACGGTCCCGGTGATAGTGGTTGTCGCTGGAACCCGCATCTCGGTATTCTTGTTGTGGTTTTGGGCGAGTGAGGGGAGACAACTAATCGCCAACATTATTGCGGCTGCGATCATCAACTTCGTCCGGTTCATCTTGCTACCTCCTTTCGCGATTGCTCGCGTTTCGAGGCACACTCTGAAACCGAATCGGAAAACGATCAATGGACGCCCAGTGGTCGTTCGCTGGGCGACGCATGGACTCGTTCTGAACACCGAAGTTCCTCAGCCGCAAACGGTTAACTCCTTAGCTTCCGTCGTGCGCACCTTCCTAGCGTCTGCCACTTAACTTGACTTCTGAAGTTTTCAGGGAGTCGTCATGCGCTGGACAGAAAAAAGGGGCGACTTTGCG
>CAZBCQ010000374.1:0-3003 GCA_964490255.1 uncultured Terriglobales bacterium | reverse complement strand
AACTGCAGTACTTCCCGCAATTGTAATTGAGGCGGATTATAAACTGAGCTTGCGTCATAGGCGAATAAAAAACGAAAGCTGTGCGAAACTGGGACTGATTGCACGCCGAAGCCCATCCGACGGCTCCGAATCTAAATCGGGAAACCAGCTTTCCACTGCCACATCTCGTTTGACCCCGGCTGAACGCAGACCTAACATTCGACAAGCGGGTGAGGGGAACGGAGTAGTGTATGGCGAGCCGTCCAACCCTCGCTAGCGGCGCGCTGCTGGGACGCTATCGCCTGTTGGAACAGATCGGTTCCGGAGGCATGGGCGTCGTTTTTAAAGGCGAAGACCTGTCCCTCGGACGATTTGTCGCCCTGAAACTACTCTCTCCGGAATTGGCTCGTGATCCGCGCGCAATCGAGCGCTTTCGCCTGGAAGCACGATCGTCTTCTTCCCTCGAACATCCCAACATCTGCACCATTCACGAGATCGGCGAGCACGAAGGCCAGACCTTCATCGCCATGGAATACCTGGATGGTCAGCCGCTGCGGTCGCTCATTGACCGCGGCCCTCTGCCCATGGACGTTCTGCTCGAACTTGCCATTCAGATCGCGGATGCTCTGGACGCCGCCCATAGTCACGGCGTACTTCATCGCGATATAAAGCCCGGAAATATTTTCGTGACTCGCCGCAGCCAGGCAAAAGTACTCGATTTTGGCCTGGCGAAAGTCGTTCAAACCCGCGTTCCGATACAAGCGCAGGGGGCAACCATCACCCTCGATCAGATCACCAGCTCTGGTTCCACTGTCGGCACGGTCTGCTACATGTCGCCTGAACAGGCCCTGGGACGTGAACTCGACAACCGCAGCGATCTGTTTTCCTTCGGCGTAGTTCTATATGAAATGGCGACGGGAACTCGCCCGTTCACGGGAGAAACTTCCGCCTCGGTGTTCGACGCAATCCTTCACAAGGTTCCGGTCGCGCCGGTGCGTTTGAACACCAATGTTCCCGCGGAACTGGAAAAGATCATCTGCAAAGCCCTGGAGAAGGACCGCGAACTGCGGTATCAGAGCGCGAGCGAAATACGGGCGGACTTGAAGCGACTAAAGCGCGACACCGATTCTCGCACGAGCGCCGTAGCGGCGGAACTGCCCGCAACGACGACGCAGCGCAGCTGGTTCTGGCGGGGGCTTGGGTTGGGGCTTCTGTTCCTATTCGTTGTCGCGGCTGTTGTCCTGCTCCAAGCGCCTGCAAAGCTCCCAACGGTAACTGGCGTTACGCAGATCACGCATGATGGCTTCTCCTACAAGCAAGGCGTTGTCACCGATGGCACGCGGCTCTACTTCACGGCCAATGACAAAAATCTTGTCGTCGCTCAGGTTTCCGCCACCGGCGGTGAAACGGCAATCCTGAAGACACCTCCAGTGGCTTTGTACGTTGCTGATATCTCCAGCGACGGCTCCGAAATCCTTGCCATCGGCCACACCGCTACCGAACTTGCGGGCTCCTTCTGGGCTGTGCCTCTGCCGACGGGAACGGCGCGCCAACTCGGCAACGTCACTGGAAGGCATGGCGCTTGGTCCCGAGACGGGCGCTCGCTGGTATATGTGCGTGGTTCCGACGTTTTTCTCGCGGGTCACGATGGCAGTGACAGCCGCAAACTCGTTACCATCGATGGCCAGGCGCTAGCACCGGCATTCTCGCCCGACGGGAGCCGCATACGATTCACCAAGAGGGAGGCCGCCGCGAATGCAATGTCGCTCTGGGAGGTCCGGCGGGACGGCACTGGTTTGCATCGATTGTTCGCCGGTTGGAACGAGACGCAAGTGTGCTGCGGCACTTGGAGCCTTAACGGGCGCTATTTCATCTTCAAAGTAGGTGCAGGCGACGTTTGGGCATCGAGGGAAGAAGCTGGCATTTTTGAGAGCGGTTCCGCGAAACCATTCCAGCTCAGCACCGGACCCCTCATCTATTCCAGTCCGACGCCCAGCCCAGACGGGAAGAAGATCTACGCCGTTGGTCAACAACCACGCGGAGAGTTGCTGAAATATGATCCGCGATCGAAACAATTCGTACAATTCCTGGGAGGAATGTCGGCCGGTGAGCTAGACTTTTCGCCCGACGGCGCGTGGATCACCTACGTTTCGTATCCGGACTTGACGCTCTGGCGCAGTCGCGTCGATGGGAGCGAGCGCCTGCAGCTGACTTTTCCTCCACTGCGGGCCGCCCTGCCGAAGTGGTCTCCGACCGGGAATCAGATCGCCTTCACTGGAATAGAGAAGGGAAAGACATCCAGGATTTTTCTTGTCTCGCCGCAGGGCGGGCTGGCGCGCGGGTTGCTGTCTGACAATCTCGGCCAACTCGATGCGACTTGGTCGCCCGACGGGAAGCGCATCGCGTTCGGTCGAATTGCCAGTATTTCTGACGTTGTCAGCCCTTCCATCGAACTATCGGATGTAGAGACCGGTGCAGAATCGTCGGTTCCGGGCTCAAAAGGCCTATTCAGTCCTCATTGGTCGCCGGACGGACGCTATCTCGCAGCGCTCTCAACGGATTCAAAAACGCTAATGCTATTCGATTGGAAATCAGGAAAATGGTCTAAATGGACCGACGACCCGATGGGGATTTTCTTCCCGTGCTGGCGGGACGTCGACACCGTCGTATTCGTTTCTAACTACCCGGATACGAGCTTTCGTCGAATACGGATTGGCGAAACAAGCCCCGCGGCAGAGGTTCGGACTGAAGATATGAAACTGTTCCACGGGATGTGGGGCACCTGGGCCGGACTCGCTCCCGATGGCAATCCATTACTCGTACGCGATATCAGTTCGGAAGAGATTTACGCGCTGGAATTGCAGAATCCGCTGTAAGCCCGCCGATTAACGCAGATGAACGCTGATCTTTTTGTTTCAGATCTGCGCGAATCAGCGTTAATCTGCGGCTGGATTCTTTCTTACCTCTTTAGCAAATCCACCGGCTCATTGATGTCGCGCACACGGAACATCTCCTTCAACCCCG
>CAZBCQ010000373.1:0-3042 GCA_964490255.1 uncultured Terriglobales bacterium | reverse complement strand
CGCTTGCGGTCGCTGATGTCCCTCACCACAGCCAGGGCGAAGCGATGACCCTCGTGCCAAAACGGGCGGACGCGAAGATCTACTGGGAACACGGTTCCATCCTTTCGTCGGTAACAAGTTTCGAAAGCTACTATCTCACCCGCGGCGAGCCGCTGGTTGACAGATTGCCTGGTTACCACGTCAAGAGCCAAGTCGAAGTCAGGCGGTGAGGCTCCAATCAGTTGCTCACGAGTGTAGCCAAGGATTTCACAGGCACGCCGGTTGACGTCGACAATCGTTCCTTCCTCATCGTCCACGAAAAGGGCGTCGGTCGCGTGATCCACAAAGGTGCGGAAGCGTGTTTCCGCTGCCCGCAGCGCTTCCTCTGCGCGCTTGCGCTCCGTCATGTCGACGGTCGTTCCGATAACTTCAACCAGCCCTCCCGCTCCATCGAACACTGGACGCCGCGTACCGAGCACGTATTTGAGCGTTCCATCGGGCAGCATAAGCCTGTACTCAACGCTATGCTCCGCTTTCTCCCGGCTTGCGCTCACCTTCTCGCGATCCTCCGGGTGGATCCTTTCCAACAGTTCGTCAGACGGCGGAGTTTCCTGCGGGTCGAGGCCAAAGATGCGATAGAACTCCTCGGAGCCGTAGATTACTCTCTTTGTTTTTGGATCCCAGGCCCAACTGCCCGTCTTGGTGAGCTTCTGGGCTTCCGCCAGATAAGCTTCGCTGCGGCGCAATGCTTCCTCAGCGCGCTTTCGGTCCTCGATATCTGTGCCGCTTCCATACCATTTAGTAATGTTTCCCAGCTCATCCCGCAGCGGCACGTTACGGATCAGCCACCAATGATATGTTCCGTCCACGTACCGCACCCGTTCTTCAATCTCCATCCCTTTCCCATCCGCAAGGGATCTGCGCCACTTACCGATGAAATCCGCGAGATCATCGGGATGCACCGCGGAGCCCCACTCCCAGCCCAATATCCCTTCCCTAGATAGGCCCGTACATTCCAGCGTGCGCTGGTTGACGAAATCAATAGAGCCGTCAGGGAGAGCGCTCCAGACGTTCACAGGGATCGTTTCGATGACACCGCGAAGTTCCTTTTCACTCCGGCGGGCAGCCTCTTCTGCCCGCTTCTGCTCGGTAATGTCTTCGCATATGACCAACAAGACCAGGCGATTGTTCAGGAACACGGCATTGGCGGTTTCCCGAACCCAGAGCATGCTGCCATCTTTACGGATTTTCCGGGCTTCCCATCTCATCATCTGGCCGGGCCGCTGGAAACATTCGTTAGCATGCTTCTGGACGGCATCCCGATCGGGTTTGTAAAAAATATTGAGCACCGGCTGTCCAACTAATTCGTTGACCGTGTAGCCCAACTGCTCCGCGCCGAACGCGTTAACGTTGGCAATGGTCCCGTCCGAGCCCACGATAAAGTACATCGTCGGATTGCTCTCAAATGCCGCTCTCCATTGTTCCTCAATTTCCTGGCCAGCTTGTTCAGCCCGTTTCTGTTCGCTGATGTCGTTGTTGATTTCAAGGATCGCAGTCGGCGTGCCCTGATCGTTTTGTTGCAGAGACCATCTGCTCGCCACTGTCATCAGCGTTCCGTTCTTCCTGATGTGCACAAGCTCGCCTTGCCAGCGGCCCGTATCTTTCAACTCGGCTTTGATTTGCTCAAGCGGTGTCGGAAAAGCCGTCTGCAAAAGTTCATGAGTGATCTTTCCGCACGCCTCCTGTGCCGTCCAACCGTACATTTCCTCTGCGCCACGGTTCCAGTACGTGATGACTGCACTCATGTCGCGCACGAAGATCGCGTCGTGTGTGAGATTCAGGAGGCTGGCCTGCCGGGTGCGCTTTACCACTTCTGCCTGGAGTTCGTCGTGGGCACGGAGCAGTTGTTCCTCGATCCGGCGTCGAACGACGCTGAAAGCGATAATCAGCAGCGCGAAACTCAACAGGATCACAATGGCCGGAACGTCAGCAACACTGAAAGCAAAACTGTAAAAGGGAGGGGAGAAGAAGTATGTGAAACACAAGATTGAGAGCACAATCGACAGCGCGGCTGGTCTCACCCCCGCATGCCAGGCGGTAAGCGCGATGGCGAATAGAAACAGTGAGAGTTCCACTCTATGAAGATGGAAGTGTTGCAGGAGAAGCGCCAGTGCGAGGGCAACAGCGACAGAACCAACGGCCAGACCGTAACTTTGAATCGCGGATGGGGTGTTCCGCAATGATCGTTCCGATTGGGGCCGCTGAGAGCCCCATTCGGCATACTCGAATTGGTCCGAAGAGGCCATCAGCGGGTATGATAACGCACAGGATTGACGACCAAGAACACGGAAACTGGACTGCGTCAAGCTCAGGAACTCAGCCATTGCTGCTCGTTCCCAGCAAGAATAAAGAGTCTCCACTACTTGCAGGAATCTAACTCTCTACTCACCCGAGCAACCTTGAAGAAGTGCATCCCGTACGCCGTCCCCTCGTCACTGCTGGCACTCGCGTCACGGCTGGTATCGTTTGATCCAGACACTTCGACGTCGTGTCCGATGTAGGAACTCAAGTCTAAGTCGGGATTGAGGATCAAGTGTCTAGTCCCACTTTCGTCCACCAATTGGTACTCGTCTGGTTTACCGGTCAAGCAGCCGGTAATGCTGCTGAGGCGCTGCTGTTGAATCGTTTGACGATCGTTTTGGTTTGCGCTCGAGGACTCGTTCTGGCTAAAGACGAGGGCGGGCGTAATCAGTAGGAGCGCCAGGAGAGCGGAGCTAATTGTCTTCATCTTTTTTCCTTTCGTTCACAGCTCTAAAAGAGACTGCGAACCCACGAGACTGGTCTTGCCGAATAGACTGCACGTCCGACGCCAATCTCGTGCTGGAGTGCCGGAATCGCCGAAGCGCTGATGGACATGGCTTAGCGGTGTTCTGCGTCAGCCATGTCGTATGTCGAATGTCGAAATCTGGACGCGGTGTTTATCTAACTGACAATCGTTTTGTCATGGAGACATGGGTGTCGTGGCAATTTCCTACATTAAGAACGAGATCAATAATGGCGGCA
>CAZBCQ010000372.1:0-3049 GCA_964490255.1 uncultured Terriglobales bacterium | reverse complement strand
GCTTGCAGGGTTCTGGTAAGACCACCACCTCCGGCAAACTCGCCAGCTGGCTCAAGAAGGGCGGACACCGCCCCATGCTCGTCTCCGTCGACGTCTATCGTCCCGCCGCACGCGATCAGCTCAAGGTTGTTGCCGACGCCATCAAGGCGCCCATCTACGTCGGCAACCTCGAGCAGGCGAATACTGAGAATGTTCTTCGTCTCGCCAAAGAAGCGCGCCGGGAAGCCGTCATCAGCGGCTGCGACATCCTGATCGTCGACACCGCCGGCCGTCTGCACATCGACGATCAGCTGATGGAAGAAATGCAGGGACTGAAATCTCTGCTGAACCCTCAGGAAATCATGTTCGTCGCCGACTCCATGACCGGTCAGGACGCGGTCAAATCCGCTGACGAGTTCCACAAGAAGCTCACGCTCACCGGCGTGGTCCTCACAAAGATGGACGGCGACGCCCGCGGCGGCGCTGCGCTCTCCATTCGCCACGTCACCGGCCAGCCTATCAAGTTCATCGGCATCGGCGAGAAGTACGACGCCATCGAGCCCTTCCATCCCGACCGCATCGTCTCGCGCATTCTCGGCATGGGCGACATCCTCTCGCTCATCGAAAAAGCCGAAGCGACCGTCGACAAGAAAAAAGCCGAAGAGTTCACGAAGAAAGCGCTCGCCGGCGACGGCTTCAGCCTGGAAGATTTCCGCGATCAGTTGCGCCAGGTAAAGAAAATGGGATCGTTCCAGAGCATCCTTGGCATGCTGCCGCGCATTGGCCCATTCGCCAACATGCAGAAGATGGCCGACCATGTGGACGAGAAGCAGATCAATCGCGTCGAAGCAATCATCAACTCCATGACCTCGCACGAGCGTGAGCATCATGAGGTGATCAACGGCAGCCGCCGAAAGCGCATTGCCCGCGGCTCGGGAACGACTGTCCAGGAAGTGAACAATCTGCTGCGCCAGTACGCGCAGATGAAGAAAATGTTCAAGGACATGGGCAAGGCCAGCTTCGCCCGCAAACTTGCTGGGATGAAGATGCCGGGCATGTGATGCGATTGTGTGGCGCGGACACTCCCGTCCGCGTGTGACCGCTACAAATTATCGGCGCGGGCGCTCTCGCCCGCCACTGCGCCTTCCGAACGCTAGCGATGATTGCTGGTCATCACGACCGGCCCCAAGCCGCGTTTCAAACTTCCTGCTTTGCGCTCACTTTGACTCGTCTTTCCCCTGCTCAGGCATCATGCTCATCATCATCCCATTCTTGTGAGCAGTCATGCTGTACATTGGCGCCGGACTGGTGATTCCCATCATTCGCTTCGCCAATTCGATTTGCGCAAATACGCGTAATTCATCATCTGGGGCCTCCTGCACTAACGTGGCGGCCTGCCCGGGATTCAGGTCGTATCCGAGTTCGACGAGCCTTTGCCAGGCATTCGTCGAAACCCAATAAGCTCTCGGCGCCAGGTTTGGATCGTCTGCATCTGATTCCTGCCTGTACATGATCGCCAGGGTCTTGGTGCCTCGGTCAACCGCCTTTTGCGCGCTCTCCTTGTCCCCAAGTTGTTCGTACAAGGTGATGATTAGCGTCAGAGTGCTCATCTGATCCCAGACTGGGATCTTCGTCAGCAACTCCTCTGCTTTCCCCAGAGCCGTGGCCGCCGCCGTCGCGTTTTTCTTTACATTGGCCTCCGCGATATTCATGTACGCCATCACCGCCAGTTGGGGCTTTAGTGCCGCCGCGTTAGCCAAGGCGTCGTTCGGGTGATCGGCTGCGTCCTTTGTGATCGCAATCATCTGTTGTTCTTCCAGCACATGTGCCGGCGGCATGTCTCCCCCGCTCTTTCCGGTATTTATGCCGATCGACCTGGGCCGGCCATTCTCGCTCAGCGAATTCATCCCCTGCGGGTACTTCGACGCAAAGGTTCTTACGTCTTCGCGCTCTTTCAGCAGGCGCTTCGCTTTCTCAGCATCGACTTGTTCAAGCGTGGGCAGCACCGCAAACAACTGCATGTCGTAGCTCGACTTGAATTCCACGGCTCCCTTCTCAAATCCCATGCTGATGCTCAAGTTCGAATTTTTGTCGTCTGCTTTCTTCGCCTGCGACAGGAGTTCATCGATAGCGGCCTCCACACTCTCGTTAGTGACCTTGCCATACGCTTTTGCAATCAAGTTTGCAAAGTCTGTCGAAGGAGATATCTCCAGATGATCGTGGTTCTGGTAGCTGGTAAGGGAAGCCAGGAAAAGCTCGCGAATCTGATCGGGGTGCGCGGGGCCAAGCTTATCCATAACGTCATTGACGATCTCATAAGGCATTTCGGCCTCAACAGCCAGTTGCATGAGCACAGAAACCGGGCGATCGAGATTGTTATTCTTTTCGTAGTAAGGCAGCAGTACCTGCAGCGCCTGTTTGCGGATAGTCGGCTCCATCTGGTCCATTAACCCGTCGACCTTCCCTGGAGCCAGCGAGGCAAACTGGTTCAGAACCTGGTGCTGCAGTTGATATTTGAGCTGCATGTTCAGGCCCTTATTCGGCGAATCTAATTGCAGCGTTCGCAAGGTGTCATACGCCTGCTGCAACAGGTCTACTGCTTTGTTCTTATTGCTCGTCTGATAGACACGCGCAATCTGCGTGTACGCCACAATGCGTGACGTACTCTCCAGTCCACCCGCACCAGCCTCGGCTGTCTCGAGCAAACTCAACCCGCGCTTCTGCTGCTCCGTCAGTTTGGGTTTCGCAGGAGCCGTTACACTCGGCTTTGTATTATCAACGGATTTCGCAGGTTGAACCTTAGCTTCCTGTGCGACGAAAGAGACAGAAACTGTCAGTAGGATCAGGACGACCGGAGCTCGGCGCATTTTTCCTCCACACGCGAAGCAATGAGTCCCAGGAATTGTAGCCCCACACGCTCGTGGAACGAGAGAAAAGCTTTCGCTTGCATTTTCTTCGAACAAAACTCCACGGCTAAGTGGGGCAGCCGACCTCGGCTGCCCGGTTCCGGCTCAGACAAAACCGTTCGTGAACCAAACCACACGCCACCAGCTTCCCAATCTCCTATTCG
>CAZBCQ010000371.1:0-3060 GCA_964490255.1 uncultured Terriglobales bacterium | reverse complement strand
ATGAACATACGTCTCGTTATCCCCGCACTCCTGATTGCCACTGCTCCTGCCGCTTTCGCCCAAAGCTATCTTCTTCGCGCACGCGAGCAGGTCATTACCGCCTCCGTTCATCGCGACAACTGCATCGTCGTGCATCCCGACGGCAGCTTCCACATGGAGGAGGGCGATCAGAAGGAGCAGCCCAAGCCCGATGTCTACACCGGCAAGCTCGATTCTGCGCAACTCGACAAGCTGAAACAGTCGCTCGACAATCCCGCGCTCGAGAAGTTGGGTTCCGTACACCAGGGTCAGCAGGGAACTGCCGAAGGCGCCCGTGTCGAGATTCGTAACATGTCCATTGCCCGCAAGGGGCGTGCGCAATCCATTGGGATCACGCAAAGTGATGACAATCCTCCCATGCCGGGACCGTTCCAACCGGTGGTCGATTGGGTCGACAACCAGTTCGCCGCTAACCTCCAGCCGGACAAGGCCGCGCATGCCGATCACTGCGGCGGAACGGGCCGAGTCTATGTTCCTGAAGCGCCCGGGAGCGGAAAACATCTAAAATAGCTCTAGCGCATGGCGACCCAAGAGGAAGAGGTACTAGGCAAAGCGTACGACGCGCGGCTAATGCGCCGTCTGCTCGGCTATTTGAAGCCCTACACATGGCAGGTGGTAATCGCGTTGGTGGCCATCGTGCTCAAGGCGGGCGCCGATGTTCTTGGTCCCTACCTGACCAAGGTTGCCGTCGACAAGTACATGACGCATGGGCCAGGTGCGCATTCGTTCCTGGATCGTTGGCTCAGTTCCAAGCCGCTTACCGGTATTGGCCAGATCGGCGGACTGTATTTGGCCCTTCTCGGCATTTCCTTCTTTCTCGACTTCCTGCAGACCTACTTCATGCAGTGGACCGGCCAGAAGGTAATGTTCGATCTGCGCAAACAGATCTTCCGTCACCTTCAGCGAATGCACGTCGGCTTCTTCGACAAGAATCCCGTCGGCCGCCTGGTCACGCGCGTCACCACCGATGTCGATGCTTTGAACGAGATGTTCACCTCCGGTGTCGTCTCGATCTTCGAAGACGTGTTCGTGCTGGGCGGGATCATCGTCATCATGTTGCGGATGGACTGGCGCCTGGCACTGCTCACGTTCGCCGTGCTGCCGTTCATCTTTTTTGCCACCATGGTGTTTCGCCGCAAGGTGCGCGACTCCTACCGGCGCATTCGCACTGCCATCGCGCGCATCAATTCGTACCTGCAGGAACACGTCAGCGGCATGGTTGTGCTGCAGCTTTTCAATCGCGAAAAGCGCGCCTACAACCAGTTCAAAGAAATAAACGCGCTGCACATGCTGGCATTCAAAGATGCCATCATGGCCTACGCGCTCTACTACCCGGTCGTAGAAATTCTTTCCTCGCTGGCGATTGCCATGGTCATCTGGTTTGGTGGCAATCAATCGCTGCGTGGGATCACGACCCTCGGTGTGCTCGTCGCGTTCATGCAGTACGCGCAACGCTTCTTCCGGCCCATCCAGGACTTGAGCGAAAAGTACAACATCCTGCAATCCGCTATGGCTTCCGCCGAGCGCATTTTCAAGCTGCTGGACGCTAAGGTCGAGGTTGTCTCACCCGCGCATCCGAAGAAAGCCGAAGGGCTTGGGCGGATCGAGTTCGATCACGTCTGGTTCGCGTATCGAAACGTTTCGGGCGAGAACAAAGATGGAGCCGGGTCGCATAATGGGGCCCGCTCGCCCTCGAGCGGTTCAGAACAAGCCGAACCGGACTGGGTCCTCAAAGACGTCTCCTTCGTCGTTGAACCCGGCGAAACCGTTGCCTTCGTCGGACACACCGGGGCAGGCAAGACGACCATCATCTCTCTGCTGCTGCGCTTCTATGATGTGCAGAAGGGCGCGATCCGCATTGATGGGGTCGACGTCCGCGACATGGACCTGAACGATCTCCGCCGGCGCTTCGGTGTCGTCCTGCAGGATCCGTTCCTGTTCACCGGAACCCTGGAGCAGAACATCCGCCTCGGTTCCGACTGGATCACCGACGAGCAGGTCGCCCGCGCCGCAGAAGAAGTGAATCTCGCTGATTTCATCCGCTCGCTGTCGAACGGGTTCAAAGAGCCAGTACATGAACGTGGCAGCACGCTTTCCACCGGTCAGAAGCAGCTGATCTCGTTCGCCCGGGCGCTGGCGCACGACCCGAAAATCCTCATCCTCGACGAAGCCACTTCCAGCGTCGACACCGACACGGAGATGAAGGTCCGCGAAGCATTGACGAAGTTGGTCGAAGGCCGCACATCCGTGGTAGTCGCGCACCGTCTGTCGACCATTCAGCGCGCCGACAAGATCATCGTCATGCACAAGGGCAAGGTCCGCGAAATGGGCACGCATCAACAACTGCTGGCGCAGCGCGGAATCTACTACAAGCTCTATCAGCTGCAGTACAAAGATCAGGAAGTTCCCACGCCGGCCTCGACCGTGGCGACTCCCGCCCCGGCTGTCCTCAGCGGGAACGACTAGTCCGAGCGTTAACCGTAAGCACCTAGTCCTCGCGTTAGCGAGGACTCTCATACCGAGCGCAGCGAGGTATCCCTATAGCAAGATGCAAACTCTTCTGTGCGGGTGCCCGCTCTATAGTTTGGAACCGGCCCGAACCCGCAACTCATTTCAACTCGGCCTCGCCGCGGGTCGGAAGACGGCGACGCCTAGGCAGACGACGATCAATCCCGAGACCATGATCGGCGCCGCAAAGAAATCAATACAGCAGATGACGAAAATCGCTACCTGCACTGCGAATAGCGCGCAACCCAATCCGCCGATCGCAGCCGGATTCCGCTTGGCTAGACCGCCGAGATGCAGCGCAACAAAGGCGGCAAACAGCAAGTAGGCAGACAGCGACAGTCCAAACCCCAGGTAGTAACCGTAAAGGGTATTCGTGCGTCCCATGTTCTGGAAATGCACTTCTTTCATCGCGTGTCGCACCAGGGAAGCTTCCGTCGACGGCGATTTCGAACTCAACATCCCCGCAGTATGGGCGAGGGCAAAAAAGATCAGCAGTCCGGCGGCAATCCGATA
>CAZBCQ010000370.1:0-3063 GCA_964490255.1 uncultured Terriglobales bacterium | reverse complement strand
CGGCACTGGATCAGCATTGGGCGGCGTCCGATGCCAACGATTTTGAAACGGAGCACCGCATCTATCACGAGGACGCTGTGCTGGACTACCCGCAGTCAGGCGAGCGAACCCGCGGTCGCCGCAACATACAGAACCAACGCGCTAGTCAGCCGAGCAAAAAGCGGTTTACTGTCCGACGAATCATTGGCGGCGGTGATCTTTGGATCACCGAATTCATCCTGACCTATGACGCCAAGCCGTCCTACACCGTCAGCATCATGGAGTTCAGCGACGACAAGGTTGCGCGCGAAACACAGTACTTTGCGGATGCGTTCCCGGCTCCCGCATGGCGCGCTCAATGGGTCGAACGTATGCAGACATAGTCTCGATCCGGGAGAATTCGCTAACGACACCACCATTTGCCGTTTGCAGCATAATTGTCGAGAACAGAGATTAACGGCCGGGCACCCGCTAAGTCCTGATTAACGCGGTCGGCCCCAACGTTTCGCAAGATCTGGATTATTTGTTCTTCGCCGGGAGTTGATTAATGACTGCTGCGCCTGCCTTGCTGACGACTTCGTCCTGGGAATCCGCACCTCCGGAACAACCGATTGCGCCGATGATCGCCCCCTGCTCGATAAGTGGAATGCCGCCTCGAGACGCAATGACTCCATCGAACGCGAGCAGATAGTTGAGATGCATAAGGTTGATGCCGTCCTCGAAAACCTTGGTTGGACGCCGGAACATCGCGGCTGCTCGCGCCTTGTGTTCCGCAATCTGAATGGAGGCAAGCATCGCGCCGTCCATCCTTTGAAAGGCAACGAGGTTACCACCTGAATCGGCTACGGCTACGTTCATCTTCCAATTCCGTTTCTTCGCCTCAGCCACGGCGGCGTGAATAACCGCCTGCGCTCGGTCTAACGATATCGGGAGCCCATAGGCCACATCGAATGGCATTTCGTCTGGGACGGCATCAAGAGGATTCGACGTGAGCGGTGCCTGAATGGTGGTTTCTGTTTTGTTGCTTGACATAAATTCCCCTCCGAAGGTTAGGAGTTATCAAACATCTGTCCAAGATGCGCGTCTCCCACAAACGACTTTCTCAGTTTTTCTAATTGGAATGTGTCTGCCCTTACAGGGCCAGCTCGACCAAATTTGTCCGCACTCGGTCTCCGACCTGCGCGCTCTTTAGCGTCGCCAGGAATTTCTTGGTGAAGTCTTGCTGGAGATGGAAATCCTGTGCTGCCTGCGACTTGTAAATCTCGTAGAAAACAAATGTATTAGGATCGTCTTTTCGTGCCGCGACGTAAAACGCTTCCACGCCCGGCTCCGCGCGCACCAACGGCAGGTATTGGCGTGCGGCCTCGACAACCTCCGCGCGGCGCTGTGGCTGAATTTTTGCTTCGATCAGCATAATCACCTTTTCGTTCGTCATATTGGACTGCTCCTCTCGATTTTCTTTGGCCCGTGTGTTCACCGCCTGCTCCGCCCACAGCCCGTGCAGCGCCCACACGCTTGCTGACATCAGCACTGCCGCAGTCGCAATTCGGATCATCTTCATGTTTGAATCCTTTCGTTAAATACCATTCGACGCACCGACAGGTATTCGGCGATGGCTCGTTTCGAGCAGCCATGCGAGAAGTCTGATCTGGATGGGAGACCCATGAATTGTGGTGAGGTGCACTTTCCTCGTTGGGCCGGATGGACAGGCGAGATCGCCTGTCCCGCACGCCTGTCGCACATGCTGAACCACACGGGCCCTATAGCCTTGGGTCACCCCTCGGGGTGATGATAGTCACGGCGGAGAGAACGCATCGGACATTAAATGAGCGCGGTTCAGGCGAATGCGGGTTTGTTACGGAATGGGTCTTTTGGAGCAAAGGCCCGGTCACAGAGAACGCAATCGCCAGAGAACCGTTCATAAGAATGCGGTCAGCCATGCTTCGTAAACAATAAAGAGGGCTAACAATAAGTACCCAAGAAAGCCATATCTAAACAAAAGTAGTCACACTGATTCGAGCACATGACGTAGCACACGCATATAGAAAGAGAGGAATTTCCCATGAGTGTTGGCATCATCAAACTTCCGGCCGATTACACCAAAGAAGTCATGAGCCAGCTGAAGGCCAAGAACCCGGCTGAGCCAGAATTCCATCAGGCAGTACAGGAAGTGTTCGATTCGTTGCGGCTGGTACTGGAGCGGCATCCTGAATTTATTTCGGCGAAGATCCTGGAGCGGATCACGGAGCCGGAGCGGGTGATCATGTTCCGAGTGCCGTGGACAGACGACCGCGGCGAAGTGCAGGTGAATCGCGGGTTCCGCATCGAGATGAACAGCGCAATTGGTCCATATAAAGGTGGGCTGCGGTTCCATCCCTCGGTGAATCTCGGCATCCTGAAATTCCTGGCATTCGAGCAGGTATTCAAGAACTCGCTGACGACGCTACCGATGGGCGGCGGTAAGGGTGGATCGGATTTCGATCCAAAGGGCAAGAGCGATAACGAAGTAATGCGTTTCTGCCAGAGCTTCATGACCGAATTGAATCGACACATCGGTCCGGATACGGACGTGCCAGCGGGGGATATCGGCGTGGGAGGGCGAGAAATTGGATTCCTGTTCGGCCAATACAAACGGCTGCGCAACGAATTCACCGGCGTGCTGACTGGTAAGGGTCTGGCATGGGGCGGCTCGCTGATTCGTCCGGAGGCCACCGGATATGGGTGCGTCTATTTCGCACAGGAAATGCTGAAGACGCGGAAGGACACGCTGGAAGGGAAGCTATGCCTGGTTTCGGGCAGCGGCAACGTTTCGCAATACATGATTGAGAAGCTGCTCGATCTGGGTGCGAAGCCCATCACCGCGTCCGATTCGAACGGTGTGGTCTATGACCCGGATGGGATCGATCGCGAGAAGCTGGCGTGGATCATGGAACTGAAGAACGTGCGTCGCGGACGGATGCGCGAGTACACGGAGCACTTCAAGAAAGCCATCTTCATGCCGACCGATATGAAGATGGATCACAATCCGCTGTGGAACATCAAGGCAGATTGCGCGTTCCCGAGTGCGACGCAGAATGAAATCAA
>CAZBCQ010000369.1:0-3088 GCA_964490255.1 uncultured Terriglobales bacterium | reverse complement strand
GCGCGCTCGTCGGGAGAGAGGCTGGGGTTCATCCACGGATAGCTTTTGATCTTTTCTTCTTCAGCGTTGTGAAGGCGATGTTGAGCAAAAGCAGAGGGCAGAGAAAACAGAATGAAGGCAAATGCCAGCAGTGTTGCCGGCACGCGGGTTGGGTTATGCATGTATGGTTGGTTGTCCTTGGCAGTGTTGAAGTCGCGCTACATAATACCCTCTAAATAGCTGGAGGGGTTCGTTCTTAACATAACTTCAGATTCAGAGTTGTCACCCCAGCGCAGGCGAGATTACGAGCGTGTTGGACCCGCCAAAGGATTTGTTTTCTGCAGAACAGGCCAAACTGTTAAGCTATTAGCTGGACTGCATGTTTACTGCTATCTCAAACGCGCCCTGCTGTTGTTGTCCGTGCATCTGTACGTGTGAACGCCGTGGGCGGTTTGAGGAGTCCTAGAAGATATCTCACAAACGGAATTCCTCGGCGGCCTACGACTTCGAAGATCGTAGGCCGTTCTGCTTTCAGCGATAAATCAAGCGCATGTCGGTAACGGAGAAGGAGACGAAATGAAAGTTGCGAAAGACGTAACCGAGTTGATTGGTAATACTCCGCTGGTTCAGCTGAACAAAGTCACAAAGGGAAGCAAGGCCACGGTGCTGGCGAAGCTCGAGAGCTTCAATCCGCTGGCCAGCGTGAAAGACCGCATCGGCGTGAGCATGGTCGAAGACGCGGAGAAGTCCGGCAAGATTCAACCCGGAAAGACGGTGCTGATCGAGCCCACCAGCGGCAACACTGGAATCGCGCTCGCATTCGTTGCCGCCGTAAAAGGGTACAGACTGATTCTTACCATGCCGGACACCATGAGCCTGGAACGTCGCGTCCTGCTGAGGGCCTTCGGCGCCGATATCGTTCTTACGCCTGGGCCGAAGGGCATGAAAGGCGCGATCGCCAAGGCGGAAGAGATCCTGGCGAATACTCCGAATGGCTACATCCTTGGTCAGTTCGATAATCCGGCGAACCCGAAGATCCACTTCGAAACCACCGGTCCCGAGATATGGAACGACACGGATGGGAAAGTCGACTTCCTCGTTTCTGGCATCGGAACCGGGGGCACGCTGACGGGTGTTTCGCAATACATCAAGCCGAAGAAGCCTTCGTTCAAGGCGATTGCCGTGGAACCGACCGAGAGCGCAGTATTGTCGGGCGGCCAACCATCGCCCCACAAGATTCAAGGTATCGGCGCAGGTTTCATTCCCAAGATTCTCAGAACTGATTACATCGACGAAGTGATCCAGGTTTCCAGCCAGGAGGCCATCGAAATGGCGCGAAGGCTTGCGCTGGAAGAAGGACTGCTCATGGGCATTTCGTCCGGCGCTGCGGTGGTTGCGGCGCTGAAGGTTGCGAACCGCCCGGAGAACGCGGGCAAAGTTATTGTGGTTGTGCTGCCATCGTTCGGTGAGCGTTATCTGACAAGCGTGCTGTTCGAGAATTTGCGAAATGAGGCGCAACAGCTGACCGCAGTTGCGGTGTGATCTATGGCAACAGCTCTCAAGTGGATACGAGAAGACATCCTGTCGGTGAAAGAGAACGACCCGGCTGCGCGGTCGACGCTTGAGGTCGTTCTCTGCTACTCGGGCCTACATGCACTGTGGGCTTACCGGTTGAACCACTGGCTTTGGAATCACGGCTTCTGTTTTTTCGCGCGCTGGTTTTCGCAGATCGCGCGATTCTTCACCGGAATCGAGATTCATCCCGCCGCCCAGATCGGACGAAGGCTGTTTGTCGATCACGGCATGGGCGTGGTGGTCGGCGAGACTTCGATCATTGGAGATGACGTGACGCTTTACCAGGGAGTGACCCTGGGGGGCACCGGGAAGGAGCATGGTAAGCGTCATCCGACGATCGGCAACGGGGTTGTGATCGGTGCAGGCGCAAAGGTGCTTGGGAATATCCTGGTTGGCGACAACTCACGTGTCGGAGCGGGATCGGTGGTCCTGCGCAATGTTCCCGATAACTCCACCGTGGTGGGTGTTCCCGCGCATATTGTATTTCGGGATGGCAAGCGCATCGTGATCACCGATCCCAAGCAGATTGCCGATCCGCTGTCGGAAGCGCTCGCGGTGGTCGCAACACAGGTGCGGGAATTGAAGGAGAAGGTTAAAAAGCTGGAGGGAAACGGAGATATCGATCACGACGGAGCGCATTCATTGCAGGCAGTGATCGAGATTGACTACCAGATCTGAGGCGTGTTCCGCTTTTTGGCACTTGCTCCCGCTAACGCGTTTTCTCTTCGAGATAAATGTAAGTATGAAGCCGGCGCCGTGCTAATCTGTCGGGCAAATTAGCAACGGCGCTTCCGAAGTGCATTCGGAAGTTACTACTTCTATACATGGAAGCACGGTAAGACGACTAATCTTACCCGCTTTGCTCGCTTACCTCGGGTCTGCGCAACCCTCTGGCGGGCAAGGAAACGGGTCTTGATTAGGAACGGGCCGTAGGTTAGACACGTACAGTACCGCCCCCAGCGTCAGGGCAATCACCGCAGCGTAAAACTTTCGCATAGTGGAGTCCTCCATGGAATTGTTTGATGCTGGAATGTTTTTTTATCAGCTCGACATCGCCTTGAACATATGGTTGGTGGGGTTACTTTGGAGAGCCGACAAACGGTCGTATTTCCTGGTGTATACGGCCTTTCGGCTCATCGCGAGCCTTGTCCGATTTCCCGTTTTATTGGCTGGCGGGATGGACATGTACAGCCAGGCATATTGGCTTACCAGCGGTATGCTGATCTTCGCGTCCATCTGGTTGCTGTGTGACTTCTTCCCGAAGTTGACGGTCTTGCTCAGTCTGACCGCAGTCGTTCTATCCTTCCGACAACTGCTTCATCCGAGCATGGCATTGGAACGCGATGTGGAGATCGCCATGTTCGTGGCGGCCTGCTACATCTTGTTGAAGGACTCGAAAAACATGGTGGCCGCCGGAATCGCGATCGCGACGTTATTGCCGGCCGTGGCGGAGAGCCGAGGAGTATTACTGCGGGGAAATCTAACGCGATTTGTCCCGAGTCTCGCGTTTCTGCTGGCGCAGACTGTATGGATT
>CAZBCQ010000368.1:0-3100 GCA_964490255.1 uncultured Terriglobales bacterium | reverse complement strand
TGGTTGCTCACGCTCACGGCTACGTAGATCAATTCCTTCGTCAGCGGATCGAGAGCGCCTGGGGCCATGATCTGCTTGATGTCTTCCCAAGTGCGCTTGAGCGTGACCGGATCGTTGGCCAGCGCCTTCCAGAAATTGTTGATCCAGTCGGTCTTGCGCGTAGCCATGATGTCGTCGTAAACGGCGCGGACCTCCGCGGAAGCGTTTTCGTATTCGATGAGAGCTGTTGGCATTGTTTTTCTCCGAAGCATAGGAGTGTACAAGAGTGAGGAGAGGAGCCACATCCGGATCAGTCTGCGCGATGGTTGGCTGCTAAAGTAGTTTCTTGCCGAACGCAGGCAAGGCCAATCCGGCTCCAACCATCAGAAATGTTCCGGGTTCAGGCACCGGAGTCACGGGCGTGACCGGAGGAGTTGCGGGTGGCACAGGAGTGTCGCCACTTCCGCCGCCGGTCGGAGGAACAGCAGGAGGCGTGCCGGTTTGAGTGGATCCGGAGCAGCACCACGCGACCGGTGGTACCAGGGGCGGCCAGAACGCCGGAGGCGTACCCCCACCCGGTGTACCGGGCGTTGCCGGAAGCGGCGGCGCATCCTTCTCGGCCAGAAGCACCTGATTTCGGGGAATCGCCATCACCGGCGGATAGCCAGACTCGAAGACCACCGGCGGAGGCTCCATCGGGTCGAGCGTGGTGGGAATTCCCTTTGGCCGCAAATAGGCAGGCACAATCTGATTCCCACAACGGCCGCGGATCATGCGGGAGCCGTCGATCAGAACCAGTTCGCCCTTGCGGATGCGCACAAGATGGCTGGTCCAGTAGATATGGTTCCCGACGCGATAAGAGACGTAACCCTCGGTGTCCGTGGTAAGGCGCAGCGGAAACATGGCGGCGGGTCGGAGGTCGCGATAGTGCTCGGCGAGCACCGGATCATGCCCGATCGATTCGCTGAGTTCGTAGGAATTGCGCACGCCCCCAGGGATCAGGGAATAAGGGTAGATCGCGCGCCCGGCACGAGTATCCGGCGCCGGAACTATCGACTGCAGAGTGGTACTGATTTTCTCGAGCCGCAGAACCCTTAGCCCAATCCCGATGCTGACTCCGGCAATGAGAATTGCCGAAAACACCAGGACACTACGCCACTTCATTCGGTCTCCTCGGCGAGGGTTCCTGGGGGACAAAGCCGCTCGCAAAAGTCACGACTCCACTGCAACCGACGGACCGTTGCACAGAATACTTTTTCAATAAAAGGTAAGTTCATGATAGCGGAAGTGATCATGAATTCATCCGGCGTTCACATTGTTTGTTGAGGAAAACTTGCGAAAATTTCCGATTTGATCCGGGCACTAACGCCGGTAATCGCTAAATTGTGCTCGGAAGTGCAGACGTAACCCATCGGCGAGGTGACTTCGGGCAGTACCCACTCATGAATACGTTCGCTCGGCTGGCGTTCGGCAGCGACACGGTGGCCACGGTGCGATATCTTTAAGCATTCAGCTTGTAATCAGCGGCAGGCAGAGCTTTTGGGCCAGCTTTTGCCAGGGAAGAATGTAGGGATGAAGGATCAAGCGCAGGTGAGTGAAGCCGTGCAGGAGCGAATCGCTTCCTGCAAGCGCGTCGTCATCAAAGTAGGCACGAACGTGATTATGCGTGATGACGGCTCGGCAGCAATCGGGCTGGTATACGGGTTGGCGGAGTCGGCGGTGAACATCCGCAATGCCGGCCGCGAGATCCTGTTCGTGTCGTCGGGCGCGATTGGCTTAGGCGCGAACCGTCTGCAACTGAATACGGCGCCATCGGAGCTGGCCATGAAACAGGCATGCGCCGCTGTGGGACAGAGCCGGCTCATGTCGCTGTATGAGGATGCCTTCGGCAAACTGGAGGCGCGCACTGCGCAAGTGCTGCTGACCGAAGATGACTTCGTCGATCCAGTGCGCTATGCAAATCTAAAGAACACGTTGACCAAGTTGCTCGAGCTGGGCGTGGTCCCCATTATCAATGAGAACGACACGGTGTCGACGATTGAGTTGGATCGCCCGGGCCAAGTCGCGAGCAAGCGCGTGTTTGGCGATAATGACAAGCTCTCGGCGCTGGTGATGACCAAGGTCGATGCAGACCTGCTGATTCTGCTCTCGGACGTGGATGGTTTGTATAACCGGCCTCCGATTGAAGACGGCGCCGAGTTTGTGCACGAGGTGCGCGAAGTCACGGAGCAGGTGGTCGGGTACGCAG
Organism: uncultured Terriglobales bacterium; assembly: GCA_964490255.1. Taxonomy (GTDB): domain Bacteria; phylum Acidobacteriota; class Terriglobia; order Terriglobales; family Acidobacteriaceae; genus JAJPJE01. The sequence continues at coordinate 873 of CAZBCQ010000368.1, read as the reverse complement.
GCAACGGCAACGAGCGCGGCCGTGGCGGAATGCTGACGAAGATCGAAGCAGCGAGAATTGCGATTTCGGCACGACGGATTGCGGTGATCGCCAACGGCCGGGTGCCGGGAATTTTGGAGCGCATCTGCGCAGGAGAGCGGATCGGAACCGTGTTTTTTCCTGAGGATCAGGGATGACGATGAGTGCGCCGGTGACGAGTGCGCGAAACGCCGATGTTGGGGCGCTGGCTAAGGCGGCTAAGTGTGCCAGCCGAAAGCTGGCCACGCTCAGCTCTGAGCAGAAGAATGCTGCACTGGAGGGGATCGCACGAGCGCTGGAGCAAAATGCGCAGGAAATTCTGGCGGCGAACGCTGAAGACATGCGTGAGGCTGAAACGCTCGTTCGAAGTGGCAAGCTTTCCACCGCGCTGCTGAAGCGCTTGCACCTGGATGCGGCGAAAGTTGCGGAGATGGTGCGCGGTGTGCGGGCCGTGGCGGAGTTGCCCGATCCGAGTGGGCACATTCTTGAGCGTCGACTGCTGGACACCGGTCTGGAACTGCACAAGGTGAGTTGCCCGCTCGGAGTGCTGGCAGTGATCTTCGAAGCGCGTCCGGATGCAGTGACGCAGATCAGCGCACTATCGGTGAAGTCCGGGAATGCCGTGATCTTGAAGGGCGGTCGCGAGGTCGAGCGGACCACCGAAATGCTGGTGAGTGTCATGCGATCGGCGCTGGCGGCCACGAGCGTTCCTGCGGACGCCGTTTGTGCTGTGTACGGTCGTGAAGCGGTTGCTTCCATGCTCGCCATGGACGACCTGATCGATCTAGTGATCCCTCGCGGATCGAATGCGCTGGTGCAACACATACAGCGGAATACGCGGATTCCGGTGCTCGG
>CAZBCQ010000367.1:0-3106 GCA_964490255.1 uncultured Terriglobales bacterium | reverse complement strand
GGTGATTCATCACTGATCGGTTGCGGCTGCTATGCCGACAACGAGAGTGCCGCCGTCTCCACCACCGGATGGGGCGAGCCCATGATGAAGCTGGTGATCGCGAAGCACGCCGCCGATCTCGTGCGCCGCGGCACCGACCCCGGGCAGGCCACAGCGGAATCGATCTCCTATCTCAAGCAGCGACTGAATGGCCACGGCGGCATGATCGCTCTCGATCCTCGCGGCCGCTACGGCATTTCGCACAACACTCCGCGCATGGCGTGGGCGCTGCGAACGTCGAGTAATGAGCAGTGGGGAATCGACCGAAACGTGTAGATCACGGAACTGTAATCACGATTTTTCCAGTCTGCGCGTTCGACTCGAGATACTTATACGCGTCCACAATCTGTGCGAACGGAAATGTCTTCGCGATCTTTGGACGAAACCGCCCGTCCGCCAACCGGTCGTAGACGTATTTCTTTGCCACTTCCAGCTTCTCCGGATTACGCGTGATCTCCAACAGAGTATAGCCGCGAACACACAGGCCCTTAATGAGGGCCATGAACAGTGGAAAGGGGGTGGATTGCATCGACAGTGCGCCGTACTCAACGATAATCCCACCGCTTGTGGCACACTCGACCAACTTCTCCAAAAACGGTCCGGCGACCGGATCAAAGGTCACCCGCGCTCCCTTGCCAGCGGTAATTTCCTTCACTCGCGCCACGATATCTTCTTCCTCGGTGGCGATAACGTGGTCAGCGCCTAGAGAAAGCAACTCGGTTTTCTTGTTGCTCTTGCGCGTCGTCGCGATTGAGATAGCACCCTCAGCCTTCGCAATTTGAATCGCAGCCAGACCCACGCTGCTGGATGCAGCCGGAATCACTACAAAGTCTCCTTTTGACAAGTGCGCAATCGCAATCAACGCGCCGTAGGCCGTTACATACTGCATCCAGATGGCTGCAGCCTCCACTGGCGACAGCTTCGGCGGATACTCACCCAGCGCCGCAACCGGAGCGATTACCTCCTCACCTAGCATGTGATATTGATTCATAGAAAAAGCTGGAATGGTCGAGACTGTCTTGCCCAGCCAGCTTTTGTCCACGTCCGGACCAACCGCTTCCACGGTGCCGGCTGCCTCATAGCCGAGCCCCGCAGGTAGCTTCGGACTCTCGAGGTATTGACCATGAAAGAACATTGATTCAGCCCGATTCAATCCCAGTGCCTGCACTTTTAACCGAGCCTCGCCTTTGCCCGGCTGCTTTGAGGGCTCCTCTCGAAACTTCAGAACCTCCGGACCGCCCAACTGATCAAAACGAAGAATCTTAGGCATGGTGTCTATCCTCTGGCCATTCGATCACCGAAGGCTCATCCAGGATGCGAGTGAATGGAGAGCGATCGCCGTCCGCCATGATGCAACCAGTCGCGCCAAACCGAAATGCGGAACTGGCGTACTATATAGGTCCTTGAGGTGCGGCAGATGAAACGTAGATTGGAACTGTGGGCCCTGGTTGGTTTTCTCGTTGCTGCTTCATGGGTGCTTATCAGCCTCGCCATCCCAATGTGGCGCGAGCCAATGCTATTGGGACTTGCACGTTTGACATGCCCGATTGTGAACATCGGCTTTGCGCTTCATTTCGGAGTCAAATGGTATTGGGTGGTCGTCACGAATGCCGCAGCGTATCTGCTGGTCGGGTCTTTTATGGAAGCTCTGCGGCTTTCCCGTCATCGATTTCAGGAAATCAGTCGCTAGCCCGGGCGAACGTCGAATGATGAGCGGTGGGGAATCGACCGAAACGTGTGGGACAGGCGATCTCTCCCCGTTCAATCACAAAATACTGCGCCTTTCAGCGGGCCTTCTTTTGTGCGCGTCACGGTATCTGGTTCTTATACCGTTCCCAATTCTGTAAAAGCGCCAAGACTACTACGCTGCCAACGCGATAGTTCGCTTCAAGTGCGGGCAGATAACCAGGCGAGCTTGCCAGATCGTCAAACAGGTACTTCTCGGCTGCGATACCCGGCGGTGGCATCGTGAAATTACTCGCGGTGCGAAGAATCAGGAGCCGCTTCGCATCGACGCGTCCAAGCCGATCCAGTTCCTGTATCGCCAGTGCGATTCCTTGATCCTCGCAATCGGCGATGGCGAGGGCACCGGTCCCGCCCGTGTAGAGTCGAACCCAGTCTTCCGCCCAGCGCGTCATGATCGCCCCTGCCCAGAAGTGATCTGCCCCCATGCTGTCTCCTTGCAGCACGGCAGGTTTGAGCAGCGCGTTAGGAAAATTCTTGAATGGGGCACGATTCGCGGCCAGTGCTGCACTGTCGGGAATCGGCACTTGTTTTGTCAGTTGGTACGCCCAATCCACCAGAGCAGGATTGATGGTGTACACGATTCTCCCCACGCCACCGGAACCGTTCTCAGACACACCGGCAGCGGGGGCCGAATCGAGATTCTCGGGAACCTTGCCAGGCTCCGTTGCGCCCAGCGCGACGATTCCGTACGGCCATGAATCTGGTGTCTCGTTATGATCGATCTCGAAGGTGGGATCTCCATCCACCACGCGCCGTACCCAAACCGCACTGCCTACGGTGATCTGCGCAGGAACTGCTCCGCCAATCCCACTGAGAAGAAAATAAGTCTGCCGCAAATCGAACCGCGGATCCATTGCCAGCGCCATCATCTGTACGGCGCATCGCGAGGTGGTGCCGCTGATCATTGCATAAAGACCTTTTCCATTAGTCAATATGGGGTGATCAATCCCCGGCACGCGGATCTCCTGATCCAGGTTCTGACGCTCCACCCAGTACTGCAGTTCGCCGGGCACATCGCCTCGATCTTTGCCGGTTTCATATGTGGCAATGACGAGAACCTTGGGGCGGATCAGATCCGCGGCACATAAATATGACGGAATAAACATCCCCAGAACGGTGACGAGTAGCGAATAACAGCGGAACAACGTTCTTCCAGGCAGGGCTCTCCTCCTCGGTGGTGCAGCAGTGCAATATATCCTTTTCTCCGGGATTTGCTAACGCGGTGTCGTCTTTCGGTGGCGACGGCGACAACGGAATGAATCACGCAGTGCCTACTGCGTCATGCCCTGGAACTGCGTTCCCTTGAACTTTCCCTTCGCGT
>CAZBCQ010000366.1:0-3106 GCA_964490255.1 uncultured Terriglobales bacterium | reverse complement strand
GCTGCCGTCAGGCGCCTACGCCGGCGGGGATCTTAAGACACTTCAGCAATACGATGCCATGGTCGGCTCCTGCAAATCTGGCGCTCAGAGTCCTGTGATATTCGATGGTGATGGATCGCTGCTTGCGGCACTTGGTCTGCCTCCCGAGGTGATCGGCTTCACAAGTCATTGTGCGGTGGATACGAGCCACGGGTATTTCTCTAGTGCGCTCATCCTGATGAATGGGAAGATGCAGGATGGCGTCAATACTCCCACGTCCGCCACACCGAATTACGAGCTAAGTGCAAACCAATTTGACGAGGCGATGACGCACGAAATCGGCCATTTTATCGGCCTCGATCATTCACAGATAAATCTTGATCTGTACACGCAGGGTGCGTACCCATGCAACGTAGATGAGCTCGCAGGTCTGCCGCTGATGTTCCCAATCGAGATGTGTCAGGCTCGAAAGGATGCAGGCTTACCGCTACTGTCCCCCGATGACTTGTCTTGGATCTCAGCTCTATACCCAAACGCGAATTTCAACAGCAACTACGCGATGATTAGCGGGACCATTTACTTCGGCGATGGCATCGATGCCGTCCAGGGGGCTAATGTTATAGCTCGTCTCGTGGACGACCCCACCACCCAGGAAAACGAGTCGTATCGCGTGGCTGTTTCGGCTATTTCCGGCTATTTGTTCACGGGTAATCCCGGCCAGAGCGTAACGAGTGACAACATCAGCGGAGACCCTAATGGTTCGCGTAATCCGAGTCGCATCGGTTACTACCAGATGTACGTTCCGCCAGGCACTTACACGGTAGAAGTGGAATCAGTTTACGGAAGTTTCGTTTCGGACTCTGGCATAGGTCCCCTCAATCCACCGGTTCCACTGCCAGGACCAGCAGAGTTCTGGAACAAGGATGAATCGGCTTTTGACTTTCCTCTTCAGCGTGACACGATCACAGTTCACGCAGGAGATAAAGTCACCGGGACAGATATCATCCTAAACACACCTCTGCCTCGATTCGATCAATACGAAGACTCTGGCGCACTGTTTGACGCCCCGATGCTGTCACCTATTCAGGTCTGGGAGGACAAGCGAGCGTGAGCAAGCGAGCCATTGCCTTCTTCGCCGACTTCTTAGTTGTCGCGCTCCTGGCGTCCTGCGGTGGTGGCGGCTCGTCAACTAGTTTGCTTTCACCCTCCCCAACCGGTTCGCCTGCGGCGCAGCCTTCCCCGGCATCTTCACCGCTTACGATCAACACCAATGCAATTCTTCCCGGCGCCTTACAGGGGCATTCCTACAGCACAACGCTTACTGCCCTAAACGGCGTTGCCCCACTTAATTGGTCGATCTCCAAGGTGTCAGGCACCTCTCTCTTTGTGGATGGCCTCAGCATCGACTCAGGCACTGGCGTATTGTCCGGGACGACGAATTTTCTGGGTACCGCTGGATTCATTGCACAAGTAACTGACTCCGCCTCTCCACCGAAAACTGCAACCCAGGGCTTTTACGTTACCGCCAGTACTCCTCTCCAAGTATCCCCGACTCAGTCCGCCAACGCGGCGCAGTATGCAGCTTTGATTCCGCCAATTGCCGCTTCCTATCAAGGCGGAGTTGCTCCGCTGACTTTCACGATGGCCAGCGGTGCGCTTCCTCAAGGATTGCGCTTGGATAACACCACTGGACAGATTTCCGGCAGTGCAACTACGGTCGGCACATATGTCGCCACCCTCACTATCCAGGATTCCTTTTCAACTCCTGAGATCGCCACTACCCAGCTCACAGTCACGGTTGTGCCGCCAAATCTTGAGGTAATGCAGTCACTGCCTGCGTCATTACTGTTAAATCGGCCATTCAGCGGTAGGGTCGTAGCCCGCGGCGGGATACCCCCTTACACTTTCTCACCGACGTCGGGGACCGTCCCACCTGGTCTGAGCTCGATTGATCCCAATAGCGGCACCATCAGCGGAACACCTACTACACTGGGATCGTGGGTGCTAGCCGTTACAGCCACGGATTCGAGTTCGCCTCCACAACATGCGAGTGGGACCTTTGGCATCGCTGTGGTGAAACCATTAGGACGGAATGACAGCCCAGCAACGGCAACACTGATCGGCAACGGAGCCGTAAACGCGAGAATAAGTCCGTACATTGACCCGCCCAACGGTGTACCGTTCGCAGGCGACAATGATTATTACAAGCTGGTTTCGCTTGGCGGCAGCACCGTGCATCTCGAGACCCAGGCAAAACGCTCGAACTCTGGTGATCCACTCGACACCGTGCTCGAGGTCGTAGATGGAAACGGCGTTCGCCTGACGACATGCCGCCAGCCGGGCGACACCAGTACAAACTTCGCCTCGCAATGTTTAAACAACGATATCGGTTCGGGCGTCCAGGATTCAGCACTGGATCTTCAGGTTCCAGGACCTGCAAATAGTGCGACCACGTTCTATGCTCACGTCCTGGATTGGCGGGGAGATGCTCGCCCTGATATGAGTTATGGGCTCCAGGTCTCCGGACTTGTTTCACCGCTGATGATCCAATCGAGTCCGCTCCTGCCCGCTGCACACGGCCTTTCTTATTCACAACAACTATCTGCTTCGAACGGTAGCGGATCAGTCAGCTGGTCACTTATTAGTGGGAGCATTCCTCCTGGGTTGACACTCGGAAATTCGGGAGCGATAACGGGAGCAGCGACTGCCGATGGGACTTACAATTTTACTGTGCGGGCGTCTGATTCCGCGTCCCCTCCGCAGACAGCCGTCGCCGCAGAGACGATTCAGGTGGTGGAACCTGTGAAGATTATCAGCTCAGCAACGTTCCCTGACGCTTGCGTTAACCAGCCATACAGTTTCGCTGTTCAAACCTCTGGTGGATTGCTCCCGCTTTACTGGGGTTTCGTTTCGAACTCTTGGGTCGCTATTAACCTCAATCAAGGCACGGGGATTTTCAGCGGGACAACGAACGTCATCGGCACATTCACAGGAAATCTGTCGGTTAGCGACGTGACTACACATGGCGTCAGCCAGCAGGTGACGTTGACTGTGAAGCAATGTCCGTAACCCGGTTTTTCTTCGCCTTGTTCGCTGCATTGTGATCATCCAAGCAGGCGCGGAGCCG
>CAZBCQ010000365.1:0-3107 GCA_964490255.1 uncultured Terriglobales bacterium | reverse complement strand
CTGCGGCGAGAACTTCAGCGTCTGTCCCGGTCCCGCATCGGCCAGTGTCTCCGCCCAACGATAGCCCTGCTTCCGAACCGCAACTCTATGCTGGCCTGGATCGACCGTGATCTGTGCCGGCGTGACCTGTCCGGTTGGCATTCCGTCGACGACAATGTTGGCGCCCGGCGGATCGCTGCTGACCGCAAGCGTTGCCTTCAGTTGTTCCAGCGAGAAGTCAACCGAAGTCTTGTGATTCGCGGCGACTTCAACTTTCTGCGTAACTGGCTTGTAGCCATCCAGACTGACAACGACTGTGTGATGTCCGGCATGCAGCGCTGGAGTGGTGAACGGTGTAGTCCTGTTGTTCAACATGCGCCCGTCAATTTCGACCTGAGCTCCCGCGGGAGCGGAAGTGATCTTCAGTTGCCCGGTTTCGACCACAGGCTTGGTTTGGACAGCGGGCTTGACCTCGGCAACGGTCTGAACGGTAGGCGTTGCTGGCTTCGTTGAAACCTGCGGAGTCGGCTCCGCGACAGTTTGGGTCGCTGGCGCGCTGAACGGGGCCACAGCCGTTTGCTTCGCCGCAGCTTGAACGGCCAGTTCTGCTTTGTGCTTTCTCGCAGCGTTCGCGAATCCGAGTAAGCAAACGACAGCAGCCGCCACCAGTGCAAACACTAGTCCTTGTCCGCGCTTCTTCGCCGCCATTGGTAGCACGCGGACCGGGATTACAGGCATCGGAGGTGGCACCGCAATCGTTCGTTCTACTTCCGGTGCGGCCAGCGGTTCGGGTGCGATTCGCTTACACGAAGTGGTGTCGAGCACCACGGAGGGAGTGAACGCCGGTGCCGCAACCTCAATGGGAGTCAGAACCGCTGTCCCGCTGATCGTGTTCTGCATGCCGGCGTGTGCGCCGGAACCCGTTGCGGAGAAAAAGTGCGTGGTCACGACGGCCTGGTCGGCGGTGCCGGCGACAAGTTCGCTGGAAAGTGTGAATGGATCTTCCAGCGCCGCCGCCATGGCCGATCCGCTCTGGTATCGCTCGTCAGGCGACTTCGCCATCGCCTTCGCAATCACAGCGCTCAGGCCGGACGGAATCGACACATCCAGTTCGCGCGGTGGTGGCGGGACTTCATTGATGATCTTGTAGATGATCGTCGTGACACTGTTTGCGTTGAATGGCTTCTCGCCAGTCAGCATTTCATAAAGCATTACGCCCGTGCTGAAGACATCAGTGCGGCCGTCTAGCACGCGCCCGCGCACCTGCTCGGGCGACATGTAATTGGGCGTGCCCAGCACTTCACCAGTGTGCGTCAGCCCGGCTCCGGCTTTCGCAATGCCGAAGTCCATGATCTTCACCGTGCCGTCCCCGGCGATCATGATGTTGGCTGGCTTGATGTCGCGATGAATCACGCCCTTGTAGTGCGCGTAATCAAGGCCTTCGCAAATCTGCGCGCCGATACGTGCAGCCTCTTCCGGCGAAAGCGTCTTGCGTTCGCGCAGCAGTCCCGCCAGCGTGGCTCCGGAAATGAATTCCATGGCAATGTAGAACATGCCATCGGCTTCGCCCGCGTCATAAATGGTGACAATGTTCCGATGATTCAGAACTCCAGCTGCGCGCGCCTCATTCTGAAAGCGCTTCAGCATATCGCTGCTGCTCGCGCCGTGTATGTCGAGCCGCATCGTCTTCAGCGCCAGCGTGCGGCCGATGTTGGGATCGGTGGCACGATATACGACTCCCATTGCGCCTTTTCCAAGCTCTCCGGTTACCACGTAGCGCCCAATCTTTTCGGGAGTCATCGGGTCCTCGTCTTGATCCAGACAAAAAGTGTCAATGTGCCTGCCATTACCGAGAAACACTGCAAGCATAGCCGCGTTTCCCCGGCTTGTGCCCATCGAGGTGACCAAAGTACCTTGGTAAACTCTGTTACCAACGGTGAGTGTCCTATGCGTCGAGTTTTGATTGCTTTCGTGCTCTGTGCGTCGTTTTCCTGCGCGCAGCAGATCAGTCCCGCTGATTCCGAAAAGCTGGCGATCCGCCATTTATTGCAAGCGCAGGTGGACGCCTGGAACGCGCACGATCTCGAGGGCTTCATGAAAGGATACTGGCGTTCTCCGGACCTGCTGTTTTACTCGGGTGACCTTGTGACCACAGGATGGCAGACGACTCTTGATCATTATCGCCAGCGCTATCAGAGCGGCGGCAATGATATGGGCAAGCTGGATTTCTATGATCTGAAGGTGGAATTACTAGGGACGGACGCAGCGTACGTTTGCGGGCAGTGGCATCTGGACCATCAATCAGGAAAGAAAGATGCGGGACTGTTCACTCTGGTGCTGAAGAAATTTCCTGAGGGATGGCGGATCGTGCACGATCACACATCGTGAAGATATTTCGCGTTTCGCTTGTCGCGAAAATTATTTCGACAGCCGTCACTTCTTCGTGAGATTTATCAGTTCCTGCATTAGCGCGAAGGCCGATGCCAGAACCGGACCACCAAGTCGATCCTTGGAAAGAATGTCGAGTGAATCCTGTCCAAAATGAAGGCCGCTTGGTGTCAGCAGATTGATTCGCGCTATTCCTCTGTTTGGAGCAGGCGGCCTATCTCCGCGCCAAACGCCGATTGCTTGCAATACAGTCTTCGCTGCGAGCAGCAACTCGTCGATTGATGCATCAAGGAGGTCGTTTGGCCTTTCCCAAACGACGCCAGCGCCGCTGAAGCTGTAATAACGAGCATGATGGTCGGCATATGCAGCGAGCAAATCCAAGCCTTTGGGCATGCCGACTTCGACGACAACGCCTAAGACTTCTTTTTCGTTTTCTTTCGGCGGATTTACGTTCAGCTCACGAAGGAAGCGATATGCCTGTAAGTATTGTCGGGATTCAAGCTGCGGCATTAATAAAATGCTTCGAAAGACCGCTGTGGCACCTTCGATATCGCCAGAGTCAAGCTGTTCTTTTGCGCGTCGAAACGAGACCCAAGGCTCAGAGTCGTTTGAAATCATGGCCCAATATGAAAGTGGTCTGTCGCCAAACAGTGTGTCGCGGATCTCAGGTTGTTTCTGAACGGACTTGTTCTTCAGGAATCCGAACACTGGTTCTCGCTAATTGTTAACGCCTCTCACGA
>CAZBCQ010000364.1:0-3170 GCA_964490255.1 uncultured Terriglobales bacterium | reverse complement strand
CGGAATGTCTCCACCCAAACCTCCGACAGTCATTTTCTGCGAATGCGTTTCTCGCAACTTGGGTATAGCCCGTCATCCAGGCATCATGCGGCAGGTGAAGATCTTAGTGAGACATTGCTTGCAGAGGCGTTAACAGCGAATTTGCAGAATATCTTCGGAAATGTGCGCCTTTCCTTTCACTTCTTGGAGACGAACTCGGCGGGTACAACGTTACTTTTGAAATCGCGTTATTCTGGCAAACACAAGAAATGTCAGAATCCCGCCAACCATGGGTTGCAGGGGAATGATATTCAAGGCGTTATCAGAGAGTCACAGATGAAGCGACATGTTGGCGGTCTGATGTTCTTCTCTTTGTTCCTGCTATCGATGTGGGAAACGTCCCTTTCCCAAGGACAGGCGAAAAAACAGATGAGTACACCGGCGATTGGCTTAAGCAATGAATTCGTGTCTGAACAAGCCAGGGTAAATGGTGTCACGCTTCACTATGTTTGCGGGGGTACAGGACCTGTGGTCATTCTGATCCATGGCTTCCCGCAAGACTGGTTCGAATACCGCCCGATCATGCCTCGTTTGGCGAAACGTTTTACGGTGATCGCGATCGATCTGCGCGGCATAGGCGGCTCGACTACATCCGCGGACGGCTACGATGCAGCCGCGATGGCAGCGGATATTTACCAACTCGTTTCGACTCTCAGACTGGAACATGTCTACGTTGTTGGCCACGATATTGGGGGACACGTCGCGTACGCATTTGTTCGCCGTTACCCGCAGATCACGCGCGGGGCGATGATCCTCGACACGCCTATCCCCGGAATCAACGGATGGGAGGAAGTCCAAGGCGCCCCTTTTATGTGGCACATGCATTTCATGCAGGTTCCAGGACTCGCCGAGAAGCTTGTCGACGGAAGACAGGCGGCCTACCTCGGATATTTCTTTGAGTTCGGCAAATTCGCGCCGAACGAGATTGAACATTATGTGCAGGCTTATGGCACTCTCGCGCAGCTTCACGCCGTTTTCGAAATGTATCGCGCGTTTCCCGCCAATGCGAAATTCAACTCAGCACAAACTGGGCGCATTGATGTGCCGATATTCTTCGGCACAGGTGACGGATCACCTTTTGCAAAGCTGATCCCTAACATTGCAGACGGTCTGCGTGCGCACGGATGTACTCATGTCGAAACGGGTGTGATCCACGGCGCCGTGCATTATCTGGTGGAAGACCAATCGGAACAAGTGACCGATCTGATTGAGCGATATGCATCTATGTTGCAGTGATCATCTCTTTCGTCAGAGCCACCCGGATCTGTCTGGTTTGCCGGCAAATCGGACGGAGACGCTCATCCGGGCGGCTCTATCCCGATCTTGTCATTGACGCCCGTCCTTCGGCCAGGACCCGTTATCGTAATTTCTTGCTGTAAAGTATTTCCTGCAGCAGGTGCGGTCTCGAACTAGCTCGGACTCCGCAAATAGGAGGATGAATGGCGCAAGTATGGTTAGTCACTGGTAGTTCTCGCGGTCTGGGTCGCGCAATTGTCGAAGCGGGTCTTTTGGCGGGCAATAAGGTGTTGGCGACAGCTCGGGACATTGAGTCACTGCGTGAGCTATCGGAGCGCTACGGTGACCAGGTGAAGCTCTTCGAGCTGGATGTGACCGACGAGTCGTCGGCAGCCGGTGCGGTAAAGACGGCAATCGATGCGTTTGGCTCGCTGGACGTTGTTATCAACAATGCAGGATATGGCAATCTCTCGTCCGTCGAAGATACGCCGATGTCGGACTTCCGCGCGCAGATCGAAACGAATCTCTTCGGGACAATAATCGTGACGAAGGCACCTCTCCCGTACTTTCGCGAAAGGAAAGCGGGCCATTTCGTTCAGTTTTCCTCGATGGGCGGAAGGATCGGACCTCCAGGGCGCGGGCCTTATTCGGCGGCGAAATGGGGCGTCGAAGGTTTCTCCGAAATTTTGTCGCGCGAAGTGGCACTGCTAGGCATCAAGGTCACGATCGTCGAGCCGGGTGGCTTCCGCACGGACTTCGCCGGCAGTTCCACCAAGCTGAGCGAAGGGCATCCCGAATACGACTCGACTGTTGGAGCAACGGCCAGGTTAACGGTAAGCAGCCCGGAGACCCGAAGAAGGCGGCTCAAGCGCTCGTTCAGCTGACGCAGGAACAGAAACCTCCGTTGCGACTCTTGCTCGGCAGCGATGCGTACAGCGGGGCGGAGAAGAACGACCTTGCACGATTAGAAGAAGCGAGAACCTGGAAAGAACTCAGCCTGTCCACCGATTTCTAGTCGGAGCCTGGCCTGAACGTCTACCGGAGTTCGATTACAAGGCAAATGGAGCGAAGTACAAAGCAGTGAAGCAGGGGGAGTTGGCGTTTTTTGAAAGCGCGAACCAGCCGACGTACGTGGAGTCGGTTAAGGCGGAAACTCCCCTGGACTTGTTTGTTCTCGACCGCGCGGATTTCACCGAGCTACCGGAGTCTCTTGGAGCATTGCAGACGATCTGGAGCATTCACTGTTCGCGCTTCGCACGTACGGAAATTTCACAACGATGGTGGCAAAAAATCCTGGGGTGGGGCTCTCACCGTTGCCTCCGTGATGATTCATTCCGTTCCAACGTTGCCGCTCGAGGTATCCCTTGCCGACACTCTGGAGAAGTTTCAAGGCGGCCACGCGGCATTCCCAGTCGTGGAAGGTGGAATCTTGAAGGGTTACTGCAGTCGCCGCGAGCTCTTCAGTGCGCTGGGCCGAAGGCTGCCTTCTCAGACGCCCGTTCGCGATTTCATGCGCCAGCCTCCGCCTTGCGTCAAGCAAAACGATGGCTTGCCTACCGCAGGCGCGGAGTTTCTTCGCAGCGAAATGGACATCATGCCGGTCGTTGCTGCAGATGACAGCGGCAGACTGGTGGGGACCTTCAGCCTGCTCAATGCCGCTCAAAGGGTCCGCGCAACCCAGCAGCGATTTGTAGCCTAATTGTTTGTCGACACGGTCCCGTCTTCTTCACGCGATTATTGTCGTCGGTTATTTAGGAGTTTGGCCGATAGCGTGAATCAACTCGTCGTGCGCCTGTGTATACTCCAGCTGCGACTCAAGCAGCAGAGTTTTCGCATCAAGCTCTTGAGCAAGGGCCAGATGCGTTTGGGAGCTGAGTGCAGCTCCATGGGCGAGC
>CAZBCQ010000363.1:0-3176 GCA_964490255.1 uncultured Terriglobales bacterium | reverse complement strand
TTCTCCAGATCGTCGATATCGTATAAGAAAATTCCGTGTACGTCGCGCACGGCAGGGTCGATATCCCGCGGTACGGCAATATCGATCAGCAGCAGTTGGCGCCCGTCCCGTTCCCGCCGGATCACCTCCGCCTCGTCACGGTTGAAGATCGGATGCGGGCACGATGTGGAACTGATCACGATATCGGCTTCCACCAGGTGCTGCCACCGTTGCTCAAACGGATACGCCGTCCCGCCCAGTTGCTTCGCCAGCTCCTGCGCATTTTCCAGTGTTCGATTGATCACCCGCACATCCGTCGCGCCATACTTCTTTAGATATCGGGCGGAGAGCTCACTCATCTTTCCGGCGCCGATCAAAAGGATCTTGCGCCCGTCCAACGTGCCAAAGATCTGCTTCGCCAATTCCACTGCGGCATAAGGAACGGAAACCGCGCATTGACCGATGGCAGTCTCGGTGCGAACACGCTTCGATACGGAAAGCGACTTCTGCAGAACCGAATCCAGGAACCTGCCGGTACTGCCTACTTTCTGTGCCAATGCCCACGCATCTTTCACCTGGGCAACGATCTCCGGCTCGCCAATGATCATGGAATCAAGGCTCGACGCAACCCGGAAGATGTGGACCAGAGCTGCTTCGTCCAGCAGGCGGTAGAAGTGCTTCCATTCGCAGAGGCGCAGGCCATACTGGGCGGTGAGAAATTTCAGAATTGAGTTGGCTGCGGCGCTGGCGTCTCGCGTCCAGACGATGAATTCTGTCCGGTTGCAGGTAGCGAGCACGATCACTTCCTCAATCGCGGTTGAGGCAGAGAGATCGACCAGTGCTTCGTAGCGGCGGCTCTCACTAATCCAGAAGCGCTCGCGAATTTCCACCGGAGCTGTTCTGAAATTCACTCCGATTACCATCAAGGTGGGTTCCACCGATCACTCCGTACACAACGGGATATGCCTGGTAACAGAGCATCCTCTCTGCCAAAGATGGTTTCGAATCCAACGTACGGAAGTGTTAGTGAATCAGCCACTTAGGCCTTTGTGGCTTGCGGTCTTAGCCTTAGGTTGCGGCATATGACGCGCTGAGACGTGGATTTTTGCGCTGAATTTTACGGCCAGCACTGTTGAAAAATTCCGCAAGTTATTCATTCCAAGCGCCAAAACGCGGCGTACAATGTGGCACCTCAGGTGCCCGTTGCAATGTGATGTAAGTTCAAATCCCATTTGTTCTGGAGATCATTCGAATGAAAAAAGTCCTCTGTTTTGCTTTTGCACTTTCGCTTCTGCTCAGCGCCGCCAGCGTTGCTTTCGCAGCTGACTCCGGCGCCGACCTCTATAAAGCGAAGTGCGCGGGGTGCCACGGCGCTGATGGAACCAGCAAAATGCCTAACGTTCCTGCGCTCAGCGGCCCTGACACGCAAGGCAAGTCCGATGCCGACCTGAAGGCGATTATCGAAAAGGGTAAGCCCCCCAAGATGCCAGCCTATGCCGGCAAGCTGACAGATCCGCAAATCGACGAAGTGGTGAAGTTCATCCGAACTCTGAAGAAGTAGTTCCGCATCATTCGTTCGGTGTCTCGGGCGGCATGACCTCATGCCGCTCTTTTTATGTTGAAAAGGGTTTTCCCGAATCCGTCTGGTCACCGCGCTATCCACCTGCTCGCTTCGTCGTCACTTCAGGCGTAACTCTGTATACTTTCTGTTTGTGGCAGGTGCTCTGTTTGTGCATTTTCAGTCCGGACGGCGCTTTCGTGCCGTCCACTGCAACTCATCAGCAACTCACTAATTCTCGAGAGGCCTCATGAAGCGCCGTGATTCTGTTCCTCCTACCGCCCTCGAAGATCTCGAATCATCCGGCGTCTCGCGCCGCGATTTCCTGAAGATCTCCACCATCGCAGCAACTGTCCCCCTCGTTGTCAGCCCGAAAACGGTAATGGCTGCCGGTGAAGAGGTGCCCGTTTACGGACCCGGCAAAGTTCCCATGACATTCATGGTGAACGGCGAAAAGCTCACCGCGGAACTCGAACCGCGGGTCACTTTGCTGGACGCATTGCGCAACAACTTCTCGATCACCGGAGCCAAGCGCGTCTGCGATCGCGGTGAGTGTGGTGCATGCACCGTGCTCATGGACGGTAAGACTGTGTATGCCTGTTCGGTTCTCGCCATTGATGCCCAGGGCAAGAAGATTGAGACCGTCGAAAGTCTCTCGCGTGGCGATCAGATTCATCCCGTCCAGCAGGCGTTTGTGGACCACGATGCGCAGCAATGCGGCTTCTGCACTCCTGGATTCGTTATTGCTACCAAGGCGCTGCTCGATAGGTATCCCAACCCCACTCCGGAGCAGGCGCGCAAAGAACTCGCCGGTAACTTCTGCCGCTGCGGAACCTACGCTGGAATCCGCGGAGTTGCGCAGCCGGGAACGAAAGGAGCTTAGCCCATGCCAACCTATCAATGGCCTGATGCGAAAAATCGCTCGGTAATTGGCACACGGGTGTCACGCGTCGACGGACCTGACAAGGTTTCCGGCCGCGCCAAGTACACCTATGACTACAACAACGACGGACTCCTCTACGGACTGATGGTGCGTTCTCCCTACGCGCACTGCAAGGTTGTCAGCGTCGATACGAGCGGGGCGGAAAAGATGCCTGGAGTCAAAGCGGTCAAGGTGGTGCAGGGTCCGGGGACTGAGATTTTCTGGGCCGGTGACGACATCGTCGGCGTTGCAGCCGTTGACGAAGGCACGGCCGAAGACGCCGTTCGCGCCATCAAGGTCGAGTACCAGGTTCTCCCGCATATGGTCGATGACTGGTCCGAGCCCAAGAACGCGCAGGAAGATACAGGTCCGCTGAGCATGGACGACCTGATCGGCATGTTCGAGAACCAGGTCGACGATGATGACGTGATCGCGCGCGTGAAGCGCGACGGCATCACCTTTCAGCCGACAGATGAATTCCTCAATGCCGCAGAGAAAGAGGGCGTCGACAAAAAAGTGACGGCCGCGATTCGCACCGCGAAGGTTAAACCAGCGGTAGCGAAGCCGAAATCACCCTACAAGAAACAGGCGACCAAAACGCAGGGTAACCCTGCCGCTGCATTCAAGCAGGCTGCCGTTGTGAGTGAGGGTCGTTACGGCATTCCCGTGATCACCCATTGTTGTCTGGAACCGCACGGCGCGGTCGCTGCCTGGGGC
>CAZBCQ010000362.1:0-3181 GCA_964490255.1 uncultured Terriglobales bacterium | reverse complement strand
ATTGGTCGGGGCGAGAGGATTCGAACCTCCGACCCCCTGCGCCCAAGGCAGGTGCGCTACCAGGCTGCGCTACGCCCCGACTGTGTGGAGAGAACTACTACGAGGGGTCACAAAAATCTTAACACAGGGAAATGCAGCAGCACCGAACTGCAACCGCTGTCGAGAGAACGCGAGACACGCACTCGCGCCACTCCGGCGCGCCCCTTCGACTTCGCTGAGGCTAGGCGCCAGCGCTACGATCACGACAAAGCGGATGAGGGCATTTGGGGACAGAAGATTGCCTGTCCTACATCACCACACGGGCTTGCCGCTTTCAAAGCGCAAGATCAGCTTGTCTTCGCCTTTGGAGACTTCGCGCGCGAGCGTCAGTTCGGCGCCGTCGAGCTTCACCTTCGATCCGGTGACCTGGATCTCGTCGCCCTTCTTGAAGCTAACGCCCATGTCATCGAGAAACGACTTGGGGCAGAGATACACTTCCACATCATCTGTTCCCGACTTCATCAGCAAGCGGGCTTGTGGCTTTGCGCCAGAAGGAGGCAGGAACTTTAATTCCTGGACGACCCCTTTCATCTTGGTTTCGGTGGAGACGTCATATTTCGGTGGCGCGTTGGTTTGGCTCAGCGCTACTCCGGTGAGTAGTGCGAGAACCGGGACGGCGGAAAGAACCCGACGGAAACGGCAGCATGGGCGCATCGCAGGTCCTCCATTCGCGTTGCATGTTATTGCTATGGACCACGGGAGTCAATTGTGGGTTCCTCAACCGTCCGAGAGGTATCGCTGAAGTCATCTACGGCTCGCGCCGTTTCGCATTACAACGCGAAGGCGTGAGAAGTCTATAATTGTCCACTGCATGCAGAGTCCCCGCTACGCGTTGGTCGCATACATCCGGAATACCCTCGGCGAGTTTGTCGAGAACTTGCGTAGCGAACTTCACCCGCCCCATGCCCATCTGCCGGCGCACATCACTGTTCTTCCGCCGCGCTGCCTTCGAGGAAGTGAGCAGCAGGCTCGCGAGCAGGTCGAACTGGTCTGTCAGGCTGCGAATCCGTTCGTCATCGAGATGGGCGAGGTGGAGACGTTCATGCCCATCACGCCTACTATTTTCATCAGGGTGGCGCATGCTGCGTACCGCATGCGTGAACTGCACGATCAGATGAACCGCGCATCGCTCTGGGCGGAAGAGAGCTGGCCGTATATGCCGCATCTCACCATTGCCAAGCTGGACAACATGGAAGCGGCGCAGCGGGCAGAGAATGTAGCCCGTGAACGATGGAAGACGTTCAACGGTACCAGGCGTGTCTGTATCGAGGAACTGACATTCGTTCGCGAGGCATCCGAAGAGCGTTGGACAGATCTCGCCCCAATTCCGCTCGGGAAACGATTCGCTCCTCTCGGTCAAAAATAGTTTCTTCGCCTCGGTTACCGTTGAGTTATCGTAAGCTTCCCATCGTTAGCTACTCGATTACCCCAAACTACTGTACATGGCCTGAATTCAGATTGCGGATGAACTCTTGAAAACGCTACAACTTAGGGTCTGTAAACGCAGGCATCAAGCCCTCCCCCAATAGTGCTCGCCTGCAGGCCCTCATCGGCCGAAAGGAAATCTGTATGCATACCGCCGTGTACGGCTCCGGCTATCTGGGCACGATCATCTCCGCGTGCCTCGCCGATTTTGGGTTGCCGGTCACTTGTTTTGATGAAGACAGCACGCGCCTCAAAGAAGTGGCGCAGGGCAAGCTGGGCTTCTACGAAAAGAATCTGGAAGAAGTGCTGCGCCGCAATATGCGCTCCGGACGGCTGATGTATTCCACCGAAGTTGCCGCCGCCGTCGCGAAGTCCACGGTGATTTTCCTGGCTGAAGATACTCACGTCGCAGTGGAAGACCTGGCATTGCGGCTGGCGCAGATGGCGCGTCCGCGCACGATCATCGTGGTAAGCAGCCCGGTTCCGGTGGGAACCTGCGCGCGCATCGAAAAGCGGATCAAGGAGGCCGGACTCGCGATCACGATTGTTTCGCAGCCCATGTTTCTCACCAACGGGTGCGCAGTGGAAGACTTCAACTGGCCCGACCGCATCCTGTTGGGAACGAATTCCAGCGATGCGGTGATGTCGCTGAAGCAGACGTATCGTCCGCTGGTGATGCGCGGAGTGCCGGTGATCGTCACGAATCACGAAACGGCGGAACTGGTGCGCGAAGCCTCGACGGCATTCGTCGCTACCAAGATCGCTTTCATCAATGAGATTGCCAGTTTGAGCGAGCGCGTGAAGGCCGATGCGATGGACCTGGCTCTTGCGCTTGGGCTGGACAAAAAGATCGGCCCGCGCTGCCTGCAGCCGGGATCGGTTTTTGCCGGACCCTTTGCTGAGACGGAAATGGATTCACTCGCCAGCCTCGCGAACGGCAATGGAGTTTCGCTACGCATTCTAAGCGCGGCGCGCGAAGTCAACCGTTCGCTGCCCGATCGCATTGTCGACAAGATTACGGCGTTGGTCGACAACATCAAGGGCAAGGAAATGGGCATCCTCGGGTTGGCATTCAAGCCGAACACCAACTATATAGCTGGCTCGACTTCCTTGTTGCTGGCGAAGAACCTGATGACACAGGGCGCGAATGTTCGCGCTTATGATCCGGTCGCTGTGTCAGAAGGGAACTCGGAACTTTCGGGCATTCGCTGCTGCGCTTCTCCTTATGCAGCGGCTGAAGGCTCGGACGCGCTGGTTGTGGGCACCGGCTGGCCAGAGTTCCGCGCGCTCGACTTCGAGAAGATCAAGCGCCTACTCAGACGTCCCATCATCATCGACACCAAAAATCTGCTCGATCCTGGACGCCTTCGTTCCATGGGCTACCAGTATGTGGGAGTGGGACGCGCATAATCTCTGGACCGCATGTGCAACTGAGATCCGCCACGGGGCGGATCTTTTTCGTGAGGGCCCAATCTTCAGAGCCGCTTTGCTGCAGCCGATCCTTTCCGCCTGACATGGTCTGAGGCAGATTGCTATAATCAATGAACTGGCAGGCGGGCTTCCATCGGAAGCGTCTGCCAGCGAGTAATGACCCGCTCGCGGAAACACTAGCGATCTCGAGTCCAATCCTCACCAGATGGTGCCTGTAGTTCAGCGGTGGAACGCCGGACTGTGGCTCCGGATGACGTGGGTTCGAATCCCACCAGGCACCCCATCT
>CAZBCQ010000361.1:1891-3215 GCA_964490255.1 uncultured Terriglobales bacterium | reverse complement strand
TAGTTGCTCGTTGTAAGTTGTCAGATGTTAACGCTGATCTTCTCTACTTCAGAGTACCAATTCCGAGGGGACCTACCGGACACTTTCCCAGCCTTTATTCCTGTCACAAATCAAAACGGGAACTATTTGAAGGGCTGAGCTTTAGGGTGAGTTCCAGGGGAGTGACGCAGTGATGGAGTCGAAATGGGGGTCTTGACAAAAGAATTTCCGGTCTTCGGCCCCGAGAACCGAATCGATCAACTCGATCCGCACGATCCTGATGCTAAGGTGTGCAGCAGTTCGATTGGAGCGACGTGCGACCCTCAGCCCATCTTGCGCTCTACTGCCTGGGATTGGCGCACCCTGAAACACAGGTTACGGCCCGCGAGCGAGAGTGTCTTCTGGACAACGCGGCTGGAACCAAACTGGCGGCAGAGATTGGCGTTTGGCACGGCGTAACGACGTCGGCGTTGCGCAAGGTGATGGATGCGCGCGGAACGCTCTATGCCATTGATCCGTTTCCCGCAGGGCGGACGGGATTCAGCATCCAGCGGTGGATCGCTTGCCGCGAAGTACGAAAAAGTACTGGAGCGGAAGTGCGGTTCGTGAGGCGTACTGGAGTCGACGCCGCAACAACGTTTGTCGCCGATGGCATTCTCGATTTCGATTTTGTTTTCATCGACGGCGACCACAGCTTCGAGGGGCTTGGAGGCGATTGGGGGCACTGGAGCAAGCTGATTCGGGCGGGAGGTTGTATCGCGTTGCATGATAGCCGCTCGAGCGCATCCCGAGACATTGAGTCAGCGGGAAGCGTTCGGTTCACAAAAGAAGTAATCCTCAAAGACGCCGGATTCGAGGTGGCCTCGGAGGCAGAGACGCTTACGGTGATGCGCAGGAAAAGCGTCGAGCGAGCGGCGACAGCATAGCGGTACCACTGGTTATGTTGCGTACGAGGCCAAGCCATTGCCGAAGGACCAGTTCTCTTTGACCACCTCCACCAGCACGAGGAACACGTCTTCTTGGCGAACCTCCGGGTTTTTCGCAAGGGTATCGGCTACGGCGCGATAGAACGCCTTCTTCTGATCGAGGGTGCGCCCCTGGCTCAAAACGATTTCGATGAAGATCACGTCATCGCTGCGCTTGATGCCAAGATATCCCGGGTCGTAGACCAGTCCATCAGGGTCGTGCTCGGTGATGACCTGGAAGCGATCGTTGGCGGGTACATTGAGAACGGTGGCCATAGCATCGTAAACACCCTTACTTATCGCCGCACGATACTCTGCGGACTTTCCACGGCGAAGATCAATACGAACCAGCGGCATGGAAGATTCGATGTTGCAAGCGG
>CAZBCQ010000361.1:0-1791 GCA_964490255.1 uncultured Terriglobales bacterium | reverse complement strand
ACTCATCGCGGCCGAGGCGTCGGGCGGCTCCTTGTGGATGAGGTGGTCGCGTGGGCTCGCATGCGCGGGGCTCGCACTCTGCAACTGATGGTGACTTCCGTTAACAAGCCCGCAATGCGGTTCTATGAACGATTGGGATTCACTCGAACCGGCCGGACTGAGCCCTATCCGAACGATCCAGCTGTCATTGAGTACGAGATGGCACAAGGCATTTAAGTTAACGCACCGTGAAATCACGCTTCAGCTCTGCATTTTCACCTTAGATCAGCGAACAGCAGCAACAACCCACGCCATCGAAGCTGACAGTACGCATCTTTCATGACCCGAGGGCTCCTATGCGCCGTATGCGTTCGCATCGCTGCGTGCTCGCTGCAAGTCTCCTGGTGTTTTCGATTGCGCTCGTGATCGTTCTAACCGGCTGCGGAGGATCGACCAGCAGTGCTAGTTCCACTCCAACGAGTCCGACGGCGACGACGTCACCTACCGGATCCGGAACATCTTCTGGGTCGCCAACTAGTTCGGGGACAAGTTCAGGTTCAGGCGGATCTGGATCAAGCGGTACGCCTTCTGCGGGCACCGGGTCAGGCGCTTCTGGCGGATCGGGTAGTACCGGTAGCGCGGGCTCAGGGAGTTCCGGCGGATCGGGGTCTGGTGGATCGGGAACCGGGAGTTCTACACCGAGCAGTAGCGGCAATCGTTACTTGTATGTGGGCATCGGCAGTAACCAGGGTGGGGCGGACGGATTCAAACTCGATCCGACGACCGGCGCGATGAGCGAAGTTCCCGGAGCGCCGCTTCTCTTCGGCACAGCGCAGAATGCGTACTCGCAAGCAGGATCACTCGCGGCGGTGAAAGGGTTCATCTATCTCGGGTTTGGACCGCCCAACTTTGCCGCACCTGTTATTCGTTCATACGCGGTCGATCCCACGACGGGGAAGCTGGGGAACTATACGGAGACTGATGCTCACGCGCAAAACGGGGACGAACAACTGCGCGGCCTAGTGACCGATCCTTCCCAGCACAACCTGTATGCGGTTTATCAAAACAATATCGCATCCTTCCAGATTAATTCCGATGGCTCACTGTCATACGTGGGCAGTGCGACCAACCTTGCGACGGCGTTCATCTCGGCGCTGACCATTAGTCCGACGGGACAACTCGCGTTTCTCATGGTTGACAACTGTCCTCCCAAGGGAAACAACTGCACTGGGCCGCCGGACTTTCTGCTGCTCGATCGCGATCCGAACAGCGGAGCGCTGACGAACACTGGGAAGCTGATGCACCAGAACAATGTGACCGATGTGACGGGCATGATGGCCGCCGCGTTCGACAACACGGGCAAGTACTTCATTGCATCAACGGTGAACAACACACCTACGTCATACACTTCGCAGATCACGGTGTATAGCGTCGATTACACACAGCAGTCACTGACGCCGTTAGCGTCCTACAACACGGTGGGACAAGGCTCCGTGCCCTCGCTAATGCCGGTATCGTTCGCGTTCGATGCGACCAACAGCTTGCTCTACGTGCTGGAATCGACGAACGAGAACGAAAAGCCCGAGGCGCTGGTGCTGTATTCGTTCAACCAGTCCAACGGCGCGTTGAGCCAGTTGCAGGTAGATCCACTGCCTTCGGGATATAACGCAGCCGGGATGATCGTGGATGACACGTTTGTGTATGTGATCGACAGCCTGTCGGGCACGTCGGGGTCGAATATCTATGTGTTGAAGCGCGATTTGACCGGCAAGGTCGGAGCACCGGTGTTCACGCAGAACGAAGGCATACAGT
>CAZBCQ010000360.1:0-3245 GCA_964490255.1 uncultured Terriglobales bacterium | reverse complement strand
TACACCTGCCAGGTGCGGCCGAAGTCGTTGTAGTAGTTAACGAACAACCCGCCCATGTACGCTTGAATGGTGTTGTAGACGTCTGTCAAATTCACGCCTTGCTTCATCACCTTGTCCCGGTCCACATTGATGAACTCTTGAGGCACACTCGGGATAAACGTGGTGCTGACCATGCCAAGCTCAGGGCGCTTGCGAGCGGCCGCCATAAACTTGTTCAGGTTATCCGTAAGAAAGTTGACATCCTTGCCGGCGCGATCCTCCAGGACAAAGCTCACGCCACCGGCAGTACCGACGCCGGGGATCGCCGGCGGCGAGAAAGCGAAAACCGTCCCTGCTGGCAGTTGCTTGAGTTCCTGGTTCAAACGCGCCTTAATGGCTTGAAATTGTTCGGCCTGAGTTTTGCGCTCCTCCCAGGGCTTCAAGCTGACAAAGAAGTTGGCGTTGTAAGTGGTCCGCACATAACTCAGCAAACTAAAACCAACGACGCTAGTCGTGTACTGGACGCCCGGCGTGTCAGCGAGAACCTTCTCTACTTGTCTCGCAGCCGCGCTCGTGCGCTCCAAGGATGCCGAGTTGGGAAGCTGCATGTTGACAAAGAGGTATCCCTGGTCTTCGTCGGGGAGAAAGCTAGTCGGCAAATGGGCACTAAAGAGCCACGCTGCACCGCCCGCAACGACAAGCAGCACCATCACCACCGCGGCTTTGCGAATCAGGTCACCCGAGAAACGTACAAAGCTGTCTGTCGAGCGCTCGAAATAGCGGTTGAAGTAGCCAAACAATTTTCCGAGCGGCCCGCGAGTTGCCTTCTTGGGGCGGAGCAGTAGCACGGAAAGTGCCGGGCTGAGCGTGAGAGCGTTGAACGCGGAAAGTATCACGGAGATGGCGATGGTGAGGGCAAACTGCTGATACAGCCTACCAGTGATGCCTGGAATAAAAGCCGTTGGCACAAACACTGAGGCCAACACGAGAGCAATACCTACGACTGGCCCTGAAAGTTCTGTCATGGCTTTGATGGCCGCATCTTTCGGACTCAGTCCTTCCTCAATGTGGTGCTGCACCCCTTCGACAACCACGATGGCATCATCGACAACCAGACCAATAGCCAGCACCAGACCGAAGAGAGAGAGTGTGTTGATGGAAAAACCGAACAGCGGGAACAGCACGAAGGTGCCCACGAGGGAGACAGGCACGGCAAGCATAGGGATCAGGGTGGCCCGCCAGTCTTGCAGGAAGAGATAAACCACAAAAATCACCAGCACAATCGCAATCACGAGGGTCCAAATGATCTCTTTCATGCCCTCTGTGACCGCGAGTGTCTGGTCGAGTGAAATGGTGTAATCGATGTCTTGCGGGAAGCGTTGCTTCATCTGTGCCATGAATTTCCGGATGCCCTGCACGGTTTGAACGGCATTGGTTCCGGGCAACTGATAGACAGAGATGACGGCGCTGGGCTTGCCATTCAGGCGAGCGATCATGCTGTAGTCCTGTGTGCCCAGTTCGACTCGAGCTACATCTCGAACGCGAACAGTGCCTCCATTCGGTGCTTCGCGCACGATCACGTCGCCGAATTGCTCTGTTGTCGTCAGACGCCCTTGAGCCAGCACAGCATAGGTGAACTGCTGATTCTTCTGAGCTGGCTCTCCTCCGACCTGGCCAGCTGGATTCACCGTGTTCTGTGCTTTAATCGCGTTGACAATGTCCGTGACAGTAATGCCAAGCTTGGCCATTTGATCAGGCTTCACCCACAGCCTCATGGCATACTGCCCGGAGCCGAAGACCTGAGTCTGGCCGACGCCATACAAGCGTGCGATCGGATCGTTGAGGTTGATGTAGGCGTAATTCGCCAGATAGTTCGAATCGCGAGTGCCATGCGGCGAGTACAAGGCAACCAGCATCAGCGGCGCGGTGGTCGACTTCTTGAGAGCGATTCCGTAATTGTTCACTTCGGGCGGCAACTGACCGTTTGCCAGTTGCTGGCGCGATTGCGTGAGCATCAGGTCCATGTTCGGATCGGTCTTGAGATCGAAATCGACGAACATCGTCGTTTGCTGGTTCGCAGTGGCGTTCAGTGAATACATGTAGGTCATGTTGTCCACGCCGCTGACTTGCTGCTCGATGGGCACGGCAACAGCTTGCTCGAGGGTCTGCGCGTCAGCACCGGGGTAGGTGGCTTGTAACCGGATCTCTGGTGGTGCGATGTTGGGGAACTGGGCTACTGGTAAGGTCTCGATTGTGATCGCGCCGACTATTACCGTGAGGATCGCAATCACGATCGCGACGATCGGACGTCGAATGAAAAAGTTTGCCATGGCTTAGCGTTCCTCCGTTTCTTTGTACGGCGTGGGATTTACCAGTTCGCCTTCTTTTGCTTTCTCGGCACCAACCGCTACGACGCGTTCTCCGGGTTTCAGCCCGGATGTGATCACCCAAAGCGTGCCCACTCTTGGCCCGACCTCGACGGTGCGGAGCTGCGCGCGGTTGTTGGCGCCGATGACCGTCACCTGGTAGGTACCTTGCTGCTGACTCACCGCGGCCTGCGGCACCAACAGCGCTCCCGTGATATTTCCGGTTGGCGCCTGAATGCGTGCGTACTGGCCCGGTCGCAACACATTCTTGGAGTTGGGAAATTCACCCACGATCTGGATGGTTCCGGTCTGCACATTCACCTGGCGGTCGGCGAAGACGATTTTGCCCGGATGCGGGTAGGTACTCCCATCGGCCAAGGTCAACTGCAACGGGATTCGTGAAGCGGGCGTCATAAAGTCCACACTGCCCGGAGCGCCACCATCCGCCAGACGCAGATATTCCTGTTCACTGATGGGGAAATAAACTTTGATCGGGCTTACCTGCGAGACCGCGGTGAGGACCGTAGACGGTCCCACCAGGTTGCCGACCTGTACGGTGTTGATGCCGGCGATCCCGTCGACCAAAGAAACGACTCTCGTGTAGCCCAAGTTGAGCTCGGCTTGTTCGACTGCCGCCTGGTCTGCCTCGACGGAGGCCTTCGCCGCGCGGAGCGTCTGCGTGTCGGTGTCGAGCTGACTCTGCGGAATGGCGTGAGCTTCCGCCTCGGGAATATCACGCTTGACGTTGAGTTCGGCGTTGGCCATCTTCGCCTCGGCCTGAGCCAATTGCCCTTTGGCTTGATCCAGCACCGCTTGAAACGGACGGGGATCGATCTCAAATAACAGCTGGCCCTTTCTGACGAATGCCCCTTCGCGATAGTCCTGGCGAATCAGGTAACC
>CAZBCQ010000359.1:0-3253 GCA_964490255.1 uncultured Terriglobales bacterium | reverse complement strand
ATCTTCGACGTCAATGATCTGGACGAAACTCTTCCCGCCCCGTGGGAGTGGGATTTGAAACGCCTGGCTGCAAGTTTCGTTCTCGCGTGCCGCAGCAATGGCATGAGCGAAGATGATGCCCACGATGCAGCGCTAGCCTGCGCTCGTTCCTACCGCGAGCATATGGCTGAGTTCAGCCAAATGCGTGCTCTTGATGTGTGGTACGCCAGTCTCGACGTGGAGGACTTCTTACCCCAGGTGAAGACTTCCGCGTCGCGCAAGAGGATTCGCAAGCGGTTGGCAAAAGCTCGGGAGCAAAGTGTCGCGGAACACGAGTTTCCCAAGCTTGCGGACACGGGCAGCGAGTCCGTGATGATCAAAGACAATCCTCCGTTGATCTATCACTGGCAAGAGTCTACTAAAAGTGAACGTCTCGCGAATATCCGACAAGGATTCGCCCGTTACCGAGAGACATTGCCAGAGGAGCGACGTGTGCTCCTTGACCGCTTCGAGATTAAAGATATGGCGATCAAGGTAGTGGGCGTCGGAAGCGTCGGAACGTTTTGCGGGATCGTGCTGCTGATGGCGGCTGAAGACGACCCGCTGTTCCTGCAGATCAAGGAGGCAAACGCCTCAGTTCTGGAGCCGTACGCGGGAAAGAGTATTTACCCGAATCATGGCGAGAGAGTCGTAAGGGGCTGCTTGCTGATGCAGTCGGCCAGCGACCTTTTCCTGGGATGGTCGGAAGGGAAACTCGGACGCCAGTTTTACGTCCGCCAGCTCAGAGACATGAAGATCAAAGTGATGACCGAAGTGTTCGACCTGACCGACATGATCCAGTATGCGGGCATTTGCGGCTTTACGTTGGCGCGTGCACATGCGCGGTCGGGCGAATCTGCACTGATCAGCGGGTACCTGGGTCAGAGCGATACATTCGACAAGGCGATCGCAGCCTTCTCGATTGCCTATGCCGACCAGAGTGAAAAAGACCACGCAGCTCTCATGAAAGCAGTACGCAACGGGGATCTGGATGTGGTAATGGAACCGGAATAACTGCGAAAGCAAAGTGTAAAGGGCCCGTTCTGGCCTGTTGTCTCCTACATTCCCGTTTTGACTGGACCGCCTTGCTGCGCAGTTTGGCGCGGGTGCCGTTTGCCCAGTCGGACATCTACGCCGAACATAGGTCCCCAGACGTTGATGCCATAGTTCAAGTATTTCGGTTCCGATAGGTAGAGATTCGAGATGTGCATGTACCCGGCACCGGCCCAGAATGCATAGCGAGGACTGATGTTATATCGCAGTCCGCTGCCCAGCATGAGCGTGAAGGTGTAGTCCTGTCCCTGTGCGAACGCGACTCCCTTCGGTCCCTTGGCATTGATGTCTCCGGTGCCGACGCGTCCTTCCAGGTACGGCGAAATCCTCCAACGTGGTTGCACAAAATTACGGCGTATTCCCATGATGTAGGCAAAGAAGCGTGTTTCTGGTCCACGCGGAATCATGGTATAGGCTCCGCTGAACGACGATTCCCAGTTGCCTCGGAGAATCGAAGGGCCGCTCACGTCGTTCATTTGCCAGCGCAGGGAAGCAATGAAGGGCGCAAGTGTGTACTTGAGTGGCGTCATGTTGTAGCCATCGCCCAAAAGAAAATCAAAAACGAATGGAATATTGATCGGGAGGCCGCCGGCCTCCAGCGAGAAATCGAGCCGATTCTTGTAGTAGCTGTTGCGGTTGATGTCAGGCTTCGGAATGCGCGATGTAGCGGTCGAGGGCAGAGCGGCGGACGTTGCGAGCAGCGTGATGCCTGGCTGTCGCAGCGGTTGGGAATCGGAGGACAGACCTGACAAGCGCCCTGCGCTGGAGAGCGATTTATCGTCTGTCCCGGCGAATGACTGCACAGATGCCGTGCAATTTTCGCAGCCGCCTGGAACACGGTTGTTGGCTTGTGCTTGCAACGGCAAAGTCAGGGCGAGCAGACCAAGCAGAGCAGTTCCTGAGAATGGACGAAGTAAATTGGAGGAGGATGAGCCCTTTTTGAGAACGGCGCGAACGTTCATGTTCACGGTTGTGCGTCCAGACAAATTTGGCAATCGGAGACCCGTAATCCGGTCTACTTGCCAAACGTGAGATGCAGGACTCGACACGGATGGTGACCGCCACAGCAAGCACGTAACCTTTTGTGTCGATGCAACCGTGCACAAAGACATGCGAGCAATCACCCAGCTAAAAGGCGTTGAGCTGGACTTTGCCGTGAAAGAGAAGCATCCAGCGTGGCGGGATTACACTCTCCCCATCAACGATTTTCCTGTTCCAAGCAGGTGACGATCTTTGTAGATTGAGTTCAATTTGGAGGGAGAAGAGCTTTTGTTACAGGTAGTTGCGGTCATTTTGGCGTGGATTTCTTTGACAGCGTCTGCCTTCAGCCAGCAACAGTCGTCCAGTAGCAAGGACCATGTGGGCGGCGGAGGGACCGCCGCTGACCTCAGACCTGGTACCAATGAGTTTGAGGGATCGGTAGGGTATTCTCCCAGTTCGCCACTTATAATCGGGGCAAGTCGAGACCGGAAGCTCTTCCTCCTGAATGGATCGTATGCGCGGGTACTCGGCAACACGAAGAGCATAGCTATCAAGTACGTCGTGGATGTGGTTCCAGTAGCACTCATAACACAACCCGCCGATACGTTCGTCACAAGCTCGGGTGCGGTAATCTCGCACAATGCACGAACGGTATACGGTGGCGGTCTGGATCCGATTGGCCTTCAGTTCAACTTCCGGCGTGGTCACAAATGGCAGCCATTTGCCGATCTGCATGGCGGATTCCTATACTTCACACAGCAAGTGCCCGCGATCAATTCGTCGCAATACAACTTCACTGTGAGTTTTGGCGGTGGCGTACAGGTCTTCTCAGGAAATCGCACTTCATTTTCATTCGGCTATAACTACTACCATCTCTCGAATGGTTACACCGGAAACGACAATCCAGGCGTGGACGGGAACCTTTTCTTTGCTGCGTTCTCAATCTTTGGACGGCGCTAGAAGATCCCGGACTGCTGCGGGTTTCATCAGTTCCAATTATTTTTAGCCGGAGTGACGGGCGTGTCCTTACGGTGAACACGCCTGCAACATGGTTCCAACGCCAACGCCGAACTGAGCCGCGACCTTCTTCCAGCCGAGGCCAACGTGTCGATCTGTTCAGATAGGGAGACGAACGCGATTCGCGGGATTTGAAGGTTTCCAGCACGCGCAACAGGTGAGACGTAGACCTCGCCATACGATC
>CAZBCQ010000358.1:0-3255 GCA_964490255.1 uncultured Terriglobales bacterium | reverse complement strand
CAGCGCGCTGTTTACGACCGCGACGAAATCAACCAGATTCTCGACGAAGCCTTCATCTGCCACGTGGGATTCGTCGTCGACGGCCAGCCCTTCGTCATTCCCACCAGCTATGGCCGCAGTGGCGACAACCTTTACATTCATGGCTCTGCCGCTAGCCGCATGCTGCGCCAGATCAGCCAGACTGTGCCCATCTGCGTCACTGTCACGCTGCTTGACGGTCTCGTGCTGGCGCGCTCTGTGTTTAATCACTCGATGAACTATCGATCCGTTGTCGTGCTCGGTGAACCACATCTGATCGACGATCCCTCCGAAAAGCTCACTGCGCTGCGCGCCCTGTCTGAACACATCGTGCCGGGACGCTGGGCGCAATCGCGCCAGCCGAACGAACAGGAACTGAAAGCGACTTCAGCGCTTCGCCTTTCGCTTGCCGAATGCTCGGCAAAAGTTCGCACCGGACCGCCAGTCGACGACGCAGACGACATGAACTTTCCTGTCTGGGCCGGTGTCCTGCCGCTCGACGTTGTTCCCGGCACTCCGATTCCAGACGCTGCGCTGGCTCCGGACATTCCCCTGCCAGCCAATATCAGCAGCTACTACCGCAAGCTCAAGCGCTGACTTCGCGCAGGGCTTTCTCCAGGATTTCAAGCGCACGATCTAACTGCTCCTGGGTGATCACCAGCGGTGGCTGAAGGCGTAGCACGTTTCCATAAATGCCGCCCACACCGAGCAACAGACCAGCTTTCAAGCAAGCAGCCTTTGCTGCTTCGGCCTTCGATGTTGCCGGTGTCGTCTTCGCGTCCTCCACCAGCTCAATCCCGATCATCAGACCGAGGCCGCGCACGTCGCCGATGATCGGCAGCTTCGATTGCAAGTGTTTCAGTTTACCAAGGACATACTCACCTTTGCGTTTTGCTTGTCCAGGAAGATCGTGCTTCTGCATAAACTCGATGTTCGCGAGTCCCGCAGCGCAGCTTACTGGATTTCCGCCGAAGGTGGAAAGGTGATCGCCCGGCTGGAACGCCGCTGCGATCTCGTCGCGCGAGGTAAACGCACCCAGCGGGAAGCCGTCAGCGATTCCCTTCGCGGTCGCCATGATGTCCGGTTCAACACCATAATGCTCGATCGCGAACATCGCCCCAGTGCGACCAAAACCACTCTGCACTTCATCGGCAATAAAAAGGATGCTGTGGCGGTCGAGCACTTCCTTCACCGCTTTGAAGTAATTGCGCGGAGGCACAATGATTCCGCCCTCGCCCATCACCGGCTCAGCAAGAAACGCGGCTACATCACCCGAGGTGTGAAAACGAATTACGTTCTCAACCGCCTTGGCACATTCTTCACCGCAGCGTTCGTCGCTCTCCCACTGCGAACGATAGGCATACGGCGCGGGGGCGAACGCAACGCCCGCGGCATACGGGCCGCCGCGCTTCTTGCGGCCAGCGTTGCCGGTCACGCTCAGCGTCGCGTAAGTTCGGCCATGGAAGCCCGCTTCGAGGGAGATGATTTCCTTCTTCCCGGTGTACAGGCGCGCCAACTTCATCGCACCTTCGATGGCCTCAGCACCGCTGTTCGCAAAAAACGTTTTCTTCAGACGGCCGGGAGCGATCTCCGCCATCTTCTCGGCCATGTCCGCGACCGCCGGGACGTGATACACATAAGAACAGCAATGGACCAGCTTGTCGATTTGCGCCTTCGCCGCGGCCGTGACCTCCGGATTGCAGTGCCCGGCGTTCACCACGGAAATCCCCGCGAAGCAATCGAGATATGTGCGCCCGTTTACATCGGTGACGGTCGCGCCCTCGGCGTGATCGATCACAATCGGCGTTACCGCCTTCACGACACCGGTCATGAGGTATTCGCGATATTTCTCTTCCGTGGTCTTCGCGCCGACCTCGGCCACTGCTGACAATGGATTCACGGCTAGAACCTCCGGCTCAGACTTTGCGTCCAGCGCTCGATCACGACTTTTTTGTCCGTGTAGAATTCGATCGCGTCACGACCTTGCGCGTGTACCACTCCGAAGAAGCTGTCGCCCCATCCGCTGAAGGGAAAATAGGCCATGGGCGCGGCAACTCCGATGTTCACGCCGATATTTCCGGCGGGCGCCTCGTAGCGAAACTTGCGAGCCGCAGCGCCGCTGCTGGTGAAGATCGACGCAGCATTACCGTATGCTGTGCGCGACAGAAACTGGATGGCTTCATCTACGGATTCGGCATGTACAAGACTCAGCACCGGACCAAATATCTCGGTAGATGCAACTTTGCTTTCCGCCGGCAATCCATCCAGTACTGTGGGACTGACAAAGTTGCCATCCTCATAGTCGCGTATCTTTGACGCACGGCCGTCGACGATGGCCTTTGCGCCGTCTGCTACACCCGCACCGATCAGCGATTCAATTCGCTGCTTGCTTTCAGCGGTAATTACCGGACCCATTTCGGTGCGCTCTTCCAGTCCGTAGCCGACGCGCAACGAGCGCGCACGATCCACGACCGAGTCGCGAAACTTCTTCTGCGCGTCGCCAACCGTGACTGCCACCGAGACCGCGAGGCATCTCTGACCCGCGCACCCGAAGGCGCTCTCGGAAATCACCTGTGCTGACATGTCCATCTCGGCATCCGGCAGAACCACGACGTGATTCTTGGCCCCGCCCTGGCACTGCACGCGCTTTCCGTACTCCGCGGAATGCGCGTAGATGTAACGCGCAACCGGAGTCGATCCCACGAAGCTGATTGCGCGCACGTCTGGATGTTCCAGTAGCACGTTAACCGCAGTTTTGGTGCCATTCACCAGGTTGAGCACGCCGGGAGGAAGTCCGATCTGGTCGACCAACTCGAAGACGCGCTGCATGGTGAGCGGCACTTTTTCCGACGGCTTCAGAATGAACGTGTTCCCGCATGCGATCGCATACGGCAGGAACCAGAACGGAATCATCGCCGGAAAATTGAACGGAGTGATCGCAGCCACGACTCCCAGAGGCTGGCGGATCATAATCTCATCGATCCCGCGAGCCACGTCCTCCAGGTTGTAGCCTTGCATCAGCGTCGGAATGCCGCACGCCACTTCGACGTTCTCGATCCCACGCCGCAGCTCCGCACGAGCTTCGGTCAGCGTCTTGCCATTCTCTGTCGTAGTAATGCGCGCGATTTCATCGAAGTGCTCTTCCAGCAACTGCTTGAGCTTGAAGAGATACTGGATTCGATCTTCCGGAGGCGTCGCCCGCCACCCGGGAAAAGCCTTGCTGGCTGCAGTAATTGC
>CAZBCQ010000357.1:0-3259 GCA_964490255.1 uncultured Terriglobales bacterium | reverse complement strand
TAATCTTAACTACACTGCTTAGAAACCCTAACACTCCCAGGCAGTTGCGGTACCCCGTTCGCCAACCCGGCGAAAGGGCGGTAATCAGCAATGTGGTTGAAAAGGCGGTGCTTGCTGCGGATCAGTCTGGCACGACCGTGTCTTTCGTTACCAAAGGGCGTAACTCCAGATTGCGGATGAGCCGGTGAAGATAGTTAGGGTGCACGCCGAGGATCTTGGCGGCTTCGGTGAAGCTTCCACCAGCCCTCTCGATCGCAGACAGAATCAGTTCCTTTTTCAGCCGCGTCAGTTCCTCGTGGTAGTTGAGGCCGGAGCCTGAGCCTGGACCGCTAGAAGGTTGAGCTTCGAGGACTGCTTCCGGAAGATCTTCGGGAAGAATCCATTCGGTGGAACCAAGCACGATGGCACGCTCGATGGCGTTCTGGAGCTCACGAACATTGCCGGGCCATCCATACACTGCCACGCATTCACGCGCCTCCCTGGAGAGACCACGAACATGACGCTTGCACTTTTCACTGTAGACCCGGCAAAAGTGTTCAGCGAGAAGAATGGCGTCGCCAGCGCGCTCACGCAACGGAGGCAAGTTGATGCCGACGACGTTGAGTCGATAAAAGAGGTCCTGGCGAAAGCGTCCGCTTCTGACGGCTTCGGCAAGATCGCGATTCGTGGCGGCTACGATGCGGACGTCAATCTTGGTCGGAGCATTCGCTCCGACTCGCATCAGTTCGCGTTCCTGCAGCACGCGCAAGAGCTTGGCTTGAAGCGGTAATGCGAGTTCGGAAACTTCGTCGAGGAAAGCGGTGCCGCCGTTGGCGGTTTCGAGCAGTCCTTTCTTCTGTGCGAGCGCTCCGGTGAAGGAACCCTTTTCGTGTCCGAATAGTTCGCTCTCGAGCAGCGTCTCGGTGACCGCAGCACAATTGATGGCGACGAAGGGACGTCCTGCACGCGGGCTGTTGTCGTGAATTGCGCGAGCTGCTAATTCTTTTCCGGTGCCACTCTCGCCTTGAAGCAGGACGGTCGATTCCGTTGGCGCAACCTTCGCTATCGCTTTATAGACCTGGATCATGCGCGGGCTCTCGCCCAGCAGGTTGTGACTAATGTTGAGTTCGTCGCGCAGGCGGCGATTCTCGCCTTCGAGGTCTTCGATGTGCCGAACGTTCTGTAACGCCAACGTGCAGATGCCGGCAATGGCGGTGAGCAATTGCATGTGCGTGTCATCAAAGCTGACAGCCGGACGGACTGTATCCAGGTAAATCAGTCCAAGAACGGCATCATCGACGGGCAGTGGAACTGCGAGGACGGAGACCACTTTCATCCTGTTCAAGCTGGTCACGTCGCGGAGATGCTCATCAAGAGCGACGTTCGCGGCAATCACAGGCTTGCGAGTACGGATCACCTGGGCAGTGAGGGTCCGACTCACCACAACCGGCTCGGCTGGACCTTCATAACGATTCCAGGCGACGGAGGTGAACGCGTCGCCCGGGTTCGAGCAGAGCAGGAATGCTCCGCGGTCGGCAGGCAGGACGTCGAAGATCATGCCGAGCAATTGCCACTGTAGCGAATCTAGATTGCGAATCGAGCTGACGTGAGTGGCAATGGTGATCAGAGTAGAAAGATCGCGTTCGGTGCGATTTAAACGCGCCTGAACTCGGGAATCAGGACGAACTCGCAACTCCGGCAGGTCTTCGAGTTGTATCTTCGAAAAGGGGAGGAGGACCGTGTTGTCGTTGTTCAAACCGGCGGAGTCCGTAATCACGAACTGAAAGACGCAAGATCCGACGAAGATCTGGTCTCCGTTGGCCAGTGTCTGTTCGGCGGCAGCCGTGCCATTAACGCGCGTCTGATTGTGGCTGCCGAGATCCCGGAGAATGAAGACGTCGCCGTTGCGCTCGATGCGGCAATGCGAGCGGGAGACGTTTTGCTCCTGCAAGACGACAGAGTTAGTGGGATCACGACCGATGGTGACGGGGTCATCCGTGAGTTGGATGACTTTGCCCCAGGCAGAGCCTGAGATTCCGTTCAGTCTGGCACTCGGCGGCATGTGACTTGGTCCGCACGTAACTGTACACCCGTCAACACGTGCCGCGAGTGTTAGATCGCAAGACTATCTGTTCGGATAGACGCCTAACCAATCGGATAGGGATTTTGGGCCGCCTCGATTCGTCGTTGTCAGTACTGTTTTGGATCGCAAATCTACAAAACCTTTCGCTGCAACACGTTTAGCTTCGCGAATCGCGCGGACGCTGTTCGCTCGCACTTTGGCGCATGTCTTGCATTATGTCTGCGCGAGTAGGGCAAAGAGAACGCCTGAAAAAGACGGTAGAAGCATTAAGCCGCACTTGCGATGGCAAATCCAAGTTGCCCAAGGAGGATGTTATGAAACGGACAATGATGAAGCTGACTGCCGCCCTTGCTTTGGCCGTGACCTTCGGCGTCGCAACGGCATATGCACAGACGAACGCTAACCTGCGAGCGGATGTCCCATTCAATTTCGTGGTCGGCAAGAACGCCATCCCATCGGGCAATTGTGAAGTGCTGCTCTCGGCGCAAGTGGCCAGAGTCGACTGCACGGATGAGCAAGCAGCGATCGTTGGGATCCCAGCTATGGCGGATGCGACAGGCCAGCCGAAGTTGGTGTTCCATAAGTATGGAGATCAGTACTTCCTGGCGGAAGTCTGGACAGCGTCAAAGGGGCTCATCCTCTCCGAGAGTGCGGCTGAAAGGGAAATGCGCGCGAGCGTCGCTAGCCCGAAGTACACCACCATGGCAGTTCTGCTGCATGCGATCCGGTAACCTCCCGGTCGTTGCGAATCGCGAACAGAGGCCCGAACCAATCGGGCCTCTTCGTTTTTTTTGGGATCAACCTTTCAAGTAGGGAAGCATCTCTTTGAAAGCGGGCGTGCCGGAAGCGCGCAGCAACTCGTAGATGATGGTCTCCGTCGAGGAGATGAGTGCGCCTGCGGCTTCCATGCGCTTCAGACCAACGTTCCAATTTGCTTCGGTGCGCGATCCGACTGCGTCGGAAGCGACGTGCACGAGGAATCCGCGATTAAGTGCACCGAGCGCGGTTTGCATGACGCAGATGTGCGTCTCCATTCCGCAGAGGAGCAGCGTGTTGCGATTGCCGGGAAGCGACTTCACCGATCCGCAGAACTGATCGTTCGAAAAGCAACTGAACTCGAGCTTGTCGATCGATTGGGGGTACGAGAGCAGGGAGCTGATTTCAGGAATGGTAGGTCCGAGTCCTCGACTGTATTGC
>CAZBCQ010000356.1:0-3272 GCA_964490255.1 uncultured Terriglobales bacterium | reverse complement strand
CGCAGCGAGGCAACATTGGTGTCTTCACCAACCGGGAAGTTGCCGATGAGGCTGCTCATCGCGGCCATCGAGGCAGGCAGCGGAGCGCCGGAAGTCGGGAACACGCTCATGCCAGGCGTGGTACCGAACCTCGCGGCGATGAGTCCAGCCATCGCCTGCGACGGCAATGCGCCATTGAGCGCGATGCCGGAACTTCCGCCGGCGAGGACCATGTAATTCCCCAGCAAGGTGCCAAGTTGTTGCTTCACTGCTCCCGGCACTCCGGGATTTGCCAGCACGGCTCCCATTTGTCCGAAGAAGTTCGCCTGATCAGGCGTGACTTGCATTGTTCCCAGCGGTGCGAAGTTGGGGCCGAGCTGCGAGGCATCGAACGGAATGAATCCCCAGTTGTTCTGGCCGATGGTGGAGAAACCAGTCTCGTGGCGCTGGTTCGTCTCGAACGAAAGGAAGAAGAAAGTGCGGTCTTTCTTGATCGGACCACTGAGCGTGAATCCGGCCTGCACGCGCGTGTATGCGGGATCGGCCGTGGTGCTGAACGGATTGACTGCCTGGATGTGCCGGTTGCGCAGATAGCCGTAGAGATCGCCATGCCAGTTGTTGGTGCCCGACTTGGTGATGATATTCACCACGCCGCCCGAGGCCTGGCCGTACTCGGCGTTGTAGCCGTTGGTGATGATCTGAAATTCCTGGACAGCTTCCTGCGAGACAGTCGAACGGATGCCGTTGGTGGAGTTGTCGACGGCATTGG
The DNA here is from genome assembly GCA_964490255.1 of uncultured Terriglobales bacterium. Classification (GTDB taxonomy): domain Bacteria; phylum Acidobacteriota; class Terriglobia; order Terriglobales; family Acidobacteriaceae; genus JAJPJE01. The sequence continues at coordinate 2,524 of CAZBCQ010000356.1, read as the reverse complement.
CGCCATCGACGTTGACCAGGTTGGCGCGGGCACGCTGTCCACCGAAGTTCAGGCCGGAGGTAGGGGCGGCGCCGATGCTGGGCGCGGTGTCGCGCGCGATACGCGAATCGGTGAGCGCGAAATTGATGTAGTTGCGTCCGTTCGTGGGTAGGTTGTCGATGCGCTTCTGATCGATGGTGGTTGTGGAAGAGCTGGCTTGCGTCTCCACTAGCGCGGCTTCCGCCCCGACCGTGACCGTTTCGGTCACTGCCGCAACCTTGAGCACAACCGGCAATTCCGCGCGCTGACCCACGGTTACATTCACATTCTGGGCGATGGTCTTCGCGAAATTCGGAGCCTGCACGGTCACCGTGTAGGTGCCCGGTGGTAGCAGAAGAAAGTGATACTCGCCTTCAATATTTGTCGTGGTACTGCGCTCGTAACTGCGCGCCGGATCGCTGACGCTGACAGTGGCGTCCCTGATGTAGGCGCCGTTCGAATCCTTTACAGTGACGTGAAGTTCGGCCGTAGCAGCGCCTTGCGCAAAGGCGGCGATGCTGCAGAAGAGAGAGAGTACGACCAGGCACAACACTTTGCAGGCACGGTTCATGATCCATCCTCTTCAGCCGCTTACGCCACAAGCGCGACCGTAAACGGGCGCAAAGCGCCACGTGTGACCGCGGTGACAGCGGCTGACCATCTAGCACTGCTGCTAATCCGATCCCGTCACCCCAGACGGGAGCAAAAGCGATTTGCTACAAGGGAATGCGGTCGCTGTTTGTACATCAGTCAGGTAAGTAGTGCAAGAGCAGAGAAGGAGAGATTGCCAAACTCGGCAACGCTGATGGTGAAAACAAGGGAGTTACGGGGGAGCCCTAGTCCACGAAAGTGGCTCTGGTAGTGAAGATTCGGAAGGCGGCAGGTTGGGCTGGATCGGACTTTGTGCATTCCCAGTTTGGGAAGCTCTGCCTCGGCAATGGCGCGAGCATCAGAGGTGCGGAGCGATCCAGCGTTCAGCGAGGGCTTTGAGCGCGTCTGCTTTGGTCTCAACGTCCGCGCTCTCGATGCACGCTACGGAAAGCACGCGCGTCAGCTCGCGATAGAGTTCAGGCAGCCCCAACCGCATTTCGACTTGCTCGCGAATCCACTTGTTGTAGGCGATGGGATAGGTTCGCCGCGCGATGAAGAGGGCCTGAAGGAACTCCTGGAATGCTTTATACAGACGGTCGAAGGCATAGAAGTGCAATCCGCGGCGGAGCAAGAGCGGAATGTGATCGAGGTCGTACAAGCATGCGGCGTGAACTAGGGCGAGGCGCGAGCGCCGGAGATCGTCGGAGTAATACGGCAGCCACTGGTTTTGGAGTTGTAGAAAACGTGATCCAGCGAGATTGATGGGCGCCGAGTACGCGATACGATTGCCGATTTCAATCTCAAAACTGTCGGGACCGCCGCCTTCGTCCCATACGGTGGGCCAGAAATGCCCATTGAAGATATCCAGATGCAAATGAGCATGCGCGCCAGAAGCGCGGTATTCGACGATGATCGGTTGTGTAGCCGCGAAGTTGTTCCACGCAGATTCCAGCAATTGAATTTGTCTGGACGTGTGCTTTTTAACGAGAACAGCCATATCGAGATCGCTGTCGGGGGTAGCCTGTCCTCGAGCGCACGAATCCACTACGAGGACGGTATCTACTTCCGGAGCGGTCGCGAAGAAGTTTGCAGCGGCAGCAGCTGCACTGCGATGCAATTCCGTCGGAAAACGGAGAGCCTGCCGAATTCCTGTAGAATGTGGGCCTGCCTGGGGGACCGTCATGCGCGTGCCTCGATCGAAAAAGCTCTTCTTCCTGCAAGTTGAAACCCTAGCAGCTCATTTCGCAATCATGATGTTTTGCGTTGCACTGGTTTGCGCGGCGGGCGGACTGGCGCAGGCTCAGGATGCGGATTCATCCAAAATTGGGGACAGCGCGGTGTGGCAGATTCCCCCGAACTTCGTCGCGAACGCCCATAAAGTGTGCGATTCGGGCTCGGCCTCTGAGTTCAGTGTGTGCTTCATCATGCAAATGAAAAAGGCGGGAGCGAGTGACGACGCCGAGAGCTTCACGCGCACTCTCTTCAAGAGCAACGACGGGGATGTGGGAATCCTTACCGGGTTTCATGCGGTGGGTCAAGTTGACATCGGTTGGGTGACGTATCCGCTGCGCGCCAATACGAATTATGGGCTTGTACTGCTGAATGGCAAACCGCGAATCCTCAATGCTGAAGACGTGAAGCGCCTCGATCACACGGGCCTTGAGCAGAGCGCGCAGTTCCACGACTTGAAAGAGCAGTTCCCGAAGGTGGACGTGTGGCCTGGAGATCGCGATGGCAAAACGTGGCCTACTTCGCAAACGGATTCCGACGGCGGCTTAGAGTTCACGATCGGCTATCCGCTTCTTAATGGGTGCCACGCCTGCGCACACGAAGGAACCGCGATCTTCAATTGGAACTTTGACGCGAAGGGAAAGTTCAAGGGAACGCAGTTCCAGGGCATGACGCAGTAGGCACT
>CAZBCQ010000355.1:0-3277 GCA_964490255.1 uncultured Terriglobales bacterium | reverse complement strand
GCTGTTGCACAAGGTGTCGGACTGCCTGCTTTGTGCTGCACCCTTTTGTACCGGAGGCTAGAAAGCCCATGGCCGATTCGCGGAGCCTATGAGTAAATGAGACATTCTGGCCCACAACTGGCACACTGCCGTGCCCTGAACCCTAATAATCAGGAACTCGGCACTGCAGTGTGCCAGTTGTGGGCCTCGCGATGCTTTCTGGAGCACCTCCGCACGAGTTCTTGGATGGCTCGGACCGAAGGAAAGCCATTGCCAACAAGTTCGCCAATTATTCGCCCTTGACTTTGTCCCGTTACTTTGGTGGTATTTATATGTTATTTGATTGCTTTTCGTGCGGCGTTGTTGCAGCATTAGAGCATCAAAAGGGTAGGTAGAGGTGGAAGCCATGGCCGTGAAAGCATTAGCTCGCCCTGAGCTGAGAGCGCACCGGGAGGCCATCAGTCTCGAATTCCCCGAAATCGTTCGACGCCTGGTAGACATGATCGGGCGGAAATTGACCGCCTATATTGGTGGAGTCAAAGACGTTCGGGCCTTAGACAGATGGCTGGCCGGCGCGGAACCTTATGGCGACGCGAAAGAAAGGCTCCGGCTCGCATTCCAAGTTGTGACTACACTTTCAGAGCACGACCGGCCGAGAGTTGTCCAAGCGTGGCTTACTGGAGTCAATCCAGAACTCGGCGATCGGGTCCCCCTGCGTTTGCTACGGGAGGGAGATATAAATAAGGTTGCAGGAGAGATTTCCAGTGCCGTAAGGGCGTTCATAGCAGGAGGCTAGGAACTGGCACGTATCGCCCCGCTCCATGTGCCAGTTCTGAAGACTTTCTCACTCCAGCTTCAATCCCAGAATCCTCAGAGCTTCCGTTAAAGCAGGGTCTTCGACTTGTATGGCCCTTGATGTGGTGTCTCGAAGATCGAAAGGCTCGAATAATGCCCAGTTCTCAAAATCATGTCCGTGACGAGAAAGATAGTAGATGCCCTGAAATCCACTTTCAAAAACGTATCGTGAAACGGCTTGCGTGATTACGAATTGTGATCTGGATTGCAGTATCGATGCGTCAAGGTCACTAATTCCGAAAGCTGCGCAGATTGCAGCGAGACCTGTCCGCAGTTCTTTTAACCACTCACTTCCGCAGACAAAAGCGAATTTGCCACCTGCCCACGCAGAACCCATGAGCCGACGTTCTACCCACTCGGCCGGGACGTGCCCCAAGGGATGAAAATCGTCGTCACCTTCAATTTCTTTCAGTTCATCGATCAGCTTAGGGTCGAGCCTGAACCGAGCCAATGTCTCAACGTAGCATGCAACCTCTTGGCTGGCAGCGTAAAGCACGCGGTAGTAGCTTTTCGGGTCGTCAAAGCGGTTCCCAAACGTGCCGTCAGAACTTACGTATGACCAATCCCTTGGAAGCCACGGATCTGGTATTCGGCCCAACCGGTGCAGTCGTTCGGATGGAGTCTTCGCTTCGAGGGCCAATTCTCGCCGTTTCTCCTCTTCACTGTTGGGAACGGTCGAATTATATGCCAGAGTTCGTGAATCTATCGGCCCTAGCTGCCCGCTTCAGCTCTTTGCAGACTGCAAGAACACCGAATTGCGGTGGTAGTCGAGAAAACGTCGCTGCCCTTCGCTGAAACCTCCTACATTCAGTGGCTCCCTGGTCGGCACTCCCATCCGTTCCAGTGAAACTACATCTGCGATCGGCGATAGCACGCAGTGAAAGTCTCCTCCTAGCCCAACGCAGGTTCAACCAACGCGCCAAATCTGCGCCAATCATACGATTGCCCAAAGACGCACATTGCAGTAAGATTGTCTTACCATGCAAACCAAGGTTTCCACCAAGGGACAAGTCGTTCTTCCAGGTCCGCTTCGCCGCCGCCTCGATATTCGCCCAGGCGATCCGTTGGACGCGAACATAGAGAATGGAAGAATCGTGCTCACTCCTCGAAAGAAACGCCCTCATCGCACAAAACTCGTGACTGATCCTGCTACGGGACTGCCTGCTCTAAGCGCGGGGCCGAACGCACCCACATTGAGCAGCAAGGAAGTTGAAGAAATTTTGGCGAACTTCCCATGATCTACTTGCTCGATGTGAATGCCCTAGTCGCTTTAGGGTTTATGAATCATGAGTTCCACGATCGTGTTGCTGCTTGGGTCCAATCTCAAAATTCACTGAACCTGGCGAGTTGCTCAATCACCGAACTCGGGTTTATACGCGTGCTTGCCCAAGCCCCGGCCTACGGATTTACCGTAACTCAGGCCCGCACGTTGTTGCTACGCTTGAAAGAGGCACGTACTTCTCCTCTCAAGTTTATCCCGGATGAACACGATGTTTCTCATCTACCCTCTTGGGTCAGAGCACCCAAGCAAATTACCGATGGCCACTTAAGCAAGCTTGCGACCGCAAATTCTGCGCTCCTGGCGACTCTCGATGAGAGCATTCCTGGATCGTATCTGATTCCGAAATAGTATTGCCGTCGTTGGGATCACTTTCTTGGCGGCTTCAGTGAGGCCTCGGTGGATTGTCATCAGCAAACGCAAGGCCTGGTAACCTCATAATTGTGCGTCAACGGTGTGCCGTTCTTCCAATTCGCGGGCATGTGGACAGATCGAACACTCGGCTGACCGGCAGTCAGTCGTCCATTCTGGTTGATCCCTTATCTTCGTTGCACCACCAGTGCACAGCTTGAATGTTATCGGAATGATCGTCTCTCCATGCCCCTCCCATGCCTTTCGGATTGCGATGATCAGGCACGATGTCCTCGTAATTCGTAAAAGGCTCCTTGCATAAAGTGCATCTTCTGTCCTGCTCGACGATCTTCCTGTTCATCAGCTTCTTCATTTCGGCGGGTGATCTTAATTCCCGATAACCTCTTGGGTGATGCGGATCATCGACCCTCTGGACTCCGAGGCGGATGAGTCGGGGTTTCGGCAAACCCTCTTCTCGACCGCAACAGGAGCGTGACTTGTGGACAGGACAATATTCATTTCGACGTAGCCTCATGGCTATGCTCCTTTTTGAGTGTTCGGTTACGGGCTAGTTCACCGAGGGAAGGGGCTGAATTGGGAGGTTGGAATTGAACAGTCTGGGATTTCTGGCAAACTCAAACAGCCGCTTGATTATGACCAGCAGTTTTTTCCCGAGCGACGGCCGAACATGTTTATCCAGTAATCTGCGGTAATCCTCACACGTCTTCTCGCGAACGGGCGACTTGATCGTGCCAAGCCACTGGTCCAAATACTGATCGAGGCGGATTTGCCTCCATCCGTGTGCGACCAATT
>CAZBCQ010000354.1:0-3353 GCA_964490255.1 uncultured Terriglobales bacterium | reverse complement strand
TGAGGATTGTACGGCGCCTGCAGATACTTGCGGGCTTCTTCCAGTGCGCCCTGCGTATCGTCCTGCGTTTGAATCGCCTGGCGATATTCGTTCGAGGCGCGCTCGCGCTGCCCGGTGATGTCGAAGATCTTGCCGAGTTGCAGATGGCTCCAGACTTCGGTCCACTTGGGCTCGCCGTCACCATTCAGTGATTCACGATAGGCGTTCGCGGCAGCCTGGTAGTTCTTCTGCAGGAAGAAGACTTCCGCGATGCGATAGTGCGCCAGCGAACTGTTTTTGTTGACGTCGAGCGCCTTCTGGAATTCCTGCAGCGCACCGGCGAGATCGTTCTGTTGAACCAGTCCCTGGCCGCGCTGGATCGCCGCACGCAGTTTGATGTCCGGCGAGTTCTTCAGCACCCAGTTGCTGGGATCGATGGAAATCTTGCGCGGACGACCGAACGTTTCGATGGTGAATGCCGAGTTCGTGCCTACGACGTCGATACGGTCCGTTTCGCTGCGGCCGTCGGTGTCGACCTTGATCTCAACCGGCATGCGGAAGAGGTCGAGGTCCTGCGTGATCTCGCCGACTATGCGGAAGCCTTTGCACTTCGTCGGATCAGAACAACTGGTGCCGAGTCGATAGACGGTGTACTTGCTCTTAAACTCCGGTGCGCCGGTTGAGTTCAGCCACTGCGTAAAGAACCACGTCAGGTTGTCGCCATAGTTCTTCTCGGCGAGCGTCTTGAAATTGTCGACGGTTGCGGAATTGCCTTTGTACTGCGTGGCAAACTGCCTCATCGTCTGTTCGAATTTCTGGTCGCCCATCACCCAGCGCAGCATGCCGAGGATGATGGCGCCTTTGTCCGTGGTCAGCGACTGGAACTCGGGCGAAAACATGTCGAGCTTGCTGACGCTCATCAGCGGCGTGGTGTCGTAGGCTAGCGCGCCGACCTCGATATCTTTGATCACTTCCTGGTAAGCGGCAGGACCAGCGGCGTGCTCCACGTAACTGGCCTCGCCGTAGCGCGAGAAGCCGTCGCTGAGCCACCAGTCATTCTTGTTCGCGGGACTAACCGAGGATCCCCACCACTGATGCGCGATCATGTCGGCCATCAGACGATAATTGATCTTGCCGCTGAGCGACCGAGATGAGAGCGCCACCACTTCGCTCGACCAGGCCGCGGGAACTGTGTCATCGGGGATCTCGACGACGTTCAGCGTCGGAGTCATAGGAGGTCCCCAGAGCGTGGTGAAGTACGCGAACTCACGACCCGCGGTTTCGGCGTAGGTTCCGGCCTGACCCTTGTGGATTGGCTTGTAGAAAACGTGCAGGTTCATGCCTGCCGGATTGGTGGTGCTCTCCTGGAACTGGCCGGCGATGATGGTGCCGGGGAACGCCGGCTTCGTCCAAGAGAACGTGTAGGTCTTGGTGTCACCCGTGAGCGCGTGCTTGGGTTCGGACTTGCTCGCGCTTCTGGACCGGGCTGGCGACGCATTGGCGCTCCGCTTCCGCAGCGCAGGCGGCTCTTCCTTTTTACTACTCGCTTCGGGCTCCGGAGCCGAAGCCGCTGCCAGCGCGGCGCCTGATCCGGCATGCGAACCCTGAGCTCCCGATCCGATGACAACCCAGTAGCTCGGAACCGTGATGTTCATGGTCGCCGTGAACCGATTGATGCCATAGCCGACCACCGGAAACCAGCGGCTTGAGTAAAGGAGATAGGTGGTGTCGTCGTTGATCGAGGCGAGGCGGAGCCCCTGCACCGGGCTGTCGTCGGGCGACTCAAGCGAGCCCTCGTAGTCGAACGTGAGCGTGGTCGAGGCACCCTTGGCCAGACCATTCGGAAGCGCAATGCGGATGGTCGAATCCTGCGTAACTCGTTCGACAGAAAGGGAGGTACCACTGGGATCGCTGACCTTGGTCGGTCGCAAGCCGTTGTGCAACTCGAAGATGGCCACCGTGATGTCGTCGAGGGCGGTGAACTTTACGATGGCTCGAGCGACCAGACGGTGGGTGCGCGGCACCAGTTCGGCGTCGATCTGATAATCATTGACTTCGATCCGGGGCTTATCCGCCGCGAACACAGGCAGGCAAAACAAAATGGCAAAGATGCCGGAAAAGAGGGCACGTCGCAGGGGACGCCGTGCAGTGGACATCGCGTACTCTCCAGCCGAATAGCTGCTCATGCTTAGATTAGGACCTCGCGGCTTGCAGATGCACCCTTTGGGAGGTCCAACTACTAGGTTACACCCTATGAAACGCATGTGGGACGGGAAGGTTTCGAATCCAATTGAGATTGTTCTACTTAGTGACGATTTTCTGACATTCAACTGGAACCGGCAGGCTTCCCCGCCTTGCTAATGCAAGCGAGGACGGCGTCCGCTGCCCGGTCTGAGGCGGTTACATCGGGCTCTTGCGGGTGCAGTTTCGCTCGGACCTCGGCCAGACCATCGATCATGCGCTGTCGATCAGGACCATCGGGCAGGATTTTTTGCAATCCCGCGACGACAGCTTCGGCGGTGAAGTTATGTTGCACCAGTTCGGGCACCACATCGCGCCCAGCGATCAGGTTGGGCATAGCGAAACGATCGACTTTTACCAGCGGACGGCCGACGGTCCAACTGAGGGGCGAGACGCGATAGACCATCACAAACGGAGTGCCGATGAGGGCGGTTTCGAGCGTTGCCGTTCCTGAGGCGACGACGGCGGCGCGGGCAATGGATAGTGCCACCGTGGCGCTATCCATGGTGCTGATCTTTGACTCCCATCCGGAGGGGCAATGGCTGCGAAGGAACGAATTGAACCAGCCTTTATCGAGTGAGGTCGCGATCGGAATCACAAAACGATAGCTTGGATCGAACTTGTTTACGGCCTGCAGCATGATCGGCAGATGAGTCTCGACTTCCTTACGGCGGCTGCCGGGAAGGAGCGCGATGACGCGGCTGCGTTGAACCGGCGACTCTAGAATCGCACTATCTACGGCTCGCATTCTTCCGGGATCGGCGAGCGGGTGCCCGACGTACTCGGCTTCCACCCCACGGTCGCGATACCACTTTTCTTCAAAAGGAAAGATGACCAGCATCTTGCGAACGTATTTCCGGATCTGTGAGATACGACCGGCGCGCCAGGCCCAGAGTTGCGGGCTGACGTAGTAGATGACGGGAATCCCGCGCTTATGCAACTGCCGGGCGAGGCGAAGGTTGAAGTCGGGAAAATCGATGAGGATGGCGGCGTCGGGATTGCGTGCGTCCACCTCGCGCAACAGACGGCGGTACTCGCCGTAGATATGCGGCAGATGGCGAACGACTTCGACGAGACCGAGAACGGCGATGTCGTGCGCATCGACGACCGTGTCGCAACCGGTTTCGCGCATG
>CAZBCQ010000353.1:0-3357 GCA_964490255.1 uncultured Terriglobales bacterium | reverse complement strand
GGCCGTTTCGGTTTTTACAGCTTGGTAGAGATCCTTAGCCGGAACCAGTACATCGACGTTCAATGTCGGCGGTGCAGGCCAAGGAACAGGAATGATTAGGCTGTTGTCCAAGTCGGTTGCTGTCAAATCGAGATGGCCTTTCACGACGCGCCATCTGAGGTTTTCCAGCACCGGCAAGGTTCCTCTCTTCGGCACTAGGAGGCAAAGTCTTTCGAGCGCCGATTTGAATTGATTGGTATTGATCACACTCATAGCTAAAGCTCCTTTGTGGATTAGGACACCCTCGCGGTTTCCGCGTGGATGCAGTTGTTGGTTGAGTCGGGGTTTGTGGGATTCGGAAAGGGTTTGTGGGTAAGAAAACTTGGGAAGTGAGACTACGCGATTTGGGCCGCCGTTGTTGCTTGAGGCGGCAAATGATTCTCTAGCGGGATCGCCACCGGTTCGAATGCGTGATGCAGCGCGTACTGCGCCAGGGTTTCGAGTTCGTAAAGCTGCAGTGTCGAGAGCACAATCTTTTCCATCGTGCGCTGGTGCTCAAATTCGGCGATCACCTGTCCATCATTTCGTTTCCGCAAGCTGAACTGATTTGCTGATTCCCCAAACCGGATCGGGATAGCCCTCTCCTGGTTGACGGCACGGCGAGTGAAGACAGCGAGTGTCGCAAGGTCATTGGCTTTATTGAGGCAGAACTGTGAGTGCCAAAGCGGAGTCTGCACGTCGAATCGCGCACCGCGACCGGAGACATTCAGCCCCACGCTAAGCGACAGCTCATCGCGGAGCAGCAGATCAACCTGCTCGTGCGCAAACAGTGCGCGCTTTGCGAGTGCGTGCATTGCCTGGACCTCACCGGGATGCAGATCGAAGCGAGCGACTCGCTTTGCATCATCACGCACGGCGAAGAATACCCGCAGCCGGCCTTCATCGACCTGCTCGTAAATGAGGAAGTGCGCAAAGCGTCCATAAATCTTGTTCTTCGAGCCACTGCCGTTCGAGCCGAACAAGTCTCCTTCGGAAGAGATCGTGTCATCGAACGGGCTCTCCTGCTCGGTGCCATCCGATTTGTTGGAATCGCGCAACTGGAACTGCTCAATCCGGCGCTCGACGGCTCGCATGATCGCCAGCAGATGTAGTAATTGCTCAATGGAGTCAATGCGTGTTTGGACTTCGACCGACTCTCGGCGTGGAGTCTGAGCAGCTACGATTAAGGTTAGGCCAGCGCCACCCACCTCCCCCTGAACTCGGCCGTAGTGATTTGCGATGAGAGTATTCATGTCAGTTCTCCATAGCCTCACTCCTGCGCTTCCACGACCCGTTGCGGCTGAGGCTGAGTGTCAATTTCAAATTGGGTGGTTTTGGGGAGTGTGGGAAGGATTGATTTGGGTATGACCTTGTCGGTCGGAAATATGAGTGCTTTGAGTGAAACAGTGTGGCCATCAGTCGTGGCCTTGATGGCGCGTACGCACATTCCTGCGGCATCAGCATCCACTAAATTCGAATTGCGGAGCAGGTTATAAACGTGAGTGTTCTCAGGCAGCGTAACGTTGTACGTCGCCCTAAGGCGCTCACGTAGCAGAAAGAGAACCGCCGGCATCACCACAGCCGTCCTGTCCCCGTGGACAAAGACTTGCCCTCCGCGCATATTCACGTTGATCTCGCCGTTAACGATCATCTCCTGCAGGACGCGCAGAAACCATCCGGATTTGCTGTCAGGCTGGTCCACTATCGCGGGATGAGCCCGTTCGACACTCGCTTGATCAGCCTTGGAGACAGCTCGCGATACTGGATCATCACTATCGAGAATGTCGTGGCTGCCCACGAGTGTCCTGGTGATCTTCTTAACCCGCGGTGCCCCGAGATAATCGACATCGTCGGTCGTGAGGAGCTGGCGGAAGAGTAAAGCTGGAGAAAGCAGAGCATGATCTCCGTGCTGGCGCTCTGGGTTCCATGTCAATGTCGGTGATTTCCGGCTACGGCCGACGAACTCCAGATAAGGTTCGGCGAATGGACGCCAGGGCGTATCGGCGATTCGCAAGTCCATCTCGAAGAGCTTGCCGAGGTCATGACAGAGCGCTGCGATGAACGTGGCGTACTGCCAACGAGGTTTGTTGCGGGCATTTTCGAAGCTATCTACCGTTCCGTCCGCTCGCCGTTCCGTAATCGTCGTTCCGGCGAACTCTTCTAGCGCCCGCAACGCCACTTCGAGCGAATGCCGGTAAAGACCACCTGGACGGCTATGGTGATGGTTTTCGCTGGCTGGGAGGTCGCCAACCAGACAGCGAAAGCGGTCGAGGAAGGCTTCGGCTAATTCGTGTGACCGGAAATCGAGCGAGAGCCGATATAGGACTTGCTCTTCGATCGTTCTGGTCTGCGAATTTGCTTGCGGCATTGTCATGACAACTCTCATTCGGGGGTGGATGTGCCACCCCCAAGAGCCACCCCCGAGAGCCACCCTCGGGGGTGGCTCGTCAATGGAATGGTCAAAGGCGTCGCGCCGCGACGCCTTTGACCGGTAAATCTCGGCTGAGATTTACCGCCGACCGCAACGCGGTCGGTGACGACTCGGCGCTACGCGCCGACCAGCGCTTCCTGCTGGAGCGGCTGCCCACGAAACGTCGGGATCGAGGTGTTCCGGCTGACCACTCCGGTGACGGTCAGTGTGGAGTCTGCTCCGACCGGCAGCTTGTGCGGCTTCTCGTCCCAGATTTCAACCGCGTAATTCGCCCCCGCAGTGTTGTCCGAGTCCAATACCAGCAGGTTGGTGACGTATGTTTCCTTTGACCCGCTGGCATTAACCCTCCGCGACGAACACCGCAATACCGTGCCCGTTAACTTCATTGCTGTTTCTCCTCAAGCGAGATATTGACTTGTGGAATCGGTGTTCTCACCTGGTATGGCTTCAGCGTGTCTTGGGTAAACCGACCTGCGATGGGTTGGGCAGCCCATTTCCGATAGAGCCGGGCGCGGCCCTCGGAACCGACCACCACAATCAGACGGAATTCCGAAGCAAGGTGCTCCAGAACCCCGGTATAGCGCTCGGTGAGCGTACGGGTCTGGTACTTCGGCGTGTTGTCCGGTCGATCTACGGCAGCGACGCATAATTTGCCGTCAGCTCGCCGGAGCAGAAAATCCTGCCACAGATAAGGACGCCCACCGACGTGCGGAAGCGCGTCGGTCGGGCACCCAGCAGCATTTAGGACCTTGATTTTCTCAGAATGGGCAAATGTGAACTCGGCTGGCCAGGCTCTGGCCTCTAAATAGAAATTGACGCCCAACAGCTTGCACCGAATTGTCGGGGGCGTATGACGCCTGCGGGCCATCAGGTCAACACCCACCAGCCGCGTGGCAGATTTTGTGACC
>CAZBCQ010000352.1:1631-3369 GCA_964490255.1 uncultured Terriglobales bacterium | reverse complement strand
TGCTCCACGTCGGCGTATTCGAATCCTCGAAATCCGCCATGTAGACATTCGCGCCCGAGTTGAGCGCGTTGATCAGCATCTTGCGGTCAGTCGGACCGGTGATTTCCACGCGCCGGTCTTGCAGGTCGGCAGGAATGGGGGCGACACGCCACTCACGTTCGCGGATCTCGCGCGTGCTCGCGAGAAAATCGGGCTGTACGCCGCGATCGAATTCTTCCTGTCGCTTCCGCCGCGCCTGCAACAGCGCTTGGCGCGTTGGCTCAAACCGCCGATGAAGCTCCTGTAGAAAATCTCGAGCCGCAGGGGTAAGCACCTGCTGCTCGAGACTCGTGCTCTCGCCCGGTCGGACTTGCGTCGTTGAACTCATTTGTCATCCTCGCAGCGTTGCATCTGGTTAGATGTCAATGCCGGCGGGGGATGATACTCCTTTTTGGGTCTTGGTGAGCGCCATCACAACTCTGTCGAACTCGTCTTCCTCCTGATGCTTCGGGGTGCCAATCTCAAACTGATCGGCTTCGGTTGACCCTGGAAGAGCAACGATGGAGCTTTCCCCGGAAGCGATGGTGGTTGCCACCGCGTCGAAGTAGCCAGTGCCAACAAAGCGCTGGTGCTTCACACCGCTGTAGCCGTGCTTTGTCATGTCGAACTCACGCTGCTGCAGATGGGAGTAGGCCGTCATCCCCGTACGAGCATATTCGTGGGCCAGTTCGAAGATGGACAGGTTCAATGCATGGAAGCCAGCCAGCGTAACGAATTGGAAGCGGTATCCCATCTTGCCCAGTTCGTGCTGGAACTCAGCGATCTCGCTGTCGTTCAACTTAGCTTTCCAGTGGAAGGACGGGGAGCAGTTGTAGGCAAGCATCTTGCCAGGGAATTCGGCGTGAATTGCATCCGCGTAACGCCGCGCCTCGGCCAAGTTCGGCTCTGAAGTTTCACACCAGAGCAGGTCCGCGTAGGGAGCATAAGCAAGACCACGAGCGATGGCAGCATCCAGTCCACCTCGCATGCGGTAGAAACCTTCGACGGTGCGTTCGCCGGTCAGGAACTGCCGGTCGCGCGGATCGCAATCGCTGGTGATGAGTCCTGCAGAGTTTGCATCGGTGCGCGCGATGAGAATTGTAGGGACGCCCAGCGTGTCGGCCGCGAGCCTGGCTGCGATCAACTTTTGGACAGCTTCCTGCGTGGGCACCAACACCTTGCCGCCGAGGTGACCGCACTTCTTGGCGGAGGAAAGCTGATCCTCGAAGTGCACACCGGCTGCGCCCGCCTCGATCATCCCCTTCATCAGTTCGAATGCGTTCAGCGTGCCGCCGAACCCAGCTTCGGCATCGGCGACGATCGGGAGCATCCAGTCCACTCCGTCGCGACCTTCGCTGTGAGAGATCTGATCGGCCCGAAGCAGCGCATTGTTGATTGCGCGAATAACCGTGGGGACGCTGTTCACGGGATAAAGACTTTGGTCGGGGTACATTTGCCCGGCCAGGTTTGCGTCCGCAGCCACCTGCCAGCCACTGAGATAGATGCCCTTCAGCCCTGCCTGTGCCATCTCTACTGCCTGGTTGCCGGTAAGCGCACCGAGCGCGGCGACGTACGGCTCATCTTTCAGTAGTCGCCACAACTTCTCAGCGCCGTTTCGCGCCAGCGTGTACTCGATCCGCACGGTGCCACCGAGGCGGGCAACATCTTCTGGCGTATAAGTGCGGGTAATGCCGTCCCAGCGGGAAGAGTTCCAGTCATG
>CAZBCQ010000352.1:0-1531 GCA_964490255.1 uncultured Terriglobales bacterium | reverse complement strand
TCGACCAATTTGGACCAGCGGCTTAGAATCAGCTTATGCCGCCGCGGCTGCTTTCCGTGCACCAGCTCAATCAGGCGCTCATCGATGCGCTGATCGAGAGACGTATCTCCCTCGGATTCTCGCTGCTCGATCAACACAAGGCGCTGCTGCGTGGGTTCACGCCCGAACAGCCCAACGCCGCTGCCCTGGTGCTCTCCATCGCACAATGGGTGGACTTGGGCTATGGCGATGCGAAGCTGGTCGAAGCGGCGCTTGCCAAATTCCCGCCTGCTGTCCGGCGCCGCATGCCATTCCTCGAGTTCCTGTTATTAAGGATGGCGGAAGCGTTCTGCGCGATCGTGCTGGAAGAATCGGACTCTGCCATTCGCCTGCTCGATTTCGTCCTGAACGCGAGGGATGAATTGGGGGACAAGCGCCTGATCGCGATCGCGCATTTCTGGAAGGGACGATCCCATCGCAAGAAAGGCGAGTACGACGCTGCTCGGACTGACATCGTCGCTGGTCGTGAGCTCATGGAAGAGATCGATGCACCGAAGCTCGCCGCCGTCATTCGCATTCAGGAAAGCTGGCTGTTGTTTCAGAAGGGCCAGTCCGAGCAAGCGCTCCGGCTTCTTGATCAGGCTGAACGACAGTTGGGAAAGACTGACGATTGGCTGTCGCTCGGCAATATCGAATCCGCGCGAGGACGTATCGTGCGCCAAGTCGGTAAATATGCCGAAGCGCTCGAGCACTTCGATCGCGCGGTTAAGACGTACTGCCAGCGCGATCCGAATCACCGCAACCTGGCACGCGCGCTGGTGAACGCGGCGTATGTGCGTCGCTTGGTCGCGCTACATTTGCGAAAGCGCATCGACGCACGCGCACGCCAGTCCGGACGGAAACCTGCCGCGATTCGCGTCGACGGATATCAGCAGCGCTTCAATGAACTCTGCCAGCTGGCGCTGCAGGATCTGCAGCGCGCAGGCGAGATTTATGCTTTGCACCAGAGTTTCGGCGGCAGCGGTTCGGTGCTGGTGAACACGGGCTACCTGCATCTGGATGGAGGCGAAATCGATGTTGCCGCCAAAGAAGCGTCTCGTGCCTATGAACTCGCGCACGACAAGAACGATCACATCCTGATGGCGCGAGCGCGGATTCTGCAGGCGGCGACCGAGAATGCGCACGTCGACGAGCAGTTGGGCGAAGACGCCGATGCTGCTGTCCACGCCAATACCGCTCGCCAGTACTCGGACGAGGCGATTACGCTGGCACAGCAAACGCAGAACCGGTCCCTCATCGCCGAAGCGCATCTTTCACGCGGATCTACTGCAGCTAACGATTTCTTCCAGGACTGGGAAGAGGCGAAGCGCTGCGTGGGCGCCGCCAGCGACCTGCTGAGTCCGGAAGACCGCGATCACGTGTGGGAAGAGATGCTGCTGCTGAAGTCGCGCGTTCTGCGTGCTTCGGGCATCGATGACACACTGCGAGCCTGGTCCGAAGGCATGGTCGGCGACAAGACGTTTCAGCAAGTCGCCGAAGAATTCGCCGAGAT